>JAMCVT010000144.1 GCA_023475565.1 Actinomycetota bacterium
AGGCAGTGGAAGACTTAAGGGCCGCAGGTGTTCCCGAGCACCTCAGGGACTCCGGCTATTTCAGGCTGGAGAAACTGGCCGGGAGCGGTAAGAAAAACCATTATAAATATCCCCATGCCTACCCGGGCGGCTATGTCAGGCAGCAGTACCTGCCGGACAACCTTCTGGGCACGGAGTTTTACACCCCCTCGGAAAGCGGGGAGGAGAAGGACATTAATAATATGCTGGAGAGGTTGAAAAATTTTAAATTTTAATTCTTACTAATCTGGTCGGGTTTTTTATTGACGGCCAGGGTGGCCCGTGCTATTATATTTTTAATCCCGAGTAAAACAGTATGGATTGGCATGGAGGTGGGGGATTGCGTCTTTCAACCAGAGGACATTACGGTCTCAAGGCGATGTTCTATCTGGCCACCAGATATGGGGCCGGTCCCATACCTCTTAAAAATGTCGCTGAAATGCAGAATATATCCGAGCACTACCTTGAGCAGCTTATTGCCATGCTGCGCAAGGCCCAGCTGGTGAAAAGCGTCAGAGGCGCCCAGGGAGGGTATATTCTGGCCCGCAGCCCGGAAGAAATCCGTGTGGGTGAGATTATCAGAGTGCTGGAGGGACCCATAGCGCCGGTGGAGTGTGTCAGCGAGCTGAAGACGGCAGAGTGTGACCAGGCCGACTTCTGCATAACCAGGACCGTCTGGGAGAGAGTTCGTGACAGTATAGTACAGGTTCTGGATTCCATAAGCCTTGCAGATATGTGCAGGGATGAGGAAAAAAATAGGCAGTGTAAGGAATAATAGCTGTATTAGGAAAAACATTTGAATACATGGAGGAGGAAAAATTCGGTGCGCAGGATTTATTTTGACCACAGCGCCACCACGCCGGTGAGGCCCGAGGTGGCAAAGGCCATGTACGAGTATCTTAAGGGGGAAAATTACGGCAATCCCACCAGCCTACATTATTTTGGGCGCAAGGTAAGAAAGGCGCTGGAGGAGGCCAGGGATAAAGTGGCCGCGGCCATAGGGGCCACCGCCAATGAAATAGTATTCACCAGCGGCGGGACTGAATCGGACAATATGGCCATTCACGGGGTGGCCTATTCTAATAAAAACAAGGGAAACCACATAATAACCTCGGCAGTGGAGCACCATGCCGTGCTGAACACAGTAAAGGCCCTGGGCAAGGAAGGGTTTACAGTGACCATACTGCCGGTGGATAAATACGGCATGGTCCGCATGGAAGATGTGGCTAATGCCATTACCGACAAGACCATACTTATTACCATAATGCACGCCAATAACGAAGTGGGAACCATTATGCCCATAAAGGAAATAGGAAAACTGGCCCGCTCCAGGGGAGTAATATTCCATACCGATGCTGTGCAGAGCTTCGGAAAAATACCGGTGGATGTTAATGACCTGGAAGTGGACCTGCTTTCCATTTCCGGCCACAAGATATACGGCCCCAAAGGGGTGGGCGCCCTTTACATCCGCAAGGGCACCCGCTGGCGCCAGACACTCCTGCACGGGGGCGCCCAGGAAAGGCTGCGCCGGGCCGGCACGGAAAATGTTCCCGGGATAATCGCCATGGGTGTGGCCTCTGAGCTGGCCGCCGCCAACATGGAGCTGGAAAGTGAATACCTGCAGGGGCTGAGGGACAGCTTAATCAGTGAGGTCACCGGCAGGATAAGCCGTGTTAAGCTTACCGGGCACCCCGCCTTAAGACTTCCCAACCATGCCAGCTTTACCTTCGAGTTCATCGAGGGCGAGTCAATGCTCTTAAGCCTCGACATGAAGGGGGTGGCCGCCTCCAGCGGGTCGGCCTGCACATCGGGTTCCCTGGAGCCCTCCCACGTTCTGCTGTCCATGGGCATACCCCACGAGGTGGCCCACGGGTCTATAAGGCTCACTCTGGGGATTGACAACAAGCCTGAAGATGTAAGCTATTTTATGGAAGTAATGCCTCCCATAGTGGAAAGGCTGCGGGCCATGTCCCCCCTGGACCAGGAAACGGAATTCGCTATGAATTCGGACTGCGCGGCCTGCAAGGTCAGCAGTTCCTGCAGCAGGACATAGAAGGTAAAAAGAGGTTTTTGTAAAAGTATAAATTAAAATAAGCGGGGAGGCCGGTGCTATGTATACAGAAAAGGTTATGGACCATTTTGAGAATCCCAGGAATGTGGGAGAGATACCGGACGCGGACGGCGTAGGCCAGGTGGGCAATCCTACCTGCGGGGATATAATGAAGATCTACCTGAAGGTAAATGAGGGTGTAATAGACGACGTGAAATTCAAAACCTTCGGCTGTGGGGCGGCCATAGCCACCAGCAGCATGGTTACTGAAATGGTAAAGGGAAAGACCCTGGAGGAGGCCCTTAAAATAAGCAATAAGATGGTGGCTGAGGCGCTGGGAGGGCTTCCCCCCAAAAAAATGCACTGCTCCAACCTGGCTGCCGACGCCCTTCACGCTGCCATAGAGGATTACAAGGCGAAGCAAAACAAATAACTGTGGGTGGATGATTTGGCTGTAGCAAAAAAAGTAATTGTGGCCATGAGCGGCGGTGTGGACAGTTCTGTTACCGCCGCCCTTTTACTTGAGCAGGGCTACGAGGTAATAGGGGTAACCATGCAGATATGGGACCCGGAAGTCACCGAGGTTGACGGGGACTACGTGGGGTGCTGCTCCCTTTCGGCCGTGGAGGATGCCAGGGGAGTAGCCAACCGACTTAATATTCCCTATTATGTTATGAATTTCAGGCAGACCTTTGAGAAAAAGGTTATCGACTATTTTGTGGAGGAGTACCTGCGAGGCAGGACTCCCAATCCCTGCATAGCCTGCAACAGGTACGTCAAATTTGAGACTCTGCTGCAAAAGGCCCTGGCTCTGGGGGCCGACTTTGTGGCCACCGGTCATTACGCGAGGCTTTATCTGGACGGGGAACTGGGGAGGTACTGCATTGGCAGGTCCCGGGACAGGAAGAAGGACCAGACTTACGTTCTTTTCAACATGACCCAGCAACAGATCGCCCGGACTCTTATGCCCCTTGGTATTTATACCAAGGATGAGGTGCGCCGGATGGCCGCCGAAAGGGGCCTGCCCACCGCCGGTAAAAAGGAAAGCCAGGAGATATGCTTCGTTACCGACAACAATTACGGACGCTTTATTTCTGAAAGGGATCCGGAAGGGATAAAGCCCGGCCCTTTCCTGGACACCAGGGGCAATGTGCTGGGGACCCACCGGGGGATTCCCCACTATACCATAGGTCAGCGCAGGGGACTGGGGATAGCTGCCGGCCGCAGGATTTACGTGGTTGACATAGACCCGGGCCGCAACGCGGTGGTGCTGGGGGAAGAGGATGACCTGCTCTGTCACGGCCTGGTGGCCCTGGACAATAATTTTATTCCCTTCGCCAGCCTGTCCGGCCCCTTGCGAGTGGAGGCCCAGATACGCTACAACGGCAGGCCCGAGCCTGCCCAAATCTCCCCCCTGGAGAGCGGAGGGGTCAGGGTGGTTTTCGACAGGCCCCAGAAGGCGGTCACCCCCGGGCAGGCGGTGGTGTACTACCAGGGAGACCTGCTGGTGGGCGGGGGAACCATAGAGCGGAGGTTATCACCGCAGGTATTTGTTTAATTGCAGGAAGGTATCCTGCATTTCTCTTTTTTAACAGTTAAAAAATTTTGTATATAATAAAAGGTATAAAATAAAAAAATTTTACTATAACGTTTAATTGGAATAAAATATGAGTAGGCAGGTAAAGTATAAAATCCTGGGAGATGGATACTTTGAAAAACAATTTAACAGGATATATTATTACTGCAAGTATTTCATCATTAAAGAATATTGTTTGTGATGAAGTTTGGCAAATAACAAGAAGTGGCCCTTATGTGACAGGGGCTATAAGGGTGCCTGAATTGTCACCTAGTCCTGAGTTATTCCACCAGTATATTATGGAATGGAAACAGAAGCATCCTGAAGAATGGTGGCAATTATATACCAAAAGATTCATTGAAGAAATGAATTTGGAGGCTAAGCTCAACGCACTTAGAAAGCTTTATTTAAAAGCGAAAGCAGGTAAAATCATTGCCTTGGTTTGTTTTTGCAGCGATAGTAGATACTGTCATAGAACTCTTGTTGGTGATTTTTTACGAGGATATGATGTAGATGTTGTGGAATACCAAAAAGAAAAAACAAACATTGATAATTACACTCAGTTAGCCTTATTCTAGAAAAAATGGAGCGATTAAAATGGTTATTCATACTATAGGTTTTTCTAAAAAAAACCTCAAAAAGTTCATTACAAGGTTGAAAATTGCTGATGTTAAAAAAATAATAGATGTTCGCCTAAATAATACCTCACAATTGGCCGGGTATTCAAAAAAAGAAGATTTGGAGTATATCCTTAATCTCGTAGGTATTAATTATGAACATATACCTGACCTGGCACCTACGGAGGAATTACTTAAAGATTATAAAAACAAGAAATTAACTTGGGCAGATTATGAAAAGAAGTTTAAAGAAATATTGGCAAGCCGGGACCCTTACAAGAAAATTATTGCCAGCCAAATAGCAAATATTTGTCTTTTGTGTTCGGAAGATAAGGCAGATGAATGCCACAGGAGGCTTGTTGCTGAGTATTACTTTGGTGATAAACCGGATATGAAAATAAATCACTTATAAAAGACCTGTATTTTGGGGGTTGTGCTTTTGGGTGATCTTACAATTATTTGTTTAACTAATTCACGAAAGCCGGGAGGACGTTGCGTTGCAGGATTAGATTGCAAAACAGGGGAGTGGATTAGACCTGTAAGGAGAGGTGGTGGAGCAGTTACAATAGGGGATATATCTTATATAAGTGGTCATCCGGCAAAAGTGCTGGATATAATAAAAATACCTGTTATAGAAAGAGAGCCACTATATTACCAGCCTGAAAACTGGGTAATAGATATTAAGAAATATTGGGAAAAGAAAGGTAAATTTTCGGCGGAAGAACTTGAAAATTTCTGCGGAAAGGAAGAGTACATTTTCTGTAATAGTTCTGATAGGCTCAGTGTTGAGCAATGCCAGTCAAATGTTGATAGTTCCCTGACATTGGTAAAGTTAAATAAAATCATGTTTGAAAAAAAAGAAAAGCCACATGGAAGCGGAACTCAGATAAGGGCACATTTTAAATATAAGAAACACTGGTATAATTTAGTGGTAACTGATGTGGAATGGGAACAGGGGTTCAATAAAAAAGAAAACGGATGTCATGAGTATGAAGGCGTTTTCTATTTGGTAATCAGTCTGGGAGAATTACTGGAAACAACCAATAGCCACTTTAAATTGGTTGCTTCAGTTATTATAATGAGTTAGTAGAACCTCGGTACGTTGGGGCCTACCTGGCAGCTGTTTCTGTAGCCGAGGGAGACAGTTGGATTAGGGCCTTTCTTGTTGTGTCGGTGCTCATTCGGCCAAGCTACTGGGCCTGCATAAGCTGCCGGGTTTTTAAATGCGATAAAAGTTTACATCGCGGGACTGTTCCCGCGTTTTTTTACGCTGGGACCCTTTTGGGCTTAAATTCATTGGAAAGAAAGAATAATTGATTCTTTTGCCTGGGATAAAATATTGTTTTTTGCGGAGGTTTCAGACATATGTACGTTGAATAGATAGATAATCAGATTAAAAAATCCGGGGGGAGAGATGTTTAATGGCTAAAATAGCAATAATCACCTGCGCCAAAATAAGAGACATAAGCTGTGTGGGCTGCCTGAAGTGTTTCAAGGCGGCTGAGCGGAAAGAAGGGGAATTCGCCCAGCATGATAATGTTCGCATTGTGGCCATGA
>JAMCVT010000089.1 GCA_023475565.1 Actinomycetota bacterium
TAGACTCAATCCCTATGAACACCTTGACCGCATTAGTACGTTCCTTAGCCCCATTGAGCTTTTGCACTAACAATTGGTTGCTCTCAAGATTAGTTGCAAAGAAAAAGGAATCTTCAATAACGTCACCGAAATAATTACATATTAGGGCCTTCTGGTGGTGCTTGGCGGCATCTATGGCAACGATAAGAACTTGCTCCAGGTTGATTCCTCGGATCTGCTCGCTAAAGTACTCACCTTTACGACCACGAATATGTTTTTTAGATTTCCCCATGTGACGTGGACCTCCTTTCAAAGGGTGGTTATTGAAGTTCCCGGCAAGGTACTTCACTATTTCCATAGTCACTGGGGAATCTACTTTTTTATCCACAACTTAATTTTAATACACCAGGAAATTATGCCATGTGGATAATTTCCGGGGGGTTAAGAAGGGGGAGTTCCCCCTTTGTTGCAGGGTGAGGGACGCAATAGTCCCGAGGGGCGGCAGCCCCTTTTTTATTTTTTGCTCTATTGCTCTCCCTTGTAGCCGGGGTGGTGGCCGACAGGTTTCCCAAAAGGAGAATAATCATTCCGACCCGGTCGGCCAACATGCTGCCGGCCCTGGTGTTATGGCGGGCCGGGAAGGATTAAACGTATTATTTATTGCAGACATGATATATGGATAATACTATGACCCCGGACTCCGCAATCACTATGTCAAAATTCCTCCCGGAAAAAGGTATTTAAAATTATAACGGCGAATTTAGCTACTGCGTATAGCTATTTCTCCGGAGGATGCATAATGGGGTTTGATTCATTTAACGGCAAGGAGCTTCTTATGATGCTGGTGGGGAGCGCCAACCTGCTGGCTGAGTACAAATCTGAAATTGACGCCCTCAATGTCTTTCCAGTTCCGGATGGGGATACGGGCACCAACATGTACCTGACCTTCCTTTCCGGTGTAAAGGAGGCCAGGGAGAAAAAGGGGGCGGCGGCCGGAGAAATTGCGGCTGCCATGGCCCAGGGGTGCCTTCTGGGGGCCAGGGGCAACTCCGGGGTTATCCTGTCTCAGATTTTAAGCGGTTTCGCCAAAACGCTGGAAGGCAAGGACAGGGTAAACACGGCTGATTTGGCGGCTGCTTTCAGTGAAGGTTCGGAGTCCGCCTACCGGGCGGTGATGAACCCGGCCGAGGGCACTATACTGACGGTCTGCAAAAGGCTGGCGGCCGGCTTCGAAGAGGGTGTCAGAAGGCAGTATGATATGCTGCGGGCCATGTTTCACGCCTACCGGCAGGCCCAGCAGGCCCTGGCCGAAACGCCGGAACTGCTGCCCATACTTAAAGAGGCCGGGGTTGTTGACGCCGGGGGCAGGGGGCTGGTGGTGATCCTGGAGGGCATACTGCACGCCCTGAAAAAGGCGGCAGCCAGGCAGGAGCTTGAATTGTTCGACCTGGCGGCCACCCAGCAGAAGGAATTTATAGCCAGGGCCCGGGAGGTAACCCAGGTCATCCAGTTTACTTACTGTACCGAAATGATAGTCAGGGGCAGGGGGCTTCCCCTGGACCAGTTGCGCAGGGAGCTGTCCCCTTATGGTGACTGCCTCATGGTGGTGGGCAATGATGAGACCGCCAAGGTTCATATCCACTCCAACCACCCGGGGCTGGTAATGGAGTGCTGCCTCAGGTACGGGGCGCTGAAAAATGTGCAGATAAACAACATGGAGGAGCAGCACAGGGAGCTCAAAGCGCCGGCTGATCCCGAAAAGCCGCTGGGAATAGTAAGTGTGGGCCAGGGTGAGGGTATTGTCAACATAATGGAAAGCCTGGGCGCCGATGTTGTTATATCCGGAGGCCAGACCATGAACCCCAGCACGGAGGTTATTCTTGAGGCCATTAACCGGGTAAGGGCTGATAAAGTAATAGTCCTTCCAAACAATAGCAATGTGGTAATGGCGGTGGAGCAGGCCGCAAAAATTTCCGGCAAAGAAGTAAAAATGGTAAGAACCCTCAACATACCCCAGGGATTGGCTGCCATGCTGGTGCACAACCCATATGGCGAAATTGACGATGTGGCCCGCAGGATGTCTTCGGCTGCCGAAGGCATAAAGTGCGGGGAGGTAACGAGGGCGGTCAGGGATACACTGATGGACGGGTTCAGCATATCCGAAGGGGACTATATAGCCGTGGTGGATGACCGGATACTGGCCTCGGGTCCCCAGCTGTACCCTGTGGTCAGCGGCCTGGTTAAGTCCCTTTCCGGAGAAGACGATGAAATTCTGACACTTTATTACGGCGCCGGGATATTCGGCAGTGAGGCGGAATCGGCGGCCGAAGGGCTGAGGAAGGATTACCGGGACCTCGAAATTGAACTGCACTATGGAGGACAGCCCCATTATCAGTTCATTATTTCCGCCGAATAGCACGGAGGGAAGATAAAAATGGGAAAACTGCGCATTATTACCGACAGTACGGCAGATCTGCCTGATGATATAGTTCAAAGGTATAATATAACCGTTGTTCCGCTGAAGGTTTTTTTTGGTGAGGAGGTATACCTGGACAGGGTGGAGATTACCTCTGAAGAGTTTTTCCGCAGGCAGGCTGAAGGAGAGATTTCCAGCACCTCCCAGCCCTCTCCGGCGGAATTTGTAGAGTGCTATACCCCCCTGGTAAAGTCCGGGGATGAAATAATATCCATACACATATCCAGCCTCATGAGCGGCACTGTACAGTCGGCCAACCTGGCCAGGACCATGCTCAATTACCCGGGGCTGGAAGTGGTTGACTCCGGAATGGCCGGAGTAGCCCTTGGCATAATGGTGTTAAACGCCGCCAGGGCGGCTGAAGAGGGAAAGACCAGGGAAGAGATAATGGGCCTTGTAAGCCGGTGGAGCAGCGACCTGGAAGTTTATTTCATGGTGGATTCCCTTGAATATCTCCAGAAAGGGGGGCGCATAGGGAAGGCCCAGGCCTTTTTGGGGACTCTTTTAAATGTAAAGCCCCTTTTGACCATAGGCGGGGGGCTGGTCTGCCCCTATGAGAAGGTGCGGGGGAAATCCAAGGCCCTGGCCCGGATAGTATCCATATTGGGGGAAAAGTTCGGGTATGGCGCCAGGATTCAGTGCCTGGTAACCCACGGTGATTTCCCGCAAGGGGCCGAGGAGCTTAAAAAGGGCCTCCGGGAGAATTTTGACTGCGCCGAGATTGTAGATACCAGGCTGGGCACTGTGGTGGGCACCCATGTAGGGCCAAGCCTGGCGGGCTGCGTGTGCCTTACGGTGAAGGACTGACAGTTATTTTTTGCGGCAAATAGTTTGACTTTTGGGAACATACAAAAAATCAGGGTGGCCGGCTTTATGCCCAATATGTATAGAAACCGTGGCGGCCATGCTGGCGACTGGAATGTTATTCATAATATTCCGGTTCTGAACGGGGACGCCCTGGCAAATCCCGGGGCACTGGAGTATTATAGATATATACCGGAACTGCAGGCATAGTTTTGCTGTCTATTAAATTAAGCGGCAGCAGCGCCGGTTTTTTAATTGAAACGGAGTGGGGACCAGTGAAGATAAGGTTTAAGAACTTAAAATCCTGGATGGAAGATATGGGTGAGCAGGTTGACTTTCAGCCCGGCCAGAAAATCATCATCCAGGGACAAAAATGTGACCATTTCTTCTATGTCAGGTCCGGCCGGGTGGAGGTTTACCCGGAGGGAGCCGGGAAGAATATTCTTGCCGTTATGTCTGACAGAGAATACTTCAATGAGGTGCCCTGCCTTACCGGGACAGAATCAAATGCCACCTATGCGGCGGTGAATTTCGCCTCGCTGATTAGAACCGACAGAGAGGGGCTCCTCAGGCTTATGGCCGATCTTCCGGATTTCAACCAGCAGGTGGTAGACACACTCTGCAGTATTATCAGAATGGAAAATCCCGACCGAAAAGCCCCTGCTGATGAGCCTTCGGTTCAGCGGGAAGACGGGGAGTGCCGGGCAGAAGCTCCGGACCCTTCCCGGAGGCCGGTAATCGGCCTGGCCCTTGGCGCCGGGGTGATCAGAGGCATGGCCCATATAGGTGTAATCCGGTCCCTTGTGAAAAACAATATACCGGTTGACCTGGTGGCCGGCACCAGCGCCGGGGCACTGGTGGGCGCATGCCTGGCGGCGGGCCGGTCAGTGGAAGAGATAGAGGATTTCGCCCTCAGGCTGAGGTGGTCCAGGGTGGCCACCCCGGTGATACCACCGGGGAAGGCATTTTTAAACAATGAAAAGCTGGGCCTGCTGGTGAATAGTTTTATCGGGGATAAAACCTTTCATGACCTGAATATACCTCTGGCTGTTGTGGCGGCCGACTCCGGCACCGGAGAGGAGGTTGTCATAAGGGAGGGCAGGATATCCGATGCCATAAGGGCCTCCACTGCCATACCAGCCATATTTGAGCCGGTCAGGCTTTTTAACCGGACCCTGGTTGACGGGGGGACGGTCAATATGATTCCGGCCAGCGTATGCCGGGCCATGGGGGCCAATATAGTCATTGCGGTATCGGTTAGTGACTTTCACTATCAGCCCGGGCCGCCCAAAAATATTGTGCTGGCCATTATGCGTACCTTTGACCTGGCCACCAAAAAACAGGTTGCCCTGGCCAAGAACCAGTGGGCAGATGTGGTCATAGATGTCAAGAGGCCTGATTTGAGCGGTTACAGCTTCCGTGAGGGCAAACATTTCATCAGGGAGGGCGAAAGAAGGGCCGACAGGATGATGCCGGTGATTAAAAACCTGATTGGGCAGTGGAAATGGTGCTAATAGTGGAATAATACTGGCCCTGGCTGTTCACCCCCGCACCTGGTGCCATATATGCCCCATGGGCACCCTGGGAAACTGGGTTTCCAGGGGCAGGGGATCTCTGGTGATAGGACAGGGCTGTGTTAGCTGCCAGGCCTGTTCAAAGGTCTGCCCCATGCAGCTGGAGCCTTATCGCTACGCAGCCCGGGGTGTCATGGGAGACAACGACTGCATAAGGTGCTCAACCTGCGTAGAGCGGTGTCCTAAAAAAGCCCTTTCCTTTGACTGTGAGGGAGATAAGAAAATAGACTCCAGTGCGGCGTAAAATGCTATAAGGCACTGCTTTTCGGTCGGGAGACGGTAAACGGAGACGGGAGTTTGCATGCCCGACTTAGCCATAGACAGAAAGCCATATAGCTTATGAGGAATACTTAATCCTCCCGTCTCCCGCCGCAGGAACGGCGGCTATTTTTTCTTGTTGCTCAGCCGGGAGGTGCAGGAAAGGCAGATTTTCCCGCTGGTCAGCACATTGCCGCAGATCTCGCAGTATTTGAGGAGCTTTTCCGCGCAGTCACGGCAGTAGAAATCTCCCCGCATGTCTACTTTGGCTGCGAAAAAGTCGGCGTCGTTGTAGTCCACCCACTCGCCGCAGGATTTGCAGCAGGCTTCTTCCATGTCCATCAGCAGGTACTCCACGGCGGCTTCGGGCTCGTTGGTGGCAATGCCTATCCTGAGTATTACGCTGTCGCTTATGGTCATGTTGTCTTTAAGGTACTTGTGCAGCCTCCGGTGGGTGCTTTCGGGCTTGTATACCTCCAGCAGCTCCGATACCGCCTGGTCATCCACCTTTACCGAAGAGGCGAAAAAGTGCTCGAAGTCCTCCACCGTCATTTTTTCAAAGGGCATGGCCCAGCACTCGTACATATATCCCGAGATGGCCTCCACGTCCCTTATTTTTATCCCGTCGAAAAGGCCTTCCAGGGCGTCCATCATCTTTTCCTTGAGGTCCAGCATATCGTTCTTCATTCTTTCCCGGCGCAGTATGCTTAAAACCTCGTCGGCCTGCAGGAGAAGGTTGTACGAATGCTCTTTGAGCCTGTTCAGTATCCTGTCGTTGCGGCTCTTTACCTTGTTTTTATAGAAAGACATGTGCTCGATGTTGGACCAGAGGTTTTCTACCTCGCTGCGGACCTGTACTTCAAAATTAAACCTGGTTTCCTGCCAGGCGTAAATGCCGTCGAAATGGTGAGAGTGCTTTCCGTTTTCGTGGGCGGTCAGATAATGGGTGAGGGACACTATATGGGTGAACCTGAAAAGGTCATTCTTTTCCTTTTCCAGGAGACGGACCATCTTTTCCACATCCTCGTCCAGCTCAACAATTATATAAATACCTATTATATCGGGCAGGTCGTCCAGGGAAGCGGCGTTTTTGTACTGATCCTTTCTGGCCAGCTTGTCGGCTATGCTCTCCCATGACTTCACCCGTGTTTCAAACCGGTAAAGAGGGTACTGCTTTACCTGCAGCCTGTGGCCGATGCGAAACATGGCGATAAAATCCTTCAGCTCATCCACAATGGCCTCGGCAGCCAGGCTGAAGTTGGATATATCTTCATAGTAGCTTTTTTTCATATTTTCCAGGGTATCCGTAAGCCAACCCCCCCGGTGAGCCTGCTGTGCAACAGGCGGTACCAGAATCCCCGTCAATATTATACATTAAATAAATGTTTATTTATAATAAATTGCCCCTGGTTTTTTTTAAAGTTAGATTTTCCCAAGGCCCTCCGTCACCGATTCCCACTGGGTGTACAGAGAATCCAGCTCTTCACGGTATCTTTCCAGGTCGGCATTTTTTTTCAGTAAAAGATCCAAATCCCGGTTGGCCTCGGGGAGGTATATTTCCTCCTCCAGGGAAATAATGCGCCTTTCCGTTTCTTCTATGGCGCTTTCCAGGTCGGAGGCCCTTTTTCTCATTTTTTCAGCCATCCGCCGGGCTTCCTTGTCTTTTTGGTAGGACAGGCGGGCGGCCTCTTTTTCCTCTGAAAGGGCCGGTGTGGATGGGCCGGAGGAGTCCATCCGGCTCCTTTTGGAAAGAAAGTCGTCGTAATTGCCCGGAAAACCTGCCAGGCCCCCGGGAGTGATTTCAATCACCCTGGTGGCCAGCTTGTTTAGAAAGTAGCGGTCATGGGAAACAAAGAAGATAGTCCCGTCATAGCCCTGCAGCGCCTCTTCAAGCACCTCCCGGCTGTATACGTCCAGGTGGTTGGTGGGCTCGTCCATAAGGAGAAAATTGGCCCGCCACAGCATGATTACGGCCAGGGCCAGCCTGGCCTTTTCCCCTCCGCTGAGGTTGTCCACTGTCTTAAACACAGCATCCCCGCTGAAAAGGAAACTGCCTAAGAGGTTCCGCACATCCTTTTCATCCATATGGGGGAAGCGGTTCCAAATTTCGTTCAGCACCGTGTGGGATCCTGCCAGCCTGGCCTGCTCCTGGTCGTAATAGCCTGTTTCCACGTATGCCCCCAGCGTCAGGTGGCCCTTCAGCGGCTGTATAATCCCGGCCACGGTCTTTAACAGGGTGGATTTGCCGGCCCCGTTGGGCCCTATAAGGGCCACCCGCTCACCGCGCTCAATAAGCAGGTCGATGTCCGAGACCAGCAGGTTATCCCGGTAGCCTACCGAAAGGTTCTTGGCGGCAAGCACCTCCCGGGCGCTGGGCCTTTCTATAGAAAAGGAGAAGCTGGCTCCTTTCAATTCTACAGGCTTTTCTATAAGGTCCATTTTTTCCAGGGACTTTCTTTTGCTCTGGGCCCTGCCTGTGGTGGAAGCCCGGGCTATATTCCTGCGGATAAAGTCCTCGGTTCTGGCAATCTCCTTCTTTTGCTTCTCGTAAAGTTTTTTATCTCTTTCCCTGTCCTGGGCCTTTTGAGTAATAAATTTGCTGTAATTGCCCGGGTACCTGTGCAGCCTGCCCCTGTCCAGCTCATATACGGTATCTGCCAGTGAGTCCAGGAAATACCTGTCGTGAGATACCACCAGTATTGAGCCCGGGTATGACTGCAGGTACTTCTCCAGCCAGGACAGGGTCTCCATGTCCAGGTGGTTGGTGGGTTCGTCCAGCACCAGCACATCGGGGCGGGAAAGAAGCAGCCTGGCCATGGCCAGCCTGGTTTTCTGCCCCCCGCTGAGAGTATCGGCGGCCCTTTGGTGGTACTCCTCCCCAAATTTGAGGCCGTGCAGCACAGACCTGATACCGGCCCGGAATTCATAGCCCCCACTGTTCCTGAAAGCCTCAGTAAGGGTGGAATACTCCCCGGATATACGGTCAAATGCCTGGGGGTCCTGTAGTATTTCCTTTTCTCCCATCAGCCTTTCCATATTCCGCATGGTCTTTTCCTGTTCAATAAGGGATGAGAATACTGAAAGCATTTCTTCCATGACCGTCAACCCCGGGGAAAGGCCCCCTTCCTGGGCCAGGCAGCCCAGGGTGGCCCCGCCCGGCCTGACTGTTTCTCCGGTATCCGGCCTCATTTCACCGGTGATAATTTTTAAAAGGGTTGTCTTGCCGGCCCCGTTGGGCCCTACCACGGCGGCCTTCTCACCGGCGTGAAGGGTAATAGACGCCTCTTCCAGTATCATTCTGGCGCCAAAAGATTTTATAATATTGGAGGCCTGTAAAACCACCATAAACATTCAACTCCGTACAGTATTTGAAACGGGGACTTACCCCCCTACAAGTTTAACCTGTAAAATTCACTCAAGCAATGGCCAGGTCAAACATATTTTCTGTCTTTACATCAGTTGATTGTTGGAAATTTGACTGCCCGAAGGTATAATAGAAGAAATGTAAAGCCTGGAGTGAAAGGGGATGATCCATATGAATGAAAGAAGCAGCAGGGATCTTTACAATGTGAGCATGGAATTAAAAAACATGCTGGATGGAATAGCCCATGATTTCTACCGCCACCGGGAGGAATACCTTTTCGAAGTGGAAAAATTAAGTGCTTCCACCGCCAGTTCCATGAAAAAAACGGTACTTAAAATGCCCCTTATCAGTGGAGCATCCGCCAAAGAAATGGCCGGGAAATATGAAGTAATGAGGGATCTTGAATATATAAGGCTGGGGCTTGAGAGCATTATGCGGGCCACCCATGACAAGGTTAACAGGAGTGTTCTTTTCAGCAACTGGGCTGTTCAGGAACTGAATGTGCTTTTTGACGGAGGCAAAAAACTGCTGGACGACCTCACCGGCTACTTAAGCCAGCGCAGCGAAAATAACAGGACCGGGCTGGAGGCCGAGGCAGACAAGCTGATAGGGGACTGTTTCAGATTCACCAGACAGCATGAGGACAGGTTTATAAACGGCATATGCACCCCGGAATCCTCTGCCATATACCAGTCCATGCTGGATGCCTTCCGGGATATCTTCAGGCATGTCAAATCCTGTGTGGTCAAGGTATACCGCTATTAAGAATTTCAGTATAAGCATAGGCCTCCGGTTTTAGCCGGAGGCCGGTTTGTCGTTGAACCTGTAGCCCACACCCCGTACTGTTTCAATAAACAACGGGTGGGAAGGATCCTCTTCTATCTTCTGCCTTAAATATCTTATATGCACATCCACCGTCCTGGTTTCCCTGAGTTCACTAAACCCCCATATTTTTTCAAGCAGCATCTCCCGGTTGAAAACCCTTCCCGGATTGGAGGCCAGTACTTCCAGTATTTCAAATTCTTTGGGGGACAGGTATATCCTTTTGCCGCCCAGATCCACCTCGTAATTCTCCGGCCGGATAACCAGATTGCTGTATACAAGTTCCCTTTGGGGCCCGGAGCAGCTCAGGCTTTCTTTCATATACTGCCGGCGGCGCAGATTGGCCTTTATCCGGGCCAGTAATTCCCTGGGGCTGAAGGGTTTTGTCACATAGTCGTCGGCACCCATCTCCAGTCCCAGAATTTTGTCAATATCATCGCTTTTGGCGCTCAGCATGATCAACGGGATGCCGGCTGTTCCGGGGCTGGCTTTCAGAGCCCTGCACACCTCGAAGCCATCCCTGCCGGGCATCATTATGTCGAGAATAATAAGGTCCGGAAGGTATTCGGCGGCCATGGACAGCCCGGTGGGGCCGTCCATGGCTGAAATCACCCTGTAATCCTCTTTTTGAAGGGTGAATTTCAACAGCTCGACAATATTGGCCTCATCATCCACCACCAGTATCACAGGCATCACCACACCCCCATTGCTAGACTAAGGATATAAAAGAATTGTTAAAAGCAGGACATATGAATGTTAAGTGAGGGTTATCAATACTTTAATTTTTAGTAAAACGGGGGAAGGAACAGGGGAGACCGCCTTTAAGAAGGGACAGGTATATGGGCTGTCAAAGCTGAGGGCTGGCCCTTTAATGTGATCCAAAACACACCAAAAGGGTGATAAGTATGGTGGAATCCCGGGGCGCTGCGGTGTACTATGGTATAAGTTACGGGGGAGGGATCACTGTATGGACCGGGCTTCGGAACAGGCTGAAAGGAATAGCAGCGCCTCTGTACTGGTAAAAAAATATTTCTGCAAGATGAAGGGCGGAAGGTGTCGGGACCTGCCAGGTTTGTCCTGGACAGGGCTTTTGGTCACCGCTTTTGGGAGTCTTGCCGGCCTGGGCCTTATTTGCCTTCTGTCTGCCTATTACAGGCTGCCGCTGCTGCTTCCATCCTTCGGGGCCACTGCTGTGCTTCTTTACGCCTCCTGCCACGTTCCCATGGCCCAGCCCAGAAATGTAATAGGGGGCCATTTGATATCAGCCCTGGCCGGAGTCTCTTCCTTCCATCTTTTAGGGGGCTCCTGGTGGGTAATAGCTATCGGGGTGACTGCGGCCATTCTGGCCATGACCGTCACCCGGACCCTGCACCCGCCGGGGGGAGCCACGGCCTTTGTGGCGGTATACAACGGGCAGGGCTTCGGATTTATACTTTCACCGGTAGGCATCGGCATTATCTGCCTGGTGGTTATAGCTGTGCTGGTAAATAACCTGTCCAGTGAGCGGAAATATCCGGACTATTGGTTCTAAAAAGACGCCGGAATTAGAGGAATGGGGACACACCATCAGCGGAAAGGGGACACACCGAACAAGGAATGGGGACACACCTGCTGAAGTCTAGATAATTCTTTTAAGACAGGAATGTCCCCGATCGGTACTGGCTTTGGGGTCGGAGGAATGTCCCCGATCGGTACAGGCTTTGGGGTCGGAGGAATGTCCCCGATCGGTACAGGCTTTGGGGTCGGAGGAATGTCCCCGATCGGTACAGGCTTTGGGGTCGGAGGAATGTCCCCGATCGGTACAGGCTTTGGGGTCGGAGGAATGTCCCCGATCGGTACAGGCTTTGGGGTCGGAGGAATGTCCCCGATGGCGGAATCCAGACACCTAAACCTGAATTCTGAATTCTGAATTCTGGGTTCTGTATTCCGACCGGTAAGAATATCAGAATAAGCTTATTTTAGTGTCTCTTGTCTTCATTCAGCCAGTGTCTCACTATACTTCCCAGGTCATCCTCATCTGCCTTTCTGGTCCCCTCAACAAGCAGTTGTTCCTTTAGTTTGTCAATAAGCTCTTCAAGACTTAAAGCATCGTTCTTCTTTTTATCTGTTTTTTCATTTATAGCGCATCACCCCGTTTCAGATTTTGCCTATAGAATATCATGAAAAAGGGAGAAAATCACTGTTTTTTTAAAATAACAGCAGATTTTTAAATTGATAACGGTTTTCCTGCCATGTTTATTATAGCATGAGTCACTTCCATTTTTTCATGGGCTCTTCAAAAATAGGGTGGCCGGGCCAGCATATGCGGAGGAAATTGTGCAAGATCCTGCAGGTAAGGCCCCAAATGAAATAGTCTTCGTACTCGTAAAAGTACATGGGATAAGATCCTCTGACCTGCCAGCCGTCCTTGTATATGGGTGGGACTTTTTCCAGGGGGAAGTCCCGGTCATACCTGATGGACACCTCAACACAGGTGACATAGGGGGGGGGTCTCAAGGAAAAAATGGACGGGCACCAGAAACACCCTTTCAACCTCTTTTGGATTGGGCCGGATGTGGGAGATGTCAATCCTGCCCACATACGGGTAGACCATGGTTTCCAGGGGCGTAACCAGTATATCCAGGGGCCCCAATACCTCTATTTCCCTGCCCGCAATGCCCAGCTCTTCGCTTGTTTCCCTTATTGCCGCCACCAGGGGGTCAGTCCGCTCCCCATTTTCCACTTTGCCACCGGGAAAGCATATTTCTCCCGGCTGCCGGTTGAGGTTCTGCGACCTTACCTCGAACAGTACATATTCCCTGCCGCCTTCGTTAACCAGTGGAAGCAGCACCGCCGATAAAGGGTGCGCCGATTCGTCCACGATGGTGGGCCGCCGCCCGGAAAGGCGGAGGGCAATATCATTGTATAGCATAAATACCTCCTTTAAGACATCCCGCCAGGCCGTGATATAATTATTACAGTTTTGTCATTGCCCTTATTTCTCTTTTATACTGCTTAAAGCACTCATTATCCTTCCTGCTTCGGGAGGGCCACAGGCGCGGTGCAAAAAAACATTGTTCTTATAAATTTACAGCAGTTATTATATATATAGCAGTGTGCAGGCACTGTGTCCCGATATTTTTATTTACGGGCTGGAGTGATAGCTAATTGAATGATATATGGGCGCTGCCCACCGGTGAATGGGTGGTTTATACCGATGAGGATGATTTAATTAAAGATTTTCTGACCCTCACCGACCTTAAAGTGGTTACGTCATACCACGGCCTGCTTCGAAAATACAGGGCCATGCAGTTTAAATTTCCCAACCGGGAAGACCTTCTGAAATATATTTGCTGCCGGTCCAGGTTCAATTACAGCCATGTAATAAAGCTTTATAGGAGGCCGGGGAACGGGTACAATTATTTTTACCCGGAGGCTGTGCACCAGCCGTCTCTTTTTGTTGATGAGGGCCCCCGCCGGAAAAAGAGCAGAAAAGGTAAATAGTATAAGGAGGTATACGTTCCCGCTGTATAGAAATATAAAATACGGGGAGGGAGATTTTTTTGCCTATAGTAATTGGTATTGCAGGGGGAACGGGATCGGGAAAAACCACGGTGGCCAGAGCGGTGGCCGGGGCCTTTCTGGACAGGGCGATATTGATAGAGCAGGATTGTTTTTACATAGACAGGGGCAATGTGCCCTTCAGAGAAAGAAATGGACTGAATTTTGACCATCCCGGTTCCATAGATGTTGATTTGATGATAAAAACACTGGTGGGCCTTAAAAACAGGGAGCAGGGAAAAATACCACAGTATGATTTTACCACCCACACCAGGAAAAAAGAAATGATTCCGCTGGGACCTGCCGAGGTAATTGTGGTGGAGGGCATACTGATTCTTCATTACCCCGGGCTGAGGGATCTCCTTGATCTCAAAGTCTTCGTCCAGACCGACGCCGATATAAGGCTTATGAGAAGGATAAAAAGGGACCTGGAGGAGCGGGGCCGGACCCTGGGGGCAGTTTTCAGCCAGTATTCTAAGAGTGTAAAGCCCATGCATGAAATGTATGTTGAGCCTTCCAGGCAGTATGCCGATGTAATTATTCCCGAGGGCGGGTTTAATGTGGTGGGGGTTGAAACCATTATATCCCAGGTGTCAAAAATGCTCAGGTATATGGAGGACTAAAGGCCGGTCAGGCCTTTCCGTCCCTTCTCAGCCCGGCCATCCTGCTGAATATGTAGTTGAACATCATGTCCCGCTGGGCGGCGGTTATGCTGGTGAACAAAAGCCCCAGCTGGTAAACGCTGCTTTCAGCTTTTCCCACTCTGAAAGAGCGCATTACCCTGGTTTCCAGTTCAAAGCTGTGAGCCCCGGCTTTAACGGGCAGTTCAAATGCCACCAGAAGTGTTTCACCTTCCCCTATTTCACCGGGCACCGATATCTTCATTCCCCCGGCGCTTATATCAAGGGCCGTGGCTTTTCGATAGTCCGGCTTCTCTCCTGAACGGGGCACCGTGCTGTACTGAATGTCCAAAAGTATATTAACCCGCACGTGTTTTCTCAGCTGAACCCTATTAATCCGGTCGGGGTACTCAAGCACGTACACCGGAACATTTTCTATAAGTACCTGTTTGACAGATGTTGTGAACTCCATGCTGGACGAATCCGACGGCACTCTTATGGTCAGCAGGTCTCCAATCCTCACCGGCAGCGAGGAGGATTGGGACAGGGGAAGAGCGATGGCTATTTCTTTTTTTTCCTCTATTTTTTCTATGGCTGAAATATACGTTCCCCTATTTTCCGGCTTTGAGACATATATCTTTTGATTTAATCTAAAAGTGGTCATTCCTCTATGCCTCCATATATCAATTTTGGAATGGCCCAAATGCATATTCCGCCGCTGTTTTTATCGCAGGTCTTATGCCATGCCTTACTGATAAATTCTATATATAAATGTAATAGTCCTTCTGTAAATAAGAGATGTTGTGGGATTATAAGATCTGGAATAACAGGGGATGTGGGTGTGTGAGGTTTTAGTATGGGTGTATTATGGGAATTATGGCTGGAAAAATAAAATCCCGCATTTGGAAAAGCGGGATTATGCTATTATAGCTTAACATAAAGAGAGTTTTCGGAAGGCTCGTAACTTGCCTCAAATTTCCCCTTTCTATTAATACCGAACTGGTTGAAGAAGCCCTTGCCAAAAACTTTGGTCTTCTTAATCTCCATGCCACCTTCTTCAACACCGCGGATACGAACTGTTTTGCCATTTCTGTCATATGCCAGTTCAATCCGGGAAGTCCCTATTTTTTCTCTTGCTACGTTATTAAGTACTATAGATGTTTTGGATAAAGATACTATAGGGGCTTTTTCTTGTCTTTCGCCACGTGGTTTATAGATTTCAAAGGACATGTAGTCAACTCCTTTCATTGAAGAAAAATATTACACTTGCTAATTCTAAACAAAGATAACACTATTGTCAATGTTATTTTAATAATTTACATGCTGAGAATTGATTATCGATATCTAAAGTTAGTTAAGATCCTCAGAATCATTGATCTGACAGAATTTTTGCATTTTTTTGCTGCAAAAATAGACTTTTTAAAGCTGAATCTATTTTACAGACACTGCGGCCCAATTTATATTTTAACGGCCTTCCGCTGCCATTCAGACTGCCATGCCGCAATGTTTTTTAACCATAGAGGAAACAGACCACTTAGGTTGCCTGTTTTGTAATAATTGCAAAGAGTAGTACAATACAACTGACTGAAACAGTTATTAATGCATCAAAAGAATGTCTTTAATATTCTATAATTACAGCCTATCTCCGGTAGTTTGGCAAAAGCAGCTATATTACAACTCGTTTATTATTCCGTTCTTTATCCCGCTGCCGCTCGAAAATCCTTTTATGGCCTGCAAAAAAGAATCGGTAATGCCCGGGTCCCACTGTATATGCCGGCTTATCCTGAGCCGGTTAACTGCTTCTCTGTGTGAAAACCCTTTTCTGTACGGGCGGTCTGATGTCATGGCCTCGTACGCATCGGCCACCGCGATTATCCTGGAGAGAAGCGGAATATCAGATCCGGACAGCCCCTGGGGGTATCCCTGGCCGTTAAAAAACTCATGGTGATAGAGCACTATATCGCAATACTGCCGGTACCGCTCAATTTTTTTGAGCATGCTGCTTCCGTGCAGCGGGTGCTCCTGTATCAGTGCCGTTTCCTCTTCAGACAGGCAGCCGGTTTTATAAAGAACATGATGAGGTATCAGTAATTTGCCTATGTCATGCAGAAGTGCCGATACATGAAGGCTGGCTATCAATTCCTCCGGCAGACCCATTTCCATGGCGGTTATGACTGCGTAACCGGACACCCTGATGGAGTGAATACCTGTTATATTTTCCGTTTTGGTTAAAAATAAGGCCAATTCCTCATTACTGCCGCCGGTGTCTTTAAGTGATATTGCTTTTAGTTTTTGTAATAATATGCTTTCGTGGTACGTCATGTAATTCTCCCGGTAAACATAATCCCTTGCAGCAATATTTAGCCCGTTAATAAAGGTAAATCTGCTGGTAATTAGTCTCCACTTATAATATATAATATAATTTATATATTATTTACTCAAGTATATAATGTAGGCATAGAATAATAAAATGTATATTTAAACACCCGGATAATTAATAAAAATATTCATGTTAGGGGTAAGGCCTATGGCTTCCACCGTTATAATACATGTGGATATGGATGCTTTTTTTGCCTCCGTTGAGCAGAGGGACAACCCTGCCCTGCAGGGAATGCCGCTGGCGGTAGGCGGGAAGGCGGAAGAGAGGGGGGTAATAGCCACGGCGTCATACGAGGCCAGAAGATACGGTATCCGTTCGGCTATGCCCACTGCCACCGCCTTAAGACTTTGCCCGGGCCTGGTGCTGGTGCCCCCGGATCATAAAAAATATGCCCTGGTTTCGGAGAAGCTTATGGATATTCTGCGCCGGTACACTCCCGTCATAGAGCCGGTATCCCTGGACGAGGCCTTTATGGACGTGACCGGCTCCCTGAAGCTGTTCGGTGGGGCAGAGGCCATAGGGAAAATGGTGCAGGCCGACATAAAAAGCGCATTGAGCCTGACGGCATCGGTGGGCGTCGGCCCCAACAAATTTATCGCCAAGCTGGCCTCGGACTGGAAAAAGCCCGAAGGACTTACAGTTGTCGGGGATGTGGAGGGGTTCCTGGCGGGCCTGGCCATATCATCCCTCTGGGGGGTGGGTCCCCAAACCGTTGAAAAACTGGAGAAAATAGGGATTAAAACGGTTACCGACCTTAAGGGGCTAAGCTGCCGGTATCTCGCCGGGCAGTTTGGTGTCGCCGGTGAGCGTCTTTACCAGATGGCCAGGGGAATCGACCCCAGACCAGTAACGCCGGAAAGGAAAGCCAAATCGGTGGGCAGGGAGATTACCTTTCCCTCAGATATTGTTGACCGGCAGGTTCTTCTGGACAATCTGCTGGACATGTCGGACTACATTTGCCGGGTCTTAAGGAGGCAGGGCATGGTCTGCCAGGGGGTGACACTTAAGATTAAATATCCCGACCTGAAGACCGTGACAAGGGCCACGGCCCTATCCGGCCATACCAGTGACGGGATCAGGGTTTATAAGGCGGCTGAAGAACTTTTGGACAGGAACTGGAGCGGGGTGGTTCCGGTGAGGCTCATAGGTGTTTCCACCAGCCGCCTGGCGGACAGGGAAACACTGCCGGCGGCCCTTTTCCCCGACCGGGAAAAAGACCGCAGCAAGAAATTAAACAGCGCCGTGGACGGCCTGCTGGACAGGTTTGGAGAAAACGCGCTGGTAAGAGGGAGGCTGGTGGGGAGGGGGAGCCGCCGCAGGGGAAATAAGGGTAAGGAATAGCATATTACAGGTATGTCTATGCTCCTGCCTCCTGGTTAAGGGCTGCTGTTTCCACCGGTTTCTCCCCCACCAGGTAAAAAAGCCGGGCCATTGACAGCAGGTCCGTTTTGTTGTGGCTTATGACCGGAAGAATTAGGCCGGGGTCCCGGGACCGTATAAACCTGTGATAGGTTTCCGGGATAAGGTGTCCGGGGATGTCGTCTTTCCTGATTACCCCCAGGACCCTTTCCTCAAGGGTGGCCAGGCGGCAGTCCGGGAATACCGGGGAGAAGTGCCTCCGGGCGTGGTGGAGGAGGTCTACCTGGAAGTGGTGGTACCGGTGAAACAGCCTGTGTTCTACCGACCTGCCTTCAATATAGGGAATATCAAATCGCTTGCCATTAAAGGTGGCAATTGCCCCGAAGGCTTTAAGGCGCCTGTGGACGGCCTCCAATAGGGCCTTTTCCTCACTATAGTGGCGGGCAAAGAACTGCTGCACCTCCATCTCTTTGCCGTTCCAGTACAGAAGGCCGATTAAAAACAGCGGCTGGCTGGACCACAGTCCGGTGGACTCTATGTCCAGGAAGACTATGTCTTGGGGACTGAAAAAACTTAGTAAATCCCGGTCCGGCGCCCCCAGTCCCCTTATTTCCGCGGCCCGTTTTTCTTCGATCAGCTTTTTCACCAGGAGCGCCTGGCTGCCCCAGCGGGGGTGGTCTAAGAGGCTGTCCAGGTTAACCAGTCCCTCTTTTTTCAGCCTTTCCTCGGTCACCGGGCCTATACCTCTGATTAGCTTAAGGTTTGCGGTCAGGCCCCCGGCCGGGGGAGGGTAATGGCAGCTGCCCGGGACAGTGCTCTCAAACAAAAGAAACCGGCCCAGTGAGCCGGTAATTTCCCTTCCTCCCGGTAGCTCCGCCGTTAAACACTTCTTTTCCTTTTCCTGTCCGGAGGTGTCCCGCCTGTTTTTAATACTGTTCAGCCGTTCAAAAATACTCATATTTCATTCATTCCCAGTATAGATTTAAGGCTGCGCCTGAGGTTTTCCCCAGTTGTTCCGAACGGTCCGGGACTTTGACGGGCAGGGGATCTGTAAGGCTTTCCGGTGGCCAGGCGCAGTAAAAGTACGGCGCACTCCTTGTCCAGCGGGCGGTTGAAGTTGGAGCACTTGGGAGATTGTATGCAGGACGGGCAGCCGTCCGGGCACCTGCACGAAGAAATTGCCTTAAGAGTTTCTTCCAGCAGTCCCTTTATTTCGTCATACCCCTTTTCGCTGAAGCCCACCCCTCCCTGGCAGGAATCGTGTATGAACACGGTGGGCCTTCCGGTCTGGCTGTGGCTGATGGTGGAAAGGCCACCCAGGTCGTTCCTGTCGCACATGGCGAAAAGGGGAAGCAGCCCGATGGAGGCGTGCTCCATGGCGTGCAGTCCTCCCATGAGGTCATAGCCATGCCTTTTTACCTCTTTTACCGCCAGGTCTTCAAACACTATCCAGGTGCCGGTGGTCTCCATTACCTGTTCGGGGAGGTTCAGCTCGCTCCCGCCCATTACCTGTCCGGTAATCTCATGTTTTTTCACATAGCCGGTCACCCGGGTGGTGACCCTGACCTGGCCGGTATACACCCGCTGGCCGTTTATTTCCTTGTGCCTGTTTACAGAAATTATTTCGGTGCTCTTTTCCCTGTGGCACATGGTGTAGTAGTCAGTCTCGCCTCTCTCCATGTAGGCAGTGGCTGTTTCGGTATCAAGGTCCCTGACAATAAAAGTCCCTCCCTGGTGCATGTAAACCGCTCCCGGATAAACCTCCGACAGGGCCGAAGAACCGTCCAGTATGCCCACCAGGCGGTTGTTTCTGCCGGTGTCCCGGAGATGATAGTTCTGTGAGGAGCTTGATCTTATACTCACCCTTTCGGAGGGGTAAAACTGGCCGTTGTAGTAGTAAATGCCTTCCGACAGCACCAGAAGCCCGTCTTCCTCCAGCAGTGTCAGCACATCCCCGAATGCATCATTCCACAGCAGGCGGTCCTCCCCGGTGACCGGAATTTCGTGGGCTGCGCACAGGGCGTGGCCCATGAGGAGGTAGGGGTTGGCGGGGTCCACCATGGCGTGTTCGCTGGGGCGGGCGAAAAGGGCCCGGGTGTTTCTGATAAAATACTGGTCCAGCGGGTTTTCCACCGCTATGAATATGACCACGGAATCACTGTTTTGCCTGCCCACCCTGCCCGCCTGCTGCCAGGTGGAGGCAATAGTGCCGGGAAAGCCGGCGATTATGCAAACATCAAGGTTTCCCACATCAATGCCCAGCTCCAGGGCGTTGGTAGAAACCACCCCCATCAGGGAGCCGCTAAAAAGGGCTTTTTCAATTTTCCGCCTTTCGGCGGCCAGGTATCCTCCCCGGTAGGCCATAAGCCTTCCGGATTTTTTTTCGCCAAGGTGTCCCCTGGCAAACCTCAGTATTCGCTCGGCCACCTGCCGGGAGCGGGAGAAGGCTATGGTCCTGGACCTGTTCTCCATGCACAGGCCTAAGAGCCAGGCGGCTTCCTTTATATAGGAAAGGCGTTGGGGCGGCTTCCACAGCACGAAAGAAACCTTTCCCCTGGGGGCCCCGTTATCATCCACCACCGACACCGGCAGGCCGGTGAGGCGGCTGGCGTGATCCGAAGGGTTGGCTATGGTGGCCGAGCAGAGTATGAAAACGGGGTCGGACCCGTAATGGCTGCATATCCTTCTCAGGCGCCTGATCAGGTGGGCGGTGTGGGTTCCGAATACTCCCCTGTAGTTATGCATTTCGTCTATGACAATATACCGGAGGTTGGTAAAGAACCGGTGCCATTTCAGGTGGTTGGGCAGTATTCCCCGGTGGACCATATCCGGGTTGGTTATTATTATATTTGCCCTTTCCCTGAGGGACGCCTTTTCGCCGTCGGGGGTATCTCCGTCGTATATGCCGGCGGTTACGGGAAGGCCAAAATGGCTTAGGCCCTCCAACTGGTCCCGGCCCAGGGACTTGGTGGGAAAAAGATAAAGCGCGCAGGCCCGGGGCTCCTGCAGCAGGCGGTCCAGCACCGGGAGGTTGTAGCACAGGCTCTTACCCGAGGCGGTGGGGGTAACCACCACAATATGCCTGCCCCTCCGGACTTTTTCCACGGCCCTGGCCTGGTGCAGGTAAAGAGAATTTATTCCTTTATCCCGCAGGGCAGATTGCAGGTGCGGGTGGAGAGGGGAGGAAAGCTCCCCGTACACTGACCCGCGGTGGGAGATGGTTTCAATGTGCGCAATCTGGCCCCGGTAGTGCCGGCTGGCCATTATTTTTTCTATCAGGTCCGCAGCGTTCATAGTATTAGACCCCGCCGCCGTCACCGCTTCCTGGAGGGCTGAAGGCCTCCAGGTCAAAAAGGGCGTTATCCGGGAGGGTAAGCAGCAGCTTTGTGTTCCTGTCCCTGTCCCCGGCTATATGGCCCGCCAGCTCCTTTTTGAGGGTTATGCGGAGGCCTTCATCGGACTGGCTGTCGTAAAAGGCCCAGCCCTCACCGTCCGCCGTGATCACCGTGCCGCTGTCCCGGGAGCAGCCGGTAAGCATTTCGATGGCGTGCAGGGGGCAGCCGCCGCTGCCGGAATATACCACCAGGCCCGGGCCTCTGTCCACCATTTTCAGGGCATACCTGGCAGCCCGGTAGCCCATGGCCAGCCCCGGGCAGAGGTGCCCGTGGCTGGCCACCAGAAGGTCAAGATCCGGATAAGCCTGTGTATTCATAGTTCATATCTCCCTGATATAATTATATATGGCAATTATACTGAATATATATTTGATCGGTCAATAAGGGTAAATATGCCTGCCGTCTAAACGTGTATTCCGGGACAGGTAATTAAAAATGGTTTATTGAGGAATACTGTCATGAAGGCCAGACATAGGACAACAGCCTCCTTCCTTTGTGAAAACTTATCCCAGCCTAATGGATTTTGTGAAACTTTTGCCTAGACAAAGCGACAATTAAACGTATTTCTGTTTAATATTGCTGCATGAAGTTATAAAATAAAATCAAAGCACAGATATTCCAGTACAGGAGATGATATCAATGATTAAGGCTGTTAAAGACTGGTTTGAAAAGGTTCTGGAAAGGCCGTTCTACGAGGCCGAGGTATTCCGGGCTGAGATAATGAAGGGAAATGACCGGAAGGATAATGATATACGCCCTAAAAAGTTCGCGGCCCGGCTAAAACAAGTATAGGTTATGATAAAAATTGAGATATATTTGACAAACCCCCTCTTTAAGGAGGGGTTTGTGCTTTTTATTGCGACGTTGCAGTTTGTTCTCATTCTATTATTATTATAATAATTAATAGATAACCACAATTGTGGCCACCATTTATAAGAATTTATTATTGTTAAAAAAAGTAGAAGGATAAATAATATTTAAATAGAAATAACTTGATGTCAAATTAACCTTATTTTTTACTGAATATTAAATAAATCACTTTGCCGTACGGAGGTGTATACAGCATGAATAAAGGTTTATTGTTCTTAAGGGGATCATAATACCATGTTAAATGAATTAAAAGACATTAAATCATGTGATATATATAACCAAATAAATAGAAAGTGATGAGTATGTTCAAAAACTATTTTCCTTTATATGAAACAATAACTACATACAGGAAGGATTACCTGAGGAGCGATATTGTGGCAGCCCTAACAGTGGCCGTGGTGGCCCTTCCCCAGTCCATGGCCTACGCCATAATCGCCGGGGTGGAACCGGTTTACGGGCTGTACGCGGCTATAGTGCTGGCCATACTGGGGTCTGCCTTCGGGAATTCAAACCACCTGGCCACCGGCCCCACCAATGCCATATCGCTGCTGGTAGCCGGGACAATGGGATTGTATGCCGGGCAGCAGAATTTTTATGAAATGCTGTTTATGCTCACCTTTATGGTGGGGGCCATACAGTTTCTGATGGGTGTGCTTAAGCTGGGCAAGCTGGTAAACTACGTTTCTCACTCGGTTATTGTGGGCTTTACCGCCGGGGCCGGAGTGATCATAGCCCTGGGCCAGTTCAACCAGCTTCTGGGCATAAGCCTGCCCAAGGGGCACTTCTCCACCATCGAGAAGGTTGTTCTTACAGTGGAGCATATTGATCAGATAAATTACATAGCCTTTGGGCTGGGCCTGGGCACCATACTGGTGAACGTTCTTCTTAAAAAAATAAACAAAAACCTGCCCGGGGCGCTCCTGGGACTGGTGTTCTGCGCTGCGGCCGTCATGTTGCTTGACCTGAGCAGATTTGGGATAAAGCTTACCGGAAATATACCCTCGGCCATTCCCCCCTTTAAGATGCTTAGCTTTGATCCGGGGATGATGGGCTCACTGGCCGGGGGCGCCGCGGTTATAGCCGTAATAGGACTGGTGGAGGCGGTGTCCATTTCCAAGGCCATAGCCGCCCAGACACAGCAGAAGCTTGATTCCAACCAGGAATTTATAGGGCAGGGTGTGGCCAATATGGGGGGCTCGTTCCTGGGCTGTATCGCCGGTTCCGGTTCCTTCACCAGGTCGGCCATAGCCTATCAAAACGGCGGCAGGACAAGGCTTGCCGGGGTGCTTGCCGGTGTGGCGGTGCTGGTGATTTTGCTTTTCCTGGCCCCCTATGCCAAATACATACCCAGCGCGGCCCTGGCCGGGGTCATAATGGTGGTGGCCTACTCAATGATCGATAAAAACGCGGTAAGGAAGGTGCTGACCTCCAACAGAAATGACGCCGCCGTCCTGGTGGTTACCTTTTTGGCCACCATTCTGGCGCCGGACCTTGAATATGCCATATATTCAGGCGTAATTATCTCCATAGCGCTTTATCTTAAGAATACCGGGGCTGCAGGAGTGCGGCTGCTGGAGGGCGACAGTCCGGGCGGCTTCAGAGAGGCAGATTTGTCCACTGCTGCGGGATCTTCGGTAACTGCCATTGACCTTGGGGGAGACCTGTATTTCGGGTCGTCCATGGACCTTGATGAGAAACTGGAGAGGGCTTCTTCCGTGGGGTCAAGGGTAATGGTGGTCAACATGGGCAGTGTTTCATCAATTGACGTTACATCCCTGGAGATAATTGAGAACTTTGTAAAAAGATCTTCCAAAGAGGGCAGGAAGGTTATAATAAGCGGGGTAAGGCCCGGTATATACCGGTCCCTGGAAAAGGCCCACATCACCGGGCTGGTGGGAAAAGACAGTGTGTTTATGTCCGAGAGGGAAATATTCGGGTCACTGGCCAGGTCCCTGTCTGCTGCCGAGGCGTACCTGAAGGAGATGCCGGCGGCAGCCCTGCAGACTGCCGCGCAGGTGGCCGGGGAACTGAAGCCGGTGGCCGCCGTTGGCCTGAAGCCCATGGTCAGGCTCGTTGGGTTACTGGAGAGACTGCTGGAGGAGCCCTTTCTCAAGGCAGAGGTATACGCCATGGACGTTATGCTGAGAAAAGTGTAGTTTTGGAATCAACTTCAGTATACGCGAAGTCCGGAGTTAGGGAAACTCCAATATAGTAAGATAAGCGGCACAATAGAATATTTCTTCTTTCCTTAAAGGCAGGTCGCTATTAGAGTATTTACCCAATAGCGACCTGTCTGTTTATCTTTACCGGTGTGCTGCAATGCACCTGCAATGTGAGTTGAGTTGGGTTAGCAAATTGTTGGAGGTATCCCCTGTACAGGTTTTTCTTTGTCTGAAGAAGGTATATACCAGTTTCCATCGAAATAAACAAGGTCTTTTACTCCGGCCGCGCTCAGCGGGTAAAACTCCCAGCCCTGGGAGACTCTGCTTCTGCACAGTCAGGAGGATTCATTTAATACCAGGGGATTGCCGGAATGTTTTATTATTTTCACCCGGCCGTTCTGGGGGTTATAAAGCACCCCACGGCGCTCTGACACTGGAATCACCTGCCTTGATTGTTTTATCAGACTAGTTTAATTATGCACTATACTGTAACGGCGGTAAATACTAAATAAAGAAAAACTGCCGGAAGGGAAATAAAGTGAGGAGGTAGAGAGGATGTCTCTTAAAATGCACCGGGATATTGTTGAAAGCATAGAAAGGGGAGACGCCGGAGAACTGGGCATGGGGGATGCCTTCAATTTTGAGTGTGACGACCGCTGCATGGGAAGGTGCTGCAATACCATTAAAATAATGCTGGACCCATGGGATGTGGAGGTCATGGCCCGCCACCTGGGTATGACCGGGAAAGATTTTTTGGAAAAGTACTGTGAAATCGAGGAGGACCCCTATACAAAGTGGCCCTATGTCAAACTGTTTGACGCCGAGAGGGGCCCGTGCGCCTTTATGCTGGAGGGGGGCAGGTGCGCTGTTTACCCGGCCAGGTCCAGGAACTGCAGGACATACCCGGTGGGCCGGGCAGTGCGGTTTACTCCGGATGGCGGCAAGGAGGAAAAATATTTTATGGTGGAGAAGCAGTCCTTTTGTTTCGGACATGGCTCCGCCAGGCAGTGGACCCTCAAAGAGTGGCTGGATGACGCCGGTTCCCTGGAGTATTACAACCGTTCGGATATATATTTTGAGCTGATAGATTATGTAAGCGGGGTACTGGAGTCCAGGCGCTGGATGAATGAAAGGATTGCCAGGATGATTATGCCCTTTCTCTATGGTCCTGAGGTGCTGCGGGCCAAAATGGGCATTCCGGTGGAGGACGTGGGGCACGAGGAGTTTTACATCAGACGCATAAAGGCGCTGAAGGTTTTTCTTGCCGAGTTGGCCGCCGGGTTTGGCTTCGGACCACTGGTGAAAGACGATGAGGGGGAGAGGGAAGACTTTAACCTGATGGATAGGGTAAAGGGAATTCTGGTGACGGAAGAGGATTCCTGAAGGTTTTCAGGGGTAATCTGTAGAAATTATGAGCTATATGGAATTATTTAAAAACATGACAATACGTGCAAAATAAGGTGTTTCACAGCTGGATTGGAAAGGGAAAGGATTAAATGGACTTAAATAACGGGAGTAAGATGCCGGGAAGCGGGTTTTTCGGTCCGGAAGAAAAATTCAGGTTTGACTGCCGCGGGGATCTTCCCTGCTTCGGTCAGTGCTGCAGAGACATAAACATTTTTCTGACCCCTTACGATGTCTTTCGTATTAAAAACAAGCTGGGCCTTTCCTCAGCCGGATTTTTAGAAAAGCACACCATGGAGATAGGGCCTCCCATGGTTATATTTCCCGTGGTATACCTCAAAATGAACGAGGAGGACATGCTGAAATGCCCCTTTGTTACAGCAAAGGGATGCTCAGTGTATGATGTGCGGCCCTGGTCCTGCCGTATGGCTCCTGTGGACATAGCCGGCCCCGGCTCCTACAAATTCGCCTTTGACGGCAAAAAGTGCCTGGGGCTGAATGAAAGCAGGGAGTGGACCGTAAGGGAGTGGATGCAGTCCCAGGAGATGGACCCCTATGAGGATATTGAGGCTTCTTTCAAAAACATTCCCATGATTGTCAGATTTACCGGTGAGGCCGCCCTGGACGGGGTTATCAGACGCCTTTTCAGGATGGCCTGCTACGATACCGATGCCTTCATTGATTTTATAACTAAAAATAAGTTTCTGGTCAGGGAGGCTGGATTTGACAGGGAGGT
>JAMCVT010000125.1 GCA_023475565.1 Actinomycetota bacterium
TGACTGTCAACGCTTAATGCAAGGAATTACTTCCTTACATCCATGACTCGCTACCGGTGGCTTGGTTAAGCCTTACCGGACGGGAGTTCCACCCGCTAAATCACACGACCTTGCCCGGTCGCACCTGGATTCTGGCTTCTGAATTCTGTATTCCTACTGATTAACTTGCTTATAGTGTTTTTAGTATATCGGGTACTTAGCACACATCTCGGCGGACATGGATTTGGCCTTTTCAAGACGGGCCTTGTCTCCGCCGTAGCTTAGCGCCAGGTCAATTATCCCGGCCACAGTCCTCATGTCGTTTTGGTCGAGGCCCCTGGTGGTAACCGCCGGGGTGCCGACCCTTATGCCGCTGGTCACAACCGGTGGCTGGGGATCAAAGGGTATGGCGTTTTTATTTACGGTTACCCCAACGCTGTCCAGTATTTCTTCGGCAGCCCTGCCGGTTACTCCCTTGTTCCTGAGATCCACCAGCAAAAGGTGGTTGTCCGTTCCCCCGGTGACAAGATGGAAACCAAAGCCTTTAAGGGCCTCGGCCAGGGTCCTGGCGTTATTCATTATCTTTTCCTGGTATTCCTTGAATTCTGGCCTGAGGGCCTCCCCGAAGGCTACCGCCTTGGCGGCTATTACATGCATCAGCGGCCCCCCCTGTATTCCCGGGAATACCGCCTTGTCAATGGCCGGGCCGTACTTTTCCCTGCAGATTATCATACCGCCCCTGGGGCCTCTGAGGGTCTTGTGGGTGGTGGTGGTGGAAATATCTGCATAAGGAATGGGACTCATATGCAGCCCGGCGGCCACCAGGCCTGCTATGTGGGCCATATCCACCATCAGGTAGGCGCCCACCTCGTCGGCAATCTCTTTCAGCCTTTTAAAATCTATGGCCCTGGGGTAGGCGCTGGCTCCTCCGACTATGATGCGGGGCCTGCTGCGGCGGGCTGTTTCGGCCACCTTTTGGTAGTCGATTATCCCTGTTTCCTCTTCTACCCCGTAAGAAGCTATATTGAAGTATTTTCCGGATATATTCAGGGGGCTTCCGTGGGTAAGATGCCCTCCATGGGCCAGGTTCATCCCCAATATTGTGTCTCCGGGCTTAAGCAGGGCGAAATACACTGCAAGATTTGCCTGTGCCCCGGAGTGGGGCTGAACGTTTACATATTCCGCCGAAAAAAGCTCCCTGGCCCTGGTTCTGGCTATCTCCTCGGCTATATCAACGCAATGGCACCCTCCGTAATACCTCCGTCCGGGATAGCCCTCGGCATATTTATTGGTCAGCACCGATCCCTGAGCCTCCAGCACTGCCTGGCTAACCACGTTCTCCGAGGCAATCAGCTCCAGTGTGTTGCGCTGTCTTTCCAGCTCCATATTTATAGCCCGGTATATCTCGGGATCCACCCGGGACAGGGTTCCCTTCAAGCTCATGTCGACTTACCTCCCCACTTTCTCTTATACTGATAGCTTTATTCTGTCGGAGAAGCCAGGGGTGCATTTCTGGATGGCCGGAGACCAGTGGTACTGCCCTTTAGCCTCTCCGACCTGAGATATTACCCTCAAGCAGAGACTATTTCCGGCAGTATTTTTTCTCTATGCCGCCCATTTTGGCAATCCTGCGGGAATGCCTGCCCCCGGAATCAAACCCGCCTTCCAGGAAGGACTTGACTATATCCAACGCCAGCCCGGCTCCCACCACCCGCTGGCCCAGGGTCAGCACATTGGCGTCGTTGTGCTCCCTGGCCATCCTGGCTGAAAAGGTGTCATGGCACAGGGCGGCCCTCACTCCGGGAACCTTGTTGGCAGAAATGGAAACACCTATCCCGGTGCCGCAGCAGACTATGCCCAGTTGGAATTCCCCTGCGGCCACAGCCTCGGCCACCGCCAGGGCAAAATCAGGGTAATCCACGGACTCTTCGGAATAAGTGCCGAAATCCTTGCACTCTATATTATTATTCTGTAAAAATCTGATAATCTCGCCCTTAAGAATGAAGCCACCGTGGTCACTCGCAACTGCCAGCCTCAAAACCTCAACTTCCCTTCGCTGTTGTTATTTAACACTCTCTTAAATTCTACAATAATCTGCATATCCCTCTTTACTCACAGGCATTTCTCCCAACCTCAAAGTAGTACCTATAAGTCACGTAAGAGCCTGTCCACAGCCAGCACCACCATAGTTTCAAGCTGGTCGGCCGCCCTCCTGTATGTGTCCAGGACCCCTCCGTATGGATCAATTACATCCCCTTTTAACCCGGCATATTCCGACAGCAAATAAACCCTGCCGGAGGCTTCCGGGCAGGTGCGAAGAACAGCCTGGCGGTGGCCGGCGGTCATAGTGAATACCAGGTCGGCCTCTTCCACCAGCTTTTTATCCAAAACCGTCGTCCGGTGCAGCCTCAAATCTATCCCCGCTTCTTTCATTACCACCACAGCCTGTTCCGATGCCGGCAGGCCTGAAATGGTGGAGGTTCCGGCAGAGATAATCTGAACATTCCCCACTGATCTTTTATCCAGCTCTCTGGCGGCAAAAGCCCCGGCCATACTGCTCCGGCACGTATTTCCGGTACAGACAAATAATACCTTTATCATACGACTAATTTCACTCCAATGCCCAAAAGTATAAGTCCTCCGGCCAACTGGGCCTTCTCCCCGGCCCAGCGGCCCAGTATCCGCCCCAGCAGCAGCCCGCCAAGGGTCATCAGGCCGGCCACCATTCCGAAAACCAGGGCCACCAGAGGCAGGTTGGCCTTTACCGTCCCCAAGGTAAAGCCCACGCTTAAAGCGTCCATGCTTACACTGGCCGCCAGGAGCAGAAGCCCCCCTGTATTCACCAGGGCCACCAGAGGTGGTTTTTCCGGGTCGCACCTGTACACGTCCCACAGCATCCTGGCCCCCAGGTACATCAGCACCAGGGCACCCGCTATCCCGGCCGCCCTGCCCACCAGGCTCCCGGCCAGATGGCCTGCATACCAGCCGGCCAGGGGCATAGCTATATGAAAAAGAAGTATGGTAACGCTTATCAAAAGAATCTGCCCCCGCCTGACCCCGGTCATGCCTATTCCCAGACACATGGAAAAGGCGTCGGTGCCCAGGGCCACAGCCAGCAGCAGAATGGTTGGAAACGACATTACACTCCCCGCGTTTACTTTATTTTATAACATCATAGTTTATTCTTCCTGAGACTCATTATTCGTAAAAGTTGGTATTCCCTGGTTATGCCTTACCTTAATAATATTCCCCCCCGCCGCCCTCCTGAGACGGTTGGCCACAGCCAGCCCCATTCCCCGGGCCTCAACCCCTTCGGCCAGTATTATATCCACTCCGGTGCCCTCAAAAAGGCGCAGGGCGGCATAAAGAGCGGCAGCCACCGACGCCGGGTCGTCATCCGTCCCGGCACAGATAGTCAGACCCGGATAGCGGTCCTGTTGCCCGTCCCGGCAGAGTATACCCACCTTTTTCCCCCTGCGGGTATAATCTCCGGCAAGCTTAATGATTTCCCGCATTACCATGTCCGGGGAGCCCTCCACCAGCACAAGGGGCGCTGACGGGGCATAATGCCTGTATTTCATCCCGGGAGACCGGGGCCTGGGGGGAGTTTCTCCGTTATCCAGCAGTGTCCCGTCCAAGATCACCGCTCCGGTAACCGTCCTTATCCGGCCGGGGGTAATTCCACCGGGCCTGAGTATTGCCGGTATGTCCCCGGTCATGTCCAGCACGGTGGACTCTACCCCCATTCCCGACGGGCCACCGTCCAGGATAACGTCGATACGCCCTTCCAGGTCTGCCAGCACGTGACCGGCGGCAGTAGGACTGGGTCTTCCAGAAAGGTTGGCGCTGGGGGCGGCCACCGGCACCCCGGCCTCCTTTATCAGCGCCAGGGCCACGGCGTGATCCGGCATCCGGAAGGCCAGATCAGGCAGCCCCCCCGATACCTTTTCAGGTATTTTCCCATTGCCCGGAAGGATAAGGGTAAGGGGGCCCGGCCAGAATTTTTCCATAAGAAGCCTGGCCTTTTGAGGTACAAAAGATGTGTATTCATACACCGGGTCCACCCCGGAAACATGTACAATAAGCGGGTTGTCCTGGGGCCTGCCCTTGGCTGTAAATATTTTTTCCACCGCGGAAACGTCCAGCGCATTGGCCCCCAGCCCGTATACCGTCTCGGTGGGAAAAGCCACCAGCCCTCCCCGGCGTAAAATAAGCCCGGCCTGCCGGATGATTTCCGGGTCCGGGCAAATGGCGTCTACCTTCCAAAAAACAGTTTTCTTCCGATCCGAACACATATATTGCCACACCCCGCATCAGAAGGTAGTATAACACATTATTCCGCTTAAGGGTAATACCTCCGGTCGGAATCCAGAATCCAGGAGTCAGAATTCAGAATATTCTTGGCCGGGCTCTGAGGGCGAGGCCAGGAAAAAGCAAAAAAGGATTACCTGCTCATTCTGGCCCTGTATTCTGAATTCCGACCGTAAATTAATGCTTTTTAGCAGCAACTACCAGCCTTTCCCTGCCGGCCAAGTCTTGCAACACTTCCACCGCCCATTTTCCATCAAGTATACTTTGCATGATACCCGCTTGGCCGGGGCCTATTTCCATCAAAAGATACCCCCCGGCAGATAAAAGATCCCAGGCCTGCGGGATCAGGCGCCGGTACAGGTCAAGCCCGTCCAGCCCCCCGTCCAGGGCCAGGACGGGCTCATATAACCTTACATCGGCCATTAAAAGGGGTATTTCAGGCGAAGGCACATAGGGCAGGTTGGCGGCCACAAGATCCAACCGGCCTGCCCCCCCCAACACCATACCATTGAGTGGTTCCAGCAGATTACCTTCAATAAATGAAACCCTGCCGGCTACCCCGTGTATGGCTGCGTTCCGCCGGGCTACCTCCAACGCCGCCCCGGATGCGTCAATGGAGTAAACCCTTGTCCTATCAAGCATGACCGCAAGTGTTACAGCTATTGCACCGCTTCCCGTACCCACATCGGCAACAACAGGACCCTGCCCCACCTCGTAATCCATGCTGCTCATTTTTGCTTTCAATATATCTAAGGCCTTTTCCATCAAAAGCTCGGTCTCGGGCCTCGGGATGAGCACTGCCGGCGAAACCTCAAAATCCAGCCCCATAAATTCCTTTTTACCGGTAATGTAAGCCAGCGGCTCCCCGCCAGCCCTTCTTTCCACCAGAGGCCGAAGAGTATCCTCCAGCCCGGGAGTAATTGCACAGTCTCCGTCTCTGTACAGGGAGACCCTGTCCAGGCCGGTCACATGGCCCATTATAGCCTCGGCGTCAATCCTTCCCGCCCCGGGGCACCTTTCCGTCATGTATTTTCCCGCACTGTGCAGCCACTGGCTGATGTTCATATATTACTCTCCTGTATTCCATCACGGTCAGAATACAGAAGTCAGAATCCAGAATTCAGAAATGGTTATGGTATATTAGTTTTTGTCTGCGACCTTAGAGAAATGCCTAATTATTCTGGATTCTGAATTCTGGGTTCTGAATTCCAACCGGGAAGATGTACCTATAAGCAGGTTTAATCTACCTGCCGGAGTTTTTCCGCCTGGTCGGTGGTTACCAAAGTTTCAATAATATCATCCAGATCGCCCAGCAGTATCTCCTGCAGGCGGTGGGTGGTAAGCCCAATCCTGTGGTCGGTGACCCTGTTCTGGGGAAAGTTGTAGGTTCTTATCCTTTCGCTCCTGTCACCTGACCCCACCTGGGATTTGCGGTTGCTGGCTATTTTATCCCTCTGCTCCTGCTCGGCCCTGTCCAAAAGCCTGGCCCTCAACACCCTCATGGCCTTGTCCTTGTTTTTGTGCTGGCTCTTCTCATCCTGGCAGGACACCACAATTCCGGTGGGTATATGGGTTATCCTAACGGCCGACTGGGTGGTATTGACCGACTGTCCGCCGGGACCGGTGGAGCAGAACAGGTCAATCCTTATTTCATTGGGGTTTATGTCCACATCCACCTCCTCGGCCTCCGGAAGCACCGCCACCGTTGACGCCGAGGTGTGAATACGCCCACCCGACTCGGTGGAGGGAACCCTCTGCACCCTGTGGACGCCGCTCTCAAATTTTAGCCTGCTGAAGGCGCCCTTACCTTCAATCATGAAGATAACTTCTTTGAATCCCCCCAGGTCGGTGAAACTGGTGTTCATAATATCCGATTTCCAGCCCTGGCGCTCAGCGAAGCGGGTGTACATCCTGAAGAGGTCGGCCGCAAAAAGGGCAGCCTCCTCCCCGCCGGTCCCCGCCCTTATCTCCACCAGGACGTTTTTCTCATCATTGGGGTCCCTGGGTAGAAGGAGTAGCTTCAGTTTATTTTCCAGGCTTTCCTTTTTTCCCTCAAGGTCTCCCAGCTCGGTCTCCACCATTTCCTGAAAGTCGGCTTCCAGCCTGCCCTCCAGCATCTCCCTGGCCTCGTTTATCCCCTCCAGGGTCTTTTTATACTCACGGTATCTTCCAACCACTTCGGCCAATTCCGCGTGGCCTTTAACAAGTTGCTGCCAGCGGCTGTTATCCGCTATTATTTCCGGGTCGCCTATCTGATTTTCCAGCTCTTCATATTTGGTTTCCAGGCTGGCCAGTTTATCTAACATTGACCTGGTCCTCACTCTCCTTTAAAACGGCCCCGAAGGCCGAAATGGCCACCTCTACCTGGCTGTCGTCGGGCTCGCCGGTGGTCATCCCCTGCAGCCATCTGCCCGGCGTTATAAGCACCCGGCATAAAAAATTATCCGCATATTTGGCGGAAAGTTTCAGGGCCTCATACGAAATTCCGGCCAAAACCGGAAGAAGAAGTATCCGGGAGGTTATCCTCCACCAAAGCGCCTGGTGCCCCAGGAGGGCAAATAGAAATATGCTCAGGACCAGTACAATCAACAAAAAGCTGGTGCCGCAGCGGGGATGAAAGGTGCTGTACCGCTGCACACTCTCCGCAGTGAGGTCGTCACCGGCCTCATAGGCGTTGATCACCTTATGCTCCGCGCCGTGATACTGAAAAACCCTTTTTATATCCTGCAGACGGCCGATAAGAAAGACATACAGCAGAAAAACGCCCAGCCTTATAGCACCTTCCACCAGGTTCTGGGCAAAGCTGCCCTGCACATACCCTTTTAGCAGGTGGGCCGCCCCGGTGGGCACCACCACAAAAAGAACAATGGCCAGTGCAAAGGCGAATCCTATGGTCAGCACCATCTCGGTCTTGCTGAGTTCCTCTTCCTCGCCCAGCGCCTGGCTGGCCGAGTAACTTAGGGCTTCAATGCCTATGAGCAGGGATTCCACCAGCGCCACCACGCCCCGCAAAAGCGGCCATTTTAAAAAGGGATATTTTTTTGTAACGGATTCTATCGTCTTTTCGTCTACGGCAATGCCGCCCTCGGGCAGCCGTACCGCAACAGCCCTGCCGCAAGGACCCCGCATCATCACACCCTCTATGACTGCCTGGCCCCCGTATTGAAAATCAGACATAATATTCACTTCTCATTTCTTAATTAAATGGCAGAGCTCAAGGCTCTGCCAGCTATACTACTTTACTTAAGGCCGTATTTTTTGCGGAACCTGTCTGCCCTTCCGCCAACTTCCACCTGCCGCTGTGATCCGGTGTAGAACGGGTGGCAGTTGGAGCAGATTTCAACTTTCAGCTCCTTGCGGGTAGAGCCTGTTTCAAAAGTGTTCCCGCACACACAGGTCACCTTTGCTGTCTGGTATTTTGGATGGATTGCTTCCTTCAATGGGTTCACCTCTTCCCTTTTCTGCTCGACGACATTTCGTCGAATAAGTCATGGTATACACGCCATAAAATTATACCACACCGTTTTTTTCCCTGCAAGATTAACCGCAAACTCATACTGAAGTTTTATCCGGTCCGAATTCAGAAGTCAGGAGTCAGAATTCAGAATGAGTATGCATTCCTTAGTTGTCTTTGGGGTTTTTAAAGGTGAGGGCTTTCCCACTTTGGATAACCCTCCTGTGGAACACAGAGTCATTCTTTAGTCCCGCTCCCAGAGCCCAGCGAAACTTCTGAATTCTGAATTCTGAATTCTGTATTCTGACAGGTTTTACTACCCGTTAGCCATGATACACCGGCCTGCTGAAATTGCCTGTTTCAACCCCGGGGATGGCCTTTAGAGAATCAATAAGGCCCTTTATCCCTATTATATCTCCTTCTGCCGGGGAGACGTTTGCCAAAAGATAATCCGGATCTATATTGAGATTTCTCAGCTGCACCATATTGACCCCTGTTTCCCCTATGAATGAAATCAGGGCCTCTATTTCCTCCTCCCGGTCGGTAAGTCCGGGGAAAACCAGCAGATTTAAGGATGTATATACTCCCAGGTCCACCGCAGCCCTTATCGAAGCCCGCACATCCAGGAGGCTGTATCCCCGGGGCCTGTGATACAGGTTGTATACCTCCTCCCTGGCGCTTATGAGGCTTACCCTCATGGAATCAAGGCCTGATCCGGCCAATTCTTCCACCGCCCGGGTTATTCCGGCATTGGTATTGATGTTGATGGTGCCCCCCGGGGTTTTTTTCCTTATCCTGGCCAGGGCTTTAACTATAATGTCAGACGAGGTGGTGGGCTCCCCCTCGCATCCCTGCCCGAAGCTTATGATATTGGCCCTGCCGGCCTCCAGATGCTTTATCCCCAGGTTTGACACCTCCTCCACCGAAGGTGAAAAGTCAATCCTTTTCTGGGGTGACGGGCAGCACTCGGCGGGCTGGAGAGATATGCACCCCAGGCAGCCGGCATTACAGTTCCTTGATACAGGCAGCCCTCCCTCCCAGCGCCGGTAAAATATATTCTGGGCAGTAAAGCAGCCATACTCCAGGGCGCACCGGGCAAGCTGCCCAACGACCCTGCTGCCCGGCATTTCAGCAATAAATTCCTCCACCAGTCCGGGCAGGTCAGGGGTGTTGTAGTGTTCAGGATTCCACCTCCCGGGGTTGTCGGTTTTAGCAGCGGCCACATAAACCTTCCCCCTGCGCCAGGCCACCGCGGAGTAGCCCAGAAGGGGAAGCGGGCTATCGGCGCCGCGGCGGCGAAAGGCGGGCACTAACGTCCTTGTGTACCCCTGGGGCAAAAGCGCACCCACGGCATAAGCCGGACCCTCACTCCCAGGCTCTCTATCCACCAGGGAAAAGCATCCCCCGGAGGTAATCCCCACAGGGTTTCCTCCGGGAACCATCACCAGGGACGCGCCGGGCGGCAGTTCGATAAGGTCCCCCCGGCTCATCTCCAGGAATCTGTCCCCTGTCCTTCCCACCGCCCGGACAGTGGGATGGTCATAACAATTTCCGTCTTTATCAGCATAAAGCAGACGCATAGTACTCATAAGCATTACTCCCGGTCAGAATCCAGAATCCAGAATAGTAAAAGCCTTTCTTACAGGCAAAAAAATAATATCATGCCTCAGTTTTTTTAACAAGCAGCTGAAATAAATGCCTAGTTACCGTAAAGCTACGGCACCAAGAGGGAAAAACACTGGAATTAAGTTTGGCCGGCCAACAAGCCGGCCTTTTAATGATCATTAAATGACTACTAAGGAATGCCCCCGCCATTCTGAATTCTGGATTCTGAATTCTGTATTCCGACCGGTGGAAATGCCTTTGAGGCGTTTACTGTCCCTCCAAAAGCTCTATAAAAACCTTCACCAATACCGGGTCAAACTGTACTTCGGCGAACCGTTCCAGCTCGGCCAGGGCCTCCCCCTTGGGTAGGGCTTTACGATAGGGTCGATCACTGGTCATGGCGTCATAGGCATCGGCAATGGACAGTATCCTGCATTCCAGGGGTATCTCGTCTCCCTTAAGCTTTAGCGGGTATCCATGGCCGTTCCACCACTCATGGTGCTTCAAAATCCAATCCGCAATGGAGGCCAGGTCCGGCGCCGATTGGGCTATCCGGTATCCTATCTCACAGTGCCTCTTCATTTCATTATACTCTTCCCCGGTAAGGGGGCCGGCTTTGAAAAGTATACGGTCCGGTATACCGACCTTGCCTATATCGTGAAACTGTGCAAACAGCCGCAGCTCATTGGCTTTTCGCTCCGAAAGGCCCATCACCAGGGCCATATCCTCAACGAGGTCCTGAATTCTGTCCGCATGGCCTTCAGTTATGAAGTCCCTGGCCTCCAGCGCCTTCATCAGGGTGCTGACTATGACGCTCCGGGCGCTCTGGCTGTGGTACAGTTTTTCACGATACATGTTGTTATCGGCTTCTTTAAACACCTGCCCAAGGCTCACCGAATAATCACTGGCGGTGGCAAAGCCGATGGACAGACTCAGCGGCAGGTCGGGATTGGCCTCGTTGTACACCTTTACATTTTCCCTCATTCTGGCGCAGTAGGATTCAACACCGGCCCGGTTCGCGCCGGGAAGCAGTATGGCAAATTCATCGCCCCCTATGCGGGACACCTTTACGCCTGAATTAAATGACCGCCTGTTTACGTCTGCCGCGGCAATAAGGAGGGTATCGCCAGCCCTGTGCCCGAGGCTGTCATTAACCAGCTTAAGCCCGTCAACATCACACAGAATTATGCTTACAGGGTAACTGTGCCCTCCCTCCAGACGGCGCATTTCCTCCTCAAAATAAGCCCGGTTATGAAGGCCGGTGAGGGAATCGTGAAGGCTCAGATATTTAAGCCGCTCCTCTATTTCTTTCCTTTGGGTAATGTCCCTTATGGAACAGATGGCCCCGACAAAATTACTGTCCCTGTCAATAAGGGGTGAAGCCTTAACCCATATATAGCCGCCATCATTTTTATTCAGAGAGGGGACAAAAACCTCGGCAAACAGGGTATCCCCCTTTCTATCCACATAATCATATAGTCCTTCGATCTGGGAGTTGGCCGAAAAAATCAAGTCTATAAGCACCGGCCTGGGCTCACCGTAAAAAGGCACTGAATAAGCAAAATCACCCCTGCCGATCATTTCTTCCTTCGGTGCCCCGGACATCTCTTCTATAGCCCTGTTCCAGGCAATTATCTTTTTATTCTGATCGAGGACAAAGGTGGCGTCAGGAAGGAACTCAATTATATCCTGCAGCTGCTGATGGGCAAAGGAGAGCTTTTCAGCAGCCAGCCTATGCTGGGTGATATCCCGTATAATACCGAAATAGCCGAGAAACTCTCCGCCGGAGAAAAAAGGCACCCCGTTGGTCTCCATAAAAACAGGAAAGCCGTCTTTATGGAGGATGGTTATCTCAATGGACCGGAAGGGCTTTAATTGTTCGGCAGAGGACGTGAATATTGTATTAACCCGCCTGGCCTCATCCCCGGACATCAGCTGAAAAAACGTTCTACCGATCACCTCATCGGGGGAATACCCAAGCATATCTTTTATCTGGGGGCTTACGTAGGTAACTACCCCCTGGGTGTCAACCTCCCAGACCCAGTCGTCGGTAGACTCCACTATGCCCCGGAAGCGCTCTTCACTTTTCCTTAAAGCATCTTCCCTTTGCCTCTGCAGTGTCATATCCCGGAATACCAGGATAACCCCCAGCATTTCCCCGGTCTGATTACAAATGGGGGCTGCACTGTCGGCAATGGCTTTTACGTTTCCGTCCCGGGAAATCAGCGTGGTATGGTTGGCCAGACCAACCGTCTTACCTTTTTCAAAAACTTTCTGCACCGGACTTTCCTCCGGCTCACCGGTATACTCGTTGATTATTTTAAATATTTCCCCCAGGGGGCGGCCCACCGCCTCCACCTCACTCCACCCGGTAAGGGACTGGGCCACAGAGTTAATCATGGTAACTGTTCCGGACCTGTCCACGGCAATAACCGCGTCCCCGATGCTGGAAAGGGTTACAGCCAGCCTTTCCTTTTCTTTGAAAAGATTATCATGGGCCAGCTTTCTTTCGGTTATGTCCTCCACTATGCCGACTCCGCCCACTGTTTTATCCTTAATAATAATGGGGGCGAAATCAGCCTTGACCGGAGTTAAATTAACGGAGGTAACAGACTGGTACTCGCCCTCGAAGCGGCCTATCCTGCCCGCCAGGGATTCTTTTAACGCAATGACAATCCTCTCATCAGGCAGATTATGCATATCCATACCAATCAGCACTTCGGCCTTCGTACCTATTATTTTCGCAAAATTATCATTAACGGCAGTGATAATTCCATTTGCGTCAAAATGAAAAATACCCAGAGCAGCGTTTTCAAAAACCTGGCGGTATTTTTCCTCGCTTTCACATATCTTCTCTTCGACCCTTTTTTGCTCGGTAATATCTTCATATATGGCATACATCCCAATATGCCGGTTATCCAGTACCACCGGGTAGACCACCAGGGAAACACTGACAAGGCTTCCATCTTTACGCTTCCTGACCGACTCCACCTGTATGACTCTTCCATCAATAACAGCCTTTGAATTATATCTGGCCTCTTCCCTGAAAGCTTCCGGCACAACAACGTCGTTTATGGGAATGCCCCTTATTTCATCAATAGTAAATTGAAAAAGTTTCTTAAAGCCACCGTTTACCTCAACAAACCTGCCGTGAGCATCCAGCATGGCTATAGCCTGAGGCGAATTCTCAAAAAGCTGCTGGAAGTGAGCCTTTTGTATATTAAACTCTTGACTGATTTTTGTCTGCCTGGTAATATCTATAAACTGCCCCAGTGAGGCCGGGCGCCCGTCATATTCAATATATGAAAAATACCCTTTTAAATAATTGATCTCTCCCTGGGGGTCCAATACACGGAATAAATACGTCTCCGGAACCTCCGCCCCGCTTATCCTCAGGGAAGCATTGCCTTCCACCATTTCCCTGTCCTTTGAGTACAATAACTCCATGCACGGATTATTCAGCAATTCCTCCCTGCTGTATCCGCTGACTTCAATCATTTTCGGATTAACGTAACAAAAGAACCCGCCCTGAACTATAAATACAGGGAGGGGCAAGAAGTGAAAGGTCTTTTCACAGACGTCCGGTGACATTCAAAACATCCTTTCGGGAACATTTTCGGGTCCCCAGGTGGCATATATACCCATTTGTAAAATACGCCATTTTTTGCATTTTTCCCTCTTGGATTTGCCAATAATCACAAATATAACTAACTTTCCTCAATTATAACATTACTTTCGGGCACTACTTTCCGGTGAGGAGACAGGAGAATAAAAATGCCGCCCTTTGGGCGGCGGAATCCAGAGGTCAGAATAGGAAAAGCTTCCTTTTCCGTCTCATGGTGTTAAACTGACCTGTAAAATATTCAGTATTAGCTTGTTGTTCTTATCAGGCGCTTCCCCTGCTGAAACAAATGACCGGGTCATAGGGGAGGCCGTTTATCAACACTTCCATGTGCAGGTGAGGACCCCTGGATCTGCCGGTGTTACCTACCAGAGCTATTATCTGCCCCTTATTTACCCATTCACCCTCGGTCACAAGAATCTTTGAGGAGTGGGCATAGAGGGTTCTCAGCCCGTCACCGTGGTCCAGTATTACCGCCTGCCCGTAAGTTCCTCTGGGGCCGGCAAATACCACCCGGCCCGGCATTGAGGCCCTGATGGGCATTCCGTAATCAGCGGCAATATCCACGCCTTCGTGCGGCTTGCCATCACGAAAACCGAAGGGAGAACTAATCCAGCCCACAACAGGCCATTCCATTTCCCCAACGGGAAGACCCCGTGAATCCGATTCGGCATATGAGCCTCCTCTGGATATTTGCATTCCCGGAATTACCAGCCTCTGACCGACCGTTAAAAGGTCTTCATCCTTGAGGCCGTTGAACCCGGAAATGTCCTTTGCGGGAACGCCTGTTTTTAGGGCAATACAGTATAGGGTATCCCCGGGGACTACCGAATAAAAACTGTTGATACCGGGAACAACCATAAGCTGGCCCTCCCTAATAAAGTCAAGATCGCTAAGGTTATTCAGAGAAGCCAGCTCGGACACCGGAATCCCGAACCTCTTTGAAATTAACTGCAGTGTATCTCCCTTCTGCACGGTATAACTGCCTGAACCCTCCCCGCCTTCCCTTACACATTTTTTATCTTCAGCTGCCTTAGAGTCATTGTCAAGGTACAAACCTTTTTCCGGAATCCACTCATCCGGCGTGGCCACCGCATTTACCGTCATTACTCCGCTTAGCAATATCACTGTAAGTACTACTGCCGTAATTTTTTTAGCTGTCATTTTGTATTCCTTCGAAATACACCTCTATTCTTGTTTTATAAGGCAGTCCGCTTACTATTATTGCCATTTTTACATAACCTTATACTGAAAGTTTTATTCTGTCGGAATCCAGAAGTCAGGAGCCAGAATCCAGAATTTGTTAGAGTAGGCTTTAAGTATTCGAGAATTAACCGTCTTAACTTTCAATATATTATTCATACAAAAAAACAGCCCTTTAAAGAGCTGTAATTAGCATGTAAGGGATGCTTACTCATTCTGACTCCTGGATTCTGGCTCCTGTATTCCGACCGGGAAGCAGTGCCTCTTTAGCAGAGAATTACGCATTTCGGCGTAATTCCTTAAAGGACTGCATCAGATCCACATTGTCCTTGGTTCTTTTTATCCTGTCCAGCATCAGCTCCATGGCCTCCACCGGGGACATCCCGGCAACAGCCTTGCGGAAATGCCACATCCAGTCCAGCTCAAAATTGCTTAGCAGGAGCTCTTCCTTGCGGGTCCCGGACCTGAGCACATCTATGGCCGGAAAGATCCTGCGGTCGGCCAGACGCCGGTCCAGTATCAGCTCCATATTGCCCGTCCCCTTGAACTCTTCAAAAATAACGTCATCCATACGGCTGCCGGTTTCCACCAGGGCTGTAGCCAGAATGGTGAGGCTCCCGCCCTCCTCCAGATTCCGGGCAGCCCCGAAAAACCTCTTTGGGCGGTGCAGTGACGCCGGGTCCACGCCGCCGCTCAGTGTCCGGCCGCTGGGTGACACCACCAGATTGTGAGCCCTGGCCAGGCGGGTAATGCTATCCAGCAGTATGACCACGTGAAAGCGGTGCTCCACCAGGCGCTTGGCCCTTTCCAGGACCATATCGGCCACTTTTACGTGGTTTTCGGCCGGCTCATCAAAGGTGGAGCTCACCACTTCACCTTCCACCGACCGCTCAATATCGGTTACTTCCTCGGGACGCTCATCTATGAGTAGTACAATGAGATAAATTTCGGGGTAATTCCTGGTTATGCTGTGGGCAATATTTTTGAGGAGTGTGGTTTTTCCAGCCTTGGGCGGGGCCACTATCAGTCCCCTCTGTCCCTTTCCTATGGGGGCAATGAGATCTATCAGCCGGGGAGAGAATCTGTCGGGATCTGTTTCCAGCTTTATTCTCTCATTGGGGTACAGCGGGGTGAAGGCATCAAAGTGGAGCCTTTCAGTAGACTGTTCGGGGCTGAGGCCGTTCACCCTCTCCACCCGCAGGAGGGCGTAATACCTCTCATTATCCTTCGGCCCCCGGACCTGGCCTTCAACGTAATCCCCGGTGCGGAGGTCAAACCTCCTTATCTGGGAGGCTGAAACATAAATGTCGTCATAACTGGGCAGATACTGAAAGGGCCTTAAAAAACCGTAGCCCTCGTGAATAATATCCAGCACCCCGCTGGCCATCATCAGCCCTGTTTTTTCGGTCTGCTTCTTGGTTATTTCAAAGATGAGTTCATTTTTCCGGAGCTTGGAATAACCCGTCAGCTCCAGCTCCCTGGCAATCTTATAGAGCTCCTGCATGGTCTTGTTTTCAAGGTCGGTGTATGTCAATTAGGCAACCTCGCTTCGTTCCGGCCTGTGGTCAGACGGACCGGGAAAATTTGCTTTTCGTTTTTAGAAAGGGGATTAACGGGCTTTTTCAGGTTGGGGCAGTTTAATGAAGTGGGATTTTTTTTTCCTGCGGTAGTAGTCCAGCAGGGCCTTTACCAAAAAATAAGAACTAACGCCAACGATTATGGAGTTTACCACAGACCCGATTAAAAAAGGGTAGCTGAGACTTTTAATCCAGGCCATCCAGGCCCCCGGCCCGGTAAAACTGATCCCTTCCATAACATTTTTTACAGGAGACCCTTCACCGATGAGCATTTTTCCCACTAAAAAGTCAAAATAAAAAAATACAGGCACTGCCCATTTGAAAAAAATAACCGCCAGCACCGCAGAAACAGCGTTTATCCTGAACAATTTGGCCAGTATGAAAGAAATGGGGATACTGATGAACGGCAGGGGAAGAAAATCGAGAGCGATACCCAGGGCAACGCCCTGGGCAATTTTCCTCGGGGAGTCCGGAAGGTCCATAACCTTGCTGCAGGTATCCTTTAACTTCCGGATGTACTTGGCTATAAAACTATGCAACACAAGTGGAATCCTTTCTTTAAACAGCCTGAATACAGGGTTGCGGACTTCCTAATTATAAAAATAGTATATCCCCGACCAATACAGCAGTCAAGAGCCGGGCCTGCAGCTTTATCAGGTTTAGAACTATTTATTAATTAATTACCCTTATACAGGTGCTTTTAAACTATTTTTTAGGGACTTTTTCCCAGTCGGACAGGAATTTTTTAATGCCCATCCCGGTAAGGGGATGATCCAGCATCTGCATTATAACCTTGTACGGAACCGTGGCAATGTCCGACCCGGCAAGGGCCGCCTGGGTCACGTGCACAGGGTGCCGGATGCTGGCGGCAATCACCTCTGTCTCAATATCATAATTGGCGTATATCTCCATTATCTCCCTGATCAGGTCCATGCCGTCATAGCCGACGTCATCCAGCCTGCCTACAAAGGGACTGACATAGGTGGCCCCCGCCAGAGCGGCCAGCAGCGCCTGGTTGGATGAAAAAACCAGAGTCACATTGGTCTTTATTCCCCTGCCGGACAGAACCTTTACGGCCTTTAGCCCCTCGGCGTTCATGGGCACCTTCACCACTATGTTGGGGTGTATGGCCGCCAGTTCCCCGGCCTCGGCTATTATCCCGGAGGCCTCGGTACTTACGGCCTCAGCGCTTATGGGACCATCCACAATGGCGGTGATTTCCCTGACCACCTGCACAAAATCCCTGCCTTCCCTGGCTATCAGGGAGGGATTGGTGGTTACTCCGCTGATCACTCCCAGCTCACTGGCGGCTTTTATTTCCTCTATGTTGGCGGTATCAATGAATATCTTTATCGTAATTCCCTCCTGTCGGAATTCAGAATACAGAATTCAGAATCCAGAATGAATTCACTTATAGGACTGAACTTTCAGGTCGGGAGACAGGATACAGGAAACAGCGGGTTTTTTACGCTATGCCCCTGAGGCTGAAAGGAATGCCCAAGCCCTTCTGAATTCTGTATTCTGAGTTCTGTATTCCGACCCTAGGTAATACCTTTATACCATGTCATGCTTTTCCCGAGCTTCCAAAAATTCTTATTTTTTCGCGGATTATTTCAGTGGCTGCATCCCTGGCGGGGCCAAGGATTTTTCTGGGATCTATTTCATCCGGATGGTCCCCGGCCACCTTCCTTACCGCATCAACGAAAGCTTCCCTTATATTGGTGTCAATATTTACCTTACACACGCCAAGCTTGACGGCCTCTATAATCTGATCTTCCGGAACACCGGAGGAACCGTGCAGCACAATGGGGACATTTACCAGTGAGCGGATTTTTTTCAGCCTGTCAAAATCAAGCCTGGGCTCTCCCTTATACCTTCCGTGGGCTGTCCCTATAGCCACAGCCAGAGACCCGACGCCGGTCTTTTCAACAAAATATCTGGCCTCCTCGGGATCGGTCATCATGGCTTCCCGGTCGGACACCGAAATATCGTCCTCGGTGCCGCCTATTTTACCCAGCTCGGCCTCCACTGATATGCCCAGGGGATAGGCGCACTCTATAACCTTCCGGGTAATGGCGATGTTTTCTTCCAGGGGCTTTTTGGAACCGTCTATCATCACCGAGCTGAACCCGGACCTTATACACCACATTATCTGGTCGAATCCGGTTCCGTGGTCCAGGTGCAGGGCAACAGGAACCTTAGCCGCAGAGGCTGCCTCCCGGGCCATGGCCACAATAAATTCGATACCTGCATATTTTATGGCTCCCTGGCTGGCCTGCATAATTACCGGCGCTTTTTCAATCTCGGCGGCCTTTACTATGGCCTGAACTATTTCCATGTTGTTGCAGTTAAAGGCGCCAACAGCGTACCCGCCTGCCTCGGCAGCCTTAAGAAGATCATCCACCGGAACAAAAGACATATTCTCCCCCGGCACTATCCGGATCACTTGACTAAACCCGAATCACCGGGCACCCCCTTCCGAACACTATTTATTTTTCCAGTTCTTTAGCCGGCGCTTTAAGTTAAAGTATATCTCCCGGCCTGCAGTATTATGTTTTGTTATTGTGCCCGCCACCTGACTTTTTGATTTTCCCTGATCTTACAAGGCTGTCCAGATATTCGAACCCGTTTTTGACCAGTTCAATTTCCTCAACCTGCCTGATCACCTGCAGGTCTTCCTCGTTCTCGGCATAAATTATATTCACGCTGCCGCAGTCGCCGCACAGCAGTTCCAGGCGGTCAGAAAATATTTTAACCTCAACCTGCCTGTTACCGCACTGGCAGTACAGTGTACCCTTTTCAGCCATCTGGTGAAGGCACTGGAGAACCTCGTACATTATCTTGCTGCTGCTGAAAAATTCATCCCTGCCAAACTCATTTATAAGTATCTCAAGTTCCCTGTCGCGCCCTGACGCTATTTCTCCAACTTTGTCTTCCCCGCCTATATGACCCAGTTCCAGGCCGGTATCATGGCAATACAGGTCCACCACCCCTCCGGATGACCATATTCTCCTTCCGGGCAGGGTTTGGCAGTGGTAGCCCTCACAGAAAATACAGGCTACCTTTAAATGATAGTCCGACCGGTTTTTTGTACCAATCACGAACTTGACCGCACCGCATGTGCACTTGATGATCAGGCTTCTGCCTGGTCCGGCGGAAAACCGCTGCAGATGGTGAAATTCCAGCCTGCCGCACTGTGGACAGCGCATTGCCAACACCTTTTCCGTTTCCACGGGCACCGGTGTTACCTCCCTCCGTGACAATTAAAACCGGGGCTGCGTTAATAAAGTATTTCTATATTCAGATCAGTTCGCCGCAGGCAGGTAAAATCCTCTCCGGCTCTATCCAATTTCCATAAGCCCGCTCTTCCTGTCCCCAATTTCCACCAGCAGCCCCTTGACCATCATCTTAACCTCGTTTAGGTCAAAGGGTTTTACTATGTAATGCTTGACACCCAGCTTTTTAGCCTGCTCAACCACTCCCAGGTCACCATATGCCGTCATCATCAAGACAGGCAGATCCTTACTTGTTTTTCTCATCTCCGCCAGGGTCTCGAGCCCGCTCATGGCCGGCATTTTTATATCCAGAAGGACTAAGTCAGGCATTTCCTGGGACACCATTTTGAGGGCTTCCATTCCGCTTCCGGCCATCCTCACCCGGTATCCCTCGTCGTTAAAGGCTTCAAAAAGAAGCCTGCGAACACCGTTCTGGTCATCCACTATAAGCAGTCCGTATTTTTTTTCTAACATCGAAACACCCCCCGCTCCTACATAAAAATTCGCCGGTTGGATAAGTATTCCTTTATAATACAAATCGTTTTGCTTTTTTTAATCCGTCTTTTTTCCTGATTAATCCACCATATTCGCCAGGGGATAAACCATGGCTGCCACCATTACCGTAAAAAATACTGTGGCCAGCACAATGGCGATGGCCGGTAACAGGGACACCAGGACGGCAGAGCCGGTACTCAGCCGCTGGGTCTCCCTCATCCCTATAACCACCAGTATAAATCCCCATATCAGCACGGACAGCATAATCAAAAAATTAATCAGCCCGGCCATCCAGTTTCCACCCCAAAAGGTGATCAGTATCTGCACTGGAAGGAATAGAAGGGCTGGCAGAGAAGCAAGTCCGGTGACCACCAGCACTCCGGCCGCCTTTCCGGACCCGCCGGCCAGGTCGGCCAGGAGGTGCAGGGCGCCGCTGTACACAAACCACTTAAAGTATTCATACACCAGCGCCCCGGCAATAATCACGGGAACCATCACCCTGAATATATCTGCCGTGCCGTAGTCGTAGTCGTAAACACCCGCTATGTCCCTGGACATTAAATCAGACGACAGGGTATACCAAAATACCGTTACTGAAAGTACTTTCACCAGTGAAAAAATTAATACTGTCCAGCCGAGGGGCAGTTTACCGGAAATTCTTTTGAAGGTTTGCACCGGGTCAAACAGTGCTCCGTATACAAGCTCAAACAGTCCCTGTTTTTCTCCATGAGCACTTTCGGGAAACGGCAGGCCTTCAGCCGGCTCTCCTTCCCCGTCCGCCCGGGCAGCCCCGCTTTCTTTATTAATTTCACCGCCATTTATATGCAAAATGTTTTCCTCTTCACTATGCGCACCAGCGCTGTCTTTGTCCTTTTCCGGAAAATTGCTTTCCATCGCGACAGCCCCCTTTTACCTCTTTAATTACCCACCGGAGGGCCCAACAGGAGAAGCCCGTAGTAACTTTCCAGGCTGTTCAGGTTAAGACCCTTTGCACCGGCGGACCCGCCGCCCATATCGTCAAAAAGACGCCACCATTGTTTTCTGGGTTCCATATTGACAGTCCTGGGGTTTTTACCCAGCCCGGACATCTCCCCGGCCAGGCTGACGGCATCATACAGGTTTCCGGTTTTATCCACCAGGCCGGCCTCCAGGGCCTGCCGCCCGGTAAGCACTCTTCCGTTGAGCCCGCGAATCTTCTCGGGGCTGATTTTTCTGCCCTGGGCCACCGTCTCCACAAACTGTCTGTAGGTATCATCCACCATGGACTGGAATATTTCTTTTTCCTCCCCGGACATAGGCCGCTCGGGAGAGCCCATATCCTTGTATGCACCGCTTTTTATGGTGTTGGAGTATACCCCCAGCTTATCCATAAGGCCCCGGTAATTCTGCGCCTGCATGATTACCCCAATACTCCCGGTAATTGTTCCCGGGTTGGCCACTATCTGGTCTGAGGCCGATGCTATCCAGTACGCCCCCGAAGCAGCCGCATCCCCCATGGAGGTAACCACTTTTACCCCGGACTCTTTTAATCTCAATATCTCATCTGTTATTTCCTGTGCAGCGGCCGGGGTCCCCCCGGGACTGTTTATCCTCAAAACCACTGCCTTTATGCCCGGGTCCCCGGATACCTCCCTGAGCTGCTGCATTACTGTCTGGGAACCGGCTATACCGCCGCTGAAAAGACCGGTGGAGGAGTAGTCCCCAACAATCATCCCATTTATTTCGATTATGCCGACCATTCCCCCATCCCCGGAAGACAGTCCAGCGGACTTACCGCCTCCTCCCACGCCACCGGCTCCTTTGACCAGCAGAATGACCACCAGTGACAGAACCGCAAGGCCAACCACAATTCCGCCTATCATCTTCTTTAGGGCCAAATTTTTATACCTCCCAATTCTTTTGTCGTAAAAGCCTATTGTTTCCACTTTTCTTTAATATAAGATAAATTCTATCAATATTCCTGCTTTGAGCTTAATCAGACAGTCTGATTATAATATCGGCATATTTATAATATTCTTTGCCCATTCACCCATATATGAAAAAAAAACCTAACGCTTCCGCTGTCAGGTTAATATTCCGCCATTAATTGTTATTTTCCTCTGTTTCCCCTGAATTCTATGGCCGCCCCTATAAAGTCCCTGAAAAGCGGGTGTGGCCGGTTGGGTCTTGATTTGAATTCCGGGTGAAACTGGGTGGCCACGTACCAGGGGTGGCCGGGCAGCTCCACTATTTCCACCAGGTAACCGTCGGGCAGCGTTCCGCTTATGGTGAGGCCGTTCTCCGATAATTCCTTTCTGTATTGATTGTTTAACTCATAACGGTGTCTGTGCCTTTCATTAATCTCATCCTGGCAATACGCCCTGTGAGCCAGGGTCCCCGGCAGAATTTTGCAGGGATACTGCCCAAGCCTCATGGTCCCGCCCATTTTATCAAGCTTTTTCTGCTCGGGAAGCAGGTCTATAACAGGGTATTCAGTGGTGCCGTTAAACTCGGAGCTGTTGGCCTCTTTCCAGCCCAGCACGCTGCGGGAATACTCAACAACGGCCAGCTGCATCCCCAGGCATATCCCCAGGTAGGGTACTTTTTGCTCCCTGGCATACCGTATGGAATTTATCTTTCCCTCTATACCCCTGTCCCCAAAGCCGCCGGGGACCAGTATTCCGTCAACATCATGAAGGTATGGCTCCACCGGGTTTGGCTCCAGTTCCTCGGAGTTTATCCAGCGTATTTCCACTGTGGTCCCGTGATGCAGCCCGGCGTGCCGCAGGGCCTCGGCCACGCTGAAATAGGCGTCCGGCAGTGACACATATTTGCCCACCAGGCCAATGGTCACCGACCCGGTGAGATTTTTCATGCGGTGGACCATGTCCTTCCATTCTGAGAGGTCCGGGGAGCCGCATTCAAGCCCCAGCCGCTGAACAGCTATCTGGGCCAGACCCTCCTCTTCCAGCATCAGGGGCACTTCATATATAGATGAGGCATCTACTGCCTGAATCACGGCATCCTTATCTATATCACAGAAAAGGGCCAGCTTTTCCTCAAGCTCCCTGGAGAAACGCTTTTCCGTCCGGCACACAATTACATCCGGCTGGATGCCTATGCTTCTGAGTTCCTTGACGCTGTGCTGGGTGGGCTTGGTCTTGAGTTCGTTGGCCACCTTAAGGTAGGGAACCAGGGTAACATGAATGTACATTACATTATCCCGGCCCAGATCCGCTCTCAGCTGTCTTATGGCCTCCAGGAACGGCAGGGACTCAATGTCGCCAACCGTACCGCCTATCTCAGATATAACCACCTGGGCCTCGGACTCCCTGGCCATCCGGAGGACCCGCTCTTTTATCTCATTGGTGATATGGGGAATTACCTGTACCGTGGCGCCGAGGTAATCTCCCCTGCGCTCCTTGCTGATTACCGACCAGTATATTCCCCCGGTGGTAACGTTGCTGCTGCGTCTTAAATTTACATCGGTAAATCTCTCGTAATGCCCAAGGTCAAGGTCTGTTTCGGCCCCGTCATCGGTCACAAACACCTCACCATGCTGGTAAGGGCTCATTGTGCCGGGATCTATGTTGATGTACGGGTCCAGTTTTTGTATGGCAACCTTGACGCCGCGGCTTTTGAGAAGGCGTCCAAGAGAAGCTGCTGTTATGCCTTTACCCAGAGATGATACTACTCCACCGGTGACAAAAACAAATTTTGCCATGAATGCCTCCTGTATCTGGTATATCTTTTTCGCTACCTCTCATATTCTATCTGTGGAGAAAGGGGCATGTCAACATGGTTTAAAACTTCATTTACTCCAACCCATTTTCACAGCCACCAGATACCCCAGAAAAATTCCCACAATCCCCACCACCCCGGCAAGATTAGGCGGGGCTGGAATGGGCAGTTTGAATACCGCGAATAAAAGACCCACCACCGTGCCCGTCCCCAGGGAAAGCAATACCTCTTTCAATGCTGCACCCCCTTACTTATGCTTACATTTTATCAGGGGCGGACAGCCCCAGGAGCTTCAGCCCGTTTCTGATAACTGTACGGGTGGCGCAGGCCAGCACAGTCCTGGCATCAGTCAGGTCCTCCCGGTCGGAAATAACCCTGTGGGCGTTGTAATAACTGTGGAAAAGTCCGGCCACCTCATGCAGGTAGCGGGACATCCGGTGAGGCGCCATGTCCCTGGCCGAGGCCGCCACCTCCTCCGGAAAGTCTACCAGCTTGCGAATCAGCATCAATTCCGTCTCCTCATTAAGTAATGACAGATCCGCCTGGCCGGGGTCCGGCAGCTCCCGGCCCAGATCTCCCAGCTGCCTCAATATGCTGCATATGCGGGCGTGGGCGTACTGGATGTAAAAAACCGGGTTTTCGTTAGTCCTGGATTTGGCCAGATCCATGTCAAATTCAAGGTGGCTGTCAGGGCTGCGCATCACAAAAAAATACCTGGCAGCGTCCCGGCCCACCTCTTCCATCAGCTCTTCCAGCGTGACAAACTGGCCGGTGCGCTTGCTCATGCGGACAATAACGCCGTTTTTATACAGCCTTACCAGCTGCATCAATATTATCTGCAGGGCCTCAGGGTCATACCCCAGGGCCTCCACCACGCCCTTCATCCTGGGTACATGGCCATGGTGGTCCGCCCCCCATATGTTTATCACCTTATGGAAGCCCCGCTCAAATTTGTTCATGTGATAGGCAATGTCGGCCGCAAAGTAAGTGGGCACCCCATTGCTGCGGACCAGCACCTCGTCCTTCTCCACCCCAAAGTCGGTGGCCTTAAACCATATGGCGTCCTCCTGCTCGTAGAGGTAGCCCCTTTCGCCCAGGCGCTTTATAGCTTCCCGAACCTGGCCGGACTCATGCAGAGCCTTCTCGGAGAACCAGACATCGTATACCACCCCGAAATCTTCCAGGGTGTTTTTTATGTCCGCTATTTTTTCCTCCAGGGCGTACCTGACCATAACCTCGCGCCTTTCTGACTCCGGGGCCTCCAGGTAGGCATCTCCCAAACTTTCTATAAAACCCCGCATGGTATCAATGATATCCTCTCCGTGGTAGCCCTCCTCGGGAACCTCGGCCTTCCTGCCCAGCAGCTGCAGGTAGCGGGCCTCCAGGGACCGCCCGAAGTGCTCAATCTGGTTTCCGGCGTCATTTATATAGAACTCCCTGGTTACCTCATATCCGGCAAAATCCAGTATTGAGGCCAGACTGTCCCCCAGCGCCGCGCCCCTGGCGTTGCCCATGTGCAGAAGTCCGGTGGGGTTGGCGCTTACAAACTCGACCTGTATTTTCCTGCCGCCCCCTATATTCACCCGGCCGTATTTTTCATTCAGGGAAAGTATTTGCGTCAGATCGGCAAAGGCCCAGTCACTTTTCAGATAAAAATTGATAAACCCGGGTCCGGCCACTTCCACCTTCTCCAACGGGGAATTTTTAAGGTCCAGTTCCCCGGCCAGGGCCTCGGCGATCTTCCTGGGGGCTGTCCGGGCCGGCTTGGCCAGAAGCATGGCCATATTGGTGGCGAAATCCCCGTGGTCCTTTTCCCTGGGGACCTCCACCACAAAGTCCGGCGCCTCCACAACCGGCAGTATGCCCTTTTTACCGGCTGAAACAAGAGCTTCTTTCATCAGCCCGGCAATCAGTCCTCGAGTCTTTTCAACTATTCCGCTCATTGCCTAAATACTTCCTCCTTAAAAAAACGCTTATACTGACATTCTTATTGGTCGGAATACAAAGGAAAGGGGACACACCGATTAAGGAATGGGGACACACCTGCTGAAGATTAGGTATTCCTTTTAAGACAGGAATGTCCCCGATTGGGACCAGAATTCAGAATGGTTTGGGCATTCCTTTTATTTTCATCCTCTGATGGTGCCGCTGGCGGCATGAACAACTACCCTGGTGAGGGATGATATGCCGATTTTGTATATTATACTCTTTTTCTTGAATAACCAAAAGGATGGAAAAAAGCCGCCCTTTGGGCGGCGGCGTATTGAAATTGCTTAGGGCAACAGTTGTCGACTTGTCAGGAATGCCCGGACCATTCTGTATTGTCGAGTAAGAAGGGCCTCTCCCAAGCTCTGAGTCTAGGAATTGTGCCCTCGCTCCTCACAGATCCGTGCGAGCGCAATTCACGCACACGGCTCCTCAAAAACATCATTCACAAAACGGCAGAAGAACTAACCGTAAATGTTCACATAGATTTTCGGCTGCGGCAGAGGATT
>JAMCVT010000003.1 GCA_023475565.1 Actinomycetota bacterium
TGAGAGTTTCATCAGGAACCTCTCCGTCAACCGAAAGCAGCATGATGGCTTTTCCCCCGATCTGCTTTCTGCCCACCTGCATGGTGGCTATATTTATATTGTGGTCCCCGATAAGGGTTCCCACCGGTCCTATAATCCTCGGCCTGTCAATATGGGGAATATACAGCATGTATCCGCTGGGCACAGCGTCAACGCGGTAGCCGTCAATCAGTACTATTCTGGGGTCACTGTTCCCAAACAGAGTACCGGAAATGGACTTTTCTTCCTTGTCCGAGTATACCTTCACAGTAATCAGGCTGGAGTATCCCTCATTCATTCCGTCAACGGCGGAAAGCACCTGGATGCCCCTGCTCTTGGCCAGCAGCGAGGCATTGACAAAGTTCACTACCTCCTGCAGTATGGGGTCCAGCAGCCCCTTCACCACTGCGGTTGTTATGGGGGCCACTTCCTGACTGGTAAAATCCCCGCTGTAAATAACCTCCACCTTGTTTATGCGGCCGGACACCAGGTGCGCCTGAAAGCGGCCAAGTTTTTCGGCCAGGGTCAGGTAGGGTTTTACCACGGCCAAGGTCTTCGGGTTGATGGAGGGTATGTTCACTGTGTTCTTCACCATTTGGCCGGTCAGTGCCGCCACTATTTCTTCGGAAACATCCACTGCCACGTTGAGCTGGGCTTCCCTGGTGGAAGCCCCCAGGTGGGGAGTGGCTATAAAATTGGGCAGCTTATGCAGCGGACTTTCGGTGTTGGGCTCCTTTTCAAAAACATCCAGAGCAGCCCCGGCTACCTTGCCATCCACCATACCCGTATAAAGGGCCTCCTCGTCTATGATACCGCCCCGGGCACAATTGATTATGCGGACTCCCTTTTTCATAAGCGAAATGGCTTTTTCATTGATCATCCGGTAAGATTCCTTGGTTTTGGGCATGTGGACGGTAATAAAGTCCGCCCTTTTATACAGGTCTTCCAGCCCCACCAGTTCAATGCCCATGCTGGAAGCCTTTTCCTCGGTGATATAGGGGTCGTAGCCTATTAACTCCATTTCCAGGGCCTGCGCCCTTCTGGCCACCGACGAACCAATCCGGCCCAGGCCTATTACTCCCAGTGTCTTTCCCCTTAATTCCACTCCCAGGAAGGCCTTTTTGTCCCAGACACCTTCCTTCATTTTGGCCACCGCCTGGGGCACATTGCGGGTCAGCGCCAGCATCATGGCGATGGTGTGCTCGGTGGCGGCTATAGTATTGCCGTCCGGTGCGTTCACCACCAGAACACCCTTGCGGGTGGCTGCCTCCAGGTCGATATTGTCAACTCCCACGCCAGCCCTACCTACCACTTGCAGCTTATCGGCAGCCTCAAACACCCTAGCGGTTACCTTGGTGGCGCTTCTTACAATCATACCGTCATACTGGGGGATGACTTCCACCAGTTCGTCCTCGGTCATTTTGCTGCCAATGACCACCTCTATCCCGCTGTTCTGCCGGAGGGGGGCCAGTCCCTCTTCCGATACTCCGTCCATTACCAGAACTTTCATTTATTCATTACCTCCCAGAAAAACCTGCTGTGCCGCCTTTACCCCTTTGCCCAGTTCCACCGGGTGGCCTATGCGGGCCAGCGCCATCTCCAGCGCACTTATGGCTATCATTATGTCCATCTTGTCGGAGAAGCCCATGTGAGCTATTCTGAATATCTTACCCTTCATAATCCCCTGCCCGCCGGCAAAGGTTACTCCGAATTCATTCTTCAGCACCTTGCGAATGTCGTCCCCGTTTATGCCCCCGGGGCTCTTAACGGCGGTAATAACCGGGGAGGCATAGCTGTCCTCCGGCACATAAAGCTCCAGCCCCAGCGCCCTTACAGCCGCCCTGGCCGCCCTGGCCAGCAGTTTATGCCTGGCGTATACATTGTCCATTCCCTCGGCCATCATCATGTCCAGGGCTGTATCCAGTCCGGCGAAAAGGGACACTCCCGGTGTATAGGCGGTGTTCCACTTTTCATAAGACTTTCTGGCCGCCGGCAGGCTGAGATAAAAGCGCGGAGACCTGTTCTTCTCAATTATTTGCCAGGCCTTGGGGCTTACCGCCACCATAGCCAGACCCGGGGGAAGCATCATGGATTTCTGCGAGGCGGTCACCAGTATGTCCACACTCCACTGGTCCATTTTAATTTCTATGCCGCCCACGCCGCTGACGCCATCTACCAGCAAAAGGGCAGGTGTCCTGCCCACCAGCGCACCTATGCCGGCGATGTCATTGGTTACCCCGGTGGATGTTTCATTCTGAGTGGACAGAACCAGCTTGTAGCTGTTGGCCGACAGTTTTTCCTCCACGGCCTTAAGGTCGACACATTTTCCCCAGCCGAATTGGATCTCATCAACATCGGCCCCGTACTCCCGGGCAATCTTGGCAAATCTTTCCCCGAAATTGCCGGTAACCAGCGCCAGAACTTTATCTCCGGGCTCCACCGTATTGGCAATGGCTGTTTCCATGCCGCCTGTGCCCGAGTGGGTCAGTACAAAAATTTCGTTTTTAGTCTGAAATACCACCTGCAGCCTTTCCACGATCCGCCTGTGCATATCGGCAAACTCATCGGTCCGGTGTCCTATTATGGGACGGGACATGGCCGCCATCACCACCGGCGGTACCGGTGTGGGACCTGGAATCATAAGGTATTGCTTATCCTGCATCATTAACGTACCATCCCCTTAAGTTTTATATTAATAAAATTTTTCTTCAATACTTAGGACTAGCTGACAGCTATCAGCCATCAGCTTTCAGGAATACCCTTAAAAAAACTGACTGCTGACGACTGATAGCTGATGCTGTTCGACATTTCTACCCTCACATAAATAAAAAACCCCCCGTCCCCTGAAATATTAACAGGGACGAGAGGATTATCTCCCGCGGTGCCACCCTTTTTGACCGGAAAAACTCCGGTCCTCTTTAGCCTGTGTTAACGGGAACTGCCCGTGTTTGCCTACTTTGTTTTCAGCAAACCCCCTCCGGGGAGCCGAATTCATCCTGCCGATCCTACCGGTTCACAGCCACCACCGGCTCTCTGAGAGGGTTACGACGGACTACTTTTACCCCTTCACTGGGTTTATATTGGGAACATTCCCTGAAAAGGTCTGTCCCCTTTCCTTATTAAACTTGTTTAAAATATTACTACATGTGACAGCTATTTGCAATAGGGATCAATAATAACAAAGTATTCTTAAGATTTAACCCGGCCTCAGAGCCTGTTTTTTTAAATCTTTGCCGACTTCCAATTAATGACTATAGGAAATTAATTGCAAAAAGCAGTTTCCAGGAAATAACGGTGTACCCTGGCATCTCCGGTTAATTCCGGGTGAAAGGCTGCTGCCAGAAGTCTTCCCTGACGCGCGAAAACAATCTTTTCACCGAACCGGGCCAGCACCTGGACGCTGCTTTCGACACTTAAAATATATGGCGCCCGGATAAAAACCGCCCGGAAAGGCTCTTCCCCTATGGCCGGAATGTCCAGGTCGTCTTCAAAACTTTCCACCTGACGGCCAAAGGCGTTGCGCTCCACGGAAATATCCATCAGGCCCAGGCGGGGCTGCTCCGAGCCGGCTATATCCTTGGCCAGCATGATCAGTCCGGCACAGGTGCCGAATATGGGCACCCCTCTGTCCCCCAGTTCCCTTATGGGTTCCAGAAGGCCGAACTCTATCATCAGCTTCCCCATGGTGGTGCTTTCCCCGCCGGGAATAACCAGCCCATCAATTCCTTCCAGCTGGCCGGGCAATCGAACCTGCCTGGTTTCCATATCCTCACCGCAGGCCCTCAGCATCTTTTCATGTTCCCTGAAAGCTCCCTGCAGGGCCAGCACCCCGATTAACATTCTATTCTTACTTCCCTTCCCAATGCCTGCAAAAAATCATTCTTTTATCAGCAAGGCCGGTCATGCAATTTCCAACTTCCAACCTCCGGCCTCCAACCTCCAAGTTACCAGCCCCGGTCCTGCATCCTCTGCTCCGGCTGAATGCTGGCAATTTCCAGCCCCGGCATGGCCTCACCCAGATCCCTGGAGACCTCGGCCAGAATTTTAGGGTCATTGAAGTGAGTTGTGGCAGCCACTACGGCCTTTGCCCTGGCGGCAGGATTATTGGATTTAAATATCCCGGACCCCACGAATATGCCGTCGCAGCCCAGTTGCATCATAAGGGCCGCATCGGCCGGGGTGGCGATACCCCCCGCCGCGAAGTTAACCACCGGCAGACGGCCGTTTTCCGCCACACTTAAGACCAGCTCGTAGGGGGCGCCCATCTCCTTGGCCGCCGCCATAAGCTCTTCCCTGGGCATATTCTGAAGGCGTCTTATTTCGCCCATAACCTTGCGCATATGCCTGACGGCCTCCACAACGTTACCGGTGCCGGGCTCACCCTTGGTCCGAATCATGGCGGCGCCCTCGCCAATTCTTCTCAGCGCTTCCCCAAGGTTCCTGGCCCCGCAGACAAAGGGAACCTTAAAGGCCAGCTTGTCTATGTGGTGCTGCTCGTCCGCCGGAGTTAGCACCTCACTTTCGTCGATATAGTCAACCCCCAGATGCTCCAGTATCTGGGCCTCCACAAAATGACCAATCCTTACCTTGGCCATTACCGGTATGGTTACGGTCTCCATAATAGCTTTTATTATGGTGGGGTCAGCCATCCTGGCCACTCCACCGGCCGCCCTTATATCGGCCGGAACACGCTCCAGGGCCATCACCGCGCAGGCCCCTGCCTCCTCGGCAATTTTAGCCTGCTCCGGGGTAGTCACATCCATTATAACTCCGCCCTTAAGCATTTCTGCCAGGCCGGTTTTCACCTTCAAGGTACCTTTTTCTGCCACTGTGCTTCCCCCCTGTTTTTCCTAACTATCAAGATATTTTACAATATCCCTCCGTTAAATACAAGGTTTTGAAATACTCTAGAATAGGTTGGCTTAATACCTTTCCCCTTTGTTTTCAAAATGTTCCTGTGTTAACATTTATTGCTTGTTTACAAAGGTATTTCTTTTTACCTGCAGAATTCATAAAATCAACCAGGTAAGAGAGGTGATTTTATTTGATAGATAAAGAAACGCTCTCTGAATTCAGGAGATGGTCGGATTTTGCAGCAATTTTGACCATAATTTTGGGCGTCATATCTGCTCTAATCGGAGTTTTTTCCTTTGTTATCGGGGCAATCCCAGGAATCATAATTATAATTCTTGGAGTGAAACTCCTGAACGCCAAGAAAAAAGCCGAAGAGCTTCTTGCTGCAAATGCCGATGAAGATGGCGTCATAATAAATTCCATATTTATGAATCTCAATACCTATTTTAAGCTGCAGGGATTTTTAATAATTGCCTATTTCGTAATAATGGTTTTGTTTATTATATTTGCTATTTTTTTAAATAGGTTTTTGTTTAATATGTTAAAATAACAAAATCCCCGTGCGTTCAACACAGGGATTTTTAAAATTAATTCCGGCGACGATCTACTCTCCCAGGGAAAACCCAAGTACCATCGACCCTGGAGGGCTTAACTACCGTGTTCGGGATGGGAACGGGTGTACCCCTCAATTGGGAGGTGAGAAGTGGGAGGTTGGAGGTGAGAGTATACGCGCCAACCACCCTGGCTCTTAATATTATAAGTGCCCCTGCATTTTTAAATGCAGGGGCACTAAAATTAATTCTGGCGACGACCTACTCTCCCAGGGAAAACCCAAGTACCATCGGCCCTGGAGGACTTAACTACCG
>JAMCVT010000120.1:0-6274 GCA_023475565.1 Actinomycetota bacterium
AGTAAAGATGGCCTGCTGTAAGGTCAGAGGTGTTAAATAGGTGAAGGCGGCTGTCAGAGAAATATTTTCCTCGGTCCAGGGCGAGGGCCCCTATGTCGGCACCAGGCAGATTTTTATAAGGTTTGACGGGTGCAACCTGTCCTGCCGGTACTGTGACACTGCCCGGTCCGGGGCTGCCCGGCACTGCAGGGTAGAGGCAGTACCCGGCAAAAGGGACTTCGTGGAAGTGGCAAATCCCCTGTCCGGGCCGGAACTGGTAAAGCTTTTACAAAAATACTTTAATGCCGGTGGACACCATTTCACCAGCCTAACTGGGGGGGAGCCGCTGGTCCATGCCGAATACCTGGAGGGGCTGCTGCCCGCAATTAAGCAGATGGGCCTTAAGGTATATCTGGAGACCAACGGCACTCTGTACGCCGAATTGAGCCGGGTCATCGGACTGATTGACATAGTGGCCATGGATATTAAGCTTCCCGGAACTTCCGGCTGCGGGCCTTTATGGGAAAAACACCACCCTGGCCAGGCAGGCACAGGTGTTTGTTAAAATAGTAATTGATGATCATAGTGCTATTGAGGAGTACCAGAGGGCGGTAGACCTGGTGTGCGGGGTTGACCCCTCCGTAACAACGGTGATACAGCCGGTGACTGTGAAAGGTAAGTGCGCTCTTTCGCCGGAAAGGGGTCTGGAATTGCAGTCCATGGCCCTTAAAGTGCTCAGGGACGTAAGAATCATACCACAGGCGCACGTTATGATGTGTCAGCTGTGATTTGACGGGAGGGGTAGATTTATGGTTGACAGGGGTAAAATAGAGAATGCCGTAAGAATGATACTGGAGGCCATCGGGGAAAACCCGGAAAGGGAGGGCTTAAAAGAAACCCCGGCCAGGGTGGCCAGAATGTACCAGGAAATTTTCTGCGGGCTGTGGGAAGACCCGCATGAACACCTGCAGAAAATGTTTTCCGAAGAGCATGAGGAAATGGTGCTGGTAAAGGATATACCCATCTATTCAATGTGTGAGCACCATCTGCTGCCCTTTTTCGGCAAGGCTCACGTGGCTTATATCCCCAGAAGGGGCAACGTTACCGGACTGTCAAAGCTGGCCAGGGTGGTGGAAGGCTTCGCCAAGAGGCCTCAGCTTCAGGAAAGGCTCACCTCGCAGATTGCCGACGCCATAATGAAAAAGCTGACTCCCCACGGTGTCCTGGTGGTGGTGGAGGCCGAGCACATGTGCATGACCTTAAGGGGTGTCCGCAAGCCCGGGTCGAAGACAATTACTTCGGCGGTGCGGGGATCCTTCCAGAAGAATGAAGTTACCAGGGCTGAGGCCCTGTCTCTTATCAGGGGTTAGGGGTGGTGAGCGTTATGAGCGGGGAGAAGGAACAAAAGCTCCCGGGAAAACTTGAATTGTTAGCCACCAAGAGTTTCGCCCCCTATGACGATATGTACAGGGTGGTGGACTTCCTGAATAAAAGTCTTAAGGACAGGCAGCTCATGTTCGGCCTGACCAGGGACCGGGAAAGCGGAAAAGTGACTGTAACCATATACGAGGTATAAATTGAGAGGTGGGAAGTGGGATGTGGGAAGAAGTGAGACTCTCACCTCCAACCTCTCACTTCTCACCTCTCAAATAGGGGGTTGCCGATGCGTATACTGATCAGCAATGATGACGGAATTTTTGCCGATGGAATAATTGCCCTCAGGGAAGCACTTGAAAAGTGTGACTTTGTAAAGAGATTATATATTGTGGCCCCGGACAGGGAAAGGAGCGCCATAGGTCACGGTATAACCATGCACAGGCCGCTGCGGGCCAGTGAAGTAAAATATGAATCTGCCAAGTCGCTGGGGTGGTCGGTGGACGGGACTCCCGCCGACTGCGTGAAACTGGCTCTTGAGGAGCTGATGGGGGAACCTCCGGACCTGGTTCTCTCCGGGATAAACATGGGACCCAACCTGGGCATTGACGTTTTGTATTCCGGAACGGTATCGGCGGCGGTGGAGGCTGTTATAGGCGGGATTCCGGCCATAGCCGTATCTCTGGCCAGCTTTAAAGACCATGATTTTACCGCCGCCGCTGACTTTACCGCCGGTCTGGTGCCGGTGGTCAGAAAAGAGGGGCTGCCCGCCGGAACGCTTTTAAATGTCAACGTTCCGCCGGGAAAACCCCTGGGCTTTCGGGTGGTGCGGCTGGGAAACATGAGTTATATCAATATTTTCGACAAGAGAACCGATCCCTGGGGCAGAGATTACTACTGGAGGGCCGGGGAGGTGCAGGATCTGGAGGACAACAGTCCGGAAACGGATGTGGGGTCCAACCGGGAAGGGTATATAACCATTACCCCGGTTCAAATAGACCTAACCAATAACTGCGAAATGGAGAGAATAAAATCGTGGGGCATCGGCTTTTGACCGCCTGCCGGGCCTAACGTCTTATAATGCGCCTTACTCTCCTTATATCGGAGGCATTTATGCCTCCGATTATGTATAGTACAAGGAAATATAAAAAGCTGCCGCCGGCCAGTTCAAGCAGCAGCCCGGGCAGACCCGCTATTATGGAAGTTGTTGTCATCTTCAGATAAAGCATTAATACTGCTGCGGCCCCTGCGGCCGCCAGCGGCTTGAAAAGATAAGGGACGGGATCTATTTTAAAGCCGGTTATTCTTTTCAACTCCCGGTAGTTCAAAAGGCACATGAGCACGTAGGTTGACCCCAGCGCCAGGGCGGTGCCCAGTATGCCGAAGCCCGGAATCGAGGTAAGGAAATATATACCCAGTATCTTGACAATAGATGCCTTTAGCAGGTTTTTAAAAGGTATGTCCGGCCTTCCCAGTCCCTGGAGAATCCCGTTGACTGTCTGCTGCAGGTAAAGGAAAGGGCTGCTCAGGGCCAGTATGAAAAGGGCGTTTCCCGCAGCTCCGTAGCCGAAAAGAGTACTGCAGAGCTCTTGGGGCAGGACAAGAAAAACAGCCGCCACCAAAAGCCCCATCATAAGGGTTATGCGAAAGGCGTCCTCTATGCGGCTCCGGACCAGATGGATTTTTCCCAGGGCCTTAGCGTCACTGACAGCCGGCATAAGGGCTGTGGCCAGGGCTATTGTAACAACTCCCGGGGTAAAGAAGATAGCTTCGGATATGCCCACGAACTGCCCGTAGGAAGAGGTGGCCTCACTGAGGGACATTCCCGCCGACTGCAGCCTTCTGGGTATCAGCAGGGCGTCCAGGGACATGAGCGCTGTGGAAATAAAGCGGGTAAGGGTGACCGGGATGCCCATTTCGAAAATTCTCCCCAGTATTTGGGGAAACGGCTCAGCAGAGGCCATAGACACCGAATAGCGCGGCCTCCTGGTGATATATAAAAAAATCATTATGATAAATCCCGCCAGCTCACCACAGACAACCCCCAGGGATATACCCACCGAGGCATACTCAATACCTCTGGGGAGCAGGATCCAGGCAATGCTCAGTCCCGCTGTCACCCTGACCAGTTGCTCAACTGCCTGGGTAACAGCTGTGGGGGTCATTCTCTGGAGTCCCTGGAAAAACCCTCTGAAGGCCGAGCAGAGGGAAACAATCAGCACCCCGGGGATTAGGCTCACAAAGCAAAGGTAAACCTTGGGGTTGGGAAAAACGTGACTGATCAGAAAGGGCGATCCCATATACAGAAGAAGGGTAATTAAAACAGCGCAGGCTATTATAATAGACAGGGAGATCTTAAATATCCTGTAGGCCCCTGGGAGGTTGTCCACCGCCACCTCCTCGGCTACCAGCTTGGCTATGGCCACCGGTATCCCCAGGGAGGCCAGTACCACCACCATAATGTAAATAGGAAAAATCATGCTGAAAAGTCCTACTCCCTCAGGCTTGATAAGTCTCATCATCAATACCTGATAGATGAAGCCCACACCCCTGTTGAAAATGCTGGCCGCCAGTAAAACTGCGGTGCCGTAAATAAATGAGCGGCTGGACATGTTCTCACCCCTGATGTTATATGTATGTAAGCGGCGGGGCTTCTATGAGAAGTTAGTGGGGGCCTGTACCGGATAATTAAGTTTTAAAAAATTAATTCTTAAAAAGGATATTTGCAGTGCTGTGTGGAATAGCTTAAAATTCGGTTAAGCGGCTTACCGTAATATCCCGTTTCAAGGCTCGCGGTAAATCGGCTCTTTAGGGAGCTTATTTTTGTGTTTAGCCGTAAATGATAATAGAAATACTTTACACAGGTAACATTATTTACAAAGGAGGCAGGGGATTTGAAAAGTTATCCGAGCGACAAAATCCGGAATGTCGGAGTGGTGGCACACGGCGGAGCCGGCAAAACCTCGCTGGTGGAGGCAATCCTGTTTAACACCGGGGCCGTTAACAGGCTGGGCAGGGTAGAGGATGGCACCACCACCGCAGATTACCATCCCGAGGAGACAAGCCGCCAGATAACCATTCACGCCAGCCTGGTCCCATGTGAGTGGAAGAACTGCAAGCTTAATCTGCTTGACACCCCCGGCTATTCAGATTTTATCGGGGAAGTCAAGGGAGCCATGCGGGTGGTCGACAGCGCACTCTTCGTCGTGTCAGCTGTGGACGGTGTGGAGGTTCAAGCCGAAATAATCTGGGATTTCGCCCAGGATAAAGATATGCCGCGGATGGTGTACATCAATAAGATGGACCGGGAGAACGCCAGCTTTTACAAGGTGCTGGACGAGCTGAAGGAAAGATTCGGAGCCAATTTCGCGCCGGTGCAGCTTCCTATAGGCCAGGCCCTGGAATTCTCCGGCGTGGTGGATTTAATCGAGCAAAAAGCTTATTCGTTTAAGGACGGCAAGGCCTCTGAAATACCAATACCCGGTGATATGGCCGATGTAATAGCCGAAAACAGGGAAAAGCTGGTGGAGGCCGCTGTAGAGGGTGACGACGAGCTTATGATGAAATACCTGGACGGCGAGGAGCTGACCGTTGATGAAATAAAGGCGGGATTGGCCGGAGGCGTTAAATCCGGAAAGGTTGTGCCTGTGCTTTGCGGGTCGGCCACCAAGAATATGGCTGTCACCAACCTCATGGACTTTCTGGTGGACTACGCCCCGGCCCCGGCGGTTGAAGAGGGCAAACCCTTCTCCGCCCTGGTGTTCAAAACACTGGCCGACCCCTATGTGGGTAAGATGAACTTTATTAGGGTGTACACGGGCAAGCTCAAGGGCGATATGGTCATATACAACGCCAACAAGGAAAAGTCTGAAAAAATTGGTCAGATACTCTTTACCAGAGGCAAGACCACGGCCCAGACCCAGGAGGTCAACACAGGGGACCTGGCTGTGCTGGTCAAGCTGCAGGATATTGATACCAATGACACCCTTTGTGAAAAGGACAAACCCGTCAGGCTGGAGGGTATAGATTTTCCGGAGCCCACCCTGGCGGTGGCTATCACTCCCAAGAGCAAGGGTGACGAGGATAAGCTGGGCAGCGCCATAAGCAAGCTTTTGGAAGAAGACAAGTCCATGAGGGTGGAGAAAAACCTGGAGACCAAGCAGAATCTGGTCACCGGTATGGGTGAAATGCACCTGGACATTATCATGGAGCGGCTTAAAAGGCGCTACAGCGTGGATGTGACCACTGACTCGCCCAGGGTTCCCTACCGGGAGACCATCCGGTCGGAGGTAAAGGTGGAGGGCAAGCACAAGAAGCAGACCGGCGGCCATGGACAGTTCGGCCATGTCTGGGTAAGGCTGGAGCCGCTGATGGACGGCCAGGACTTTGTGTTTACAGAGGAGATATTCGGTGGGTCGGTGCCCAGAAACTACTTCCCGGCGGTTGAAAAGGGCATTCGCGAGGCTATGGCCGAGGGAGTACTGGCCGGCTACCCGGTAACCGGACTGAAGGCGGTGCTGGTTGACGGCTCCTTCCACCCGGTGGACTCCTCCGAAATGGCTTTTAAAATAGCGGGATCACTGGCCTTTAAAAAGGGAGCCCAGCAGGCCAAGCCGGTGCTGCTGGAACCCCTCATGGCCGTTGAGGTAACTGTTCCCGAAAACTATATGGGTGATATAATCAGCGACTTCAACACCAAGAGGGGCCGCATACTGGGCATGGAGCCGGGCGGCAAGCAGACCAAGGTCAAGGCCCAGGTACCCCTTTCCGAGATGTACCGTTACGCCATTGACTTAAAGTCCATGACCCAGGGCAGGGGACATTTCAGAATGGAATTCCTCGGCTATGAAGAGGTCCCCGGCAGGCTGGCCGAGGACGTCATCAAAAAGGCCAAGGCGGCTGCCGAGGCTGAGAAATAAGT
>JAMCVT010000120.1:6479-25532 GCA_023475565.1 Actinomycetota bacterium
ACCGCCCAAAGGGCGGTTTATATGAAATTTGCAGGAAAATGTATATTTTACCCTGTCCCGTTGAATATATATGTTATCATGCGGGAAAGAGGGTGCTTAATAAATGATTTATTTTGATAACGCCGCCACCACCTGGCCCAAGCCCCCGGAGGTTATCGATGCAGTCACCCGGTGTATACGGGATTTGGGGGCAAACCCCGGACGGGCGGGACACAAAATGTCGGTAAAGGCCGGCGAAATGGTGGACTCCACCAGAAAAAAGCTGGCCCGGCTTTTTAATATAGAAGCATCTGCCTACGAGAGGATAGTATTTACTGTAAACGCCACAGGGGCGCTCAATCTGGCCATAAAGGGCTTACTGAAAAAAGGCGATCATGTAATAACCAGCACCATGGAGCACAACTCGGTGACAAGGCCGCTCTACAGGCTGGAAAGGGAAGGGGTGCAGGTGACCAGGGTCAGGTGCGCAGGGGACGGAAGCATAGACCCCGGTGAAATTAAAAAGTCCATAAAGCAAAATACAAAGCTTATCGCCATAATTCACGCCTCCAATGTGACCGGAACGGTAATGCCTGCCGAAGAAATTGGCAGTATAGCCGGGGAGGCCGGGGCGCTGTTCCTGCTGGACGCCGCCCAGAGCGCCGGGGTGCTGGATATTGACGTTAAGCGTATGAATATCAGTCTTTTGGCCTTCCCCGGGCACAAGAGCCTTCTGGGCCCCACCGGAACAGGGGGGCTTTATATAAGAGATGGACTGGTCCTGGAAACTCTCAAAGAGGGGGGAACCGGAAGCCAGTCGGACCTTCCCGGGATGCCCGAAACACTGCCCGAAAGGTACGAGGCCGGCACGCTGAACACCACCGGCATAGCCGGGCTGGAGGCCGGCATAGATTTTATAATGAAAACCGGCATGGATAAAATAAGGGACCATGAGCTGAGGCTGACCCAACTGTTTATAGAGGGCGCCCAAAGGGTGCCGGGGCTTAAAATATACGGCCCCACCGGTGACGCCCCCAGGGTGCCGGTGGTTTCCTTCCTTATCGAAGGACGAAAATCACCTGAAATAGGGGGCCTGCTGGACAAAAATTATGATATTGCCTGCCGGGCCGGATTGCACTGTGCCCCGGACGCCCACCGCACCCTGGACACCTTTGACAAAAGGCTGGTCCGCTTCAGCTTCTCCTTTTTCAATAAGGAGGAGGAAGTGATCCGGGCGGTGGACTGCCTGGAAGAAATAGTGCGCAATAACATAACCCTTCCCGAAGGGGAGGGAGGGTGCGGGTGTTAGACTATGCAACGTAAGACATATATGTCAAGCCTGAGTTATATTTGATTAAGCGTGCGGTCTGATGAAAAAATCTTTCCGTTTTTACGGAAGGTTTTTTTTATCGTTCACCAGGAAACTATATGACGATTTAAAGCGCTAAAGCGAACGGTAGTCTAAAAAAAGATTTAAACTATGATTAATTCGGGTAGCTTTGGGGTCACTCAGTGGTCGCTTTAGGGATGGTGGAGAGGTTTGAATCCAATGCTCCCGGACCTATAAGGAAAGGGGACACACCTGCTGAAGATTGGGTATTTCTTTATGGGCAGGAATGTCCCCATGAGGGGAACTGGTTCTATGCTCGTCGCCCAACGGACTGCCGACCGCCTCCAACGCCGCATCCATGACGTCGATTCCGGCTGCTGGCTACGTCCTGCAGCCAGCTCGGCAGTCCGTAGGGCTCTGTCGCTAAGAGCCAGTATTCAGCCTCCGGGACATCCGCCTGGATTAAAACCCCTCCCCCTCTAAGAATGTCACTTTGAGGTCTTTTTGCTGCCAGAAATGCCTGCTTATCCTATCTCCCGACCAGAGGTGTTACCTTCAAGCAGTCTCCAGTCTGTCTCTCCGCCGTCTGTAAAGACGGCACCGCCCGGAGGGCCGTTTTTTTCCGCAGATATATACAAGATAGAATACTCTCGGTATTATGTCACAAGATAGAATACTATCGGTATTATGTCGTTAAAAGATATAATATTAAATTGCCATTATAGGAAATGTTTTTTAATTGTATAGAGGTTTTATTCCGGACTTTGCAGAATTTTTTCGTAGGATTGGAGGAATAAGAATGCAGCTTCCCAATGATTTGGAAAAGAGAATCCAAAACGCTGTTAAATAGTTTTGGTTAACAAGAGATAAACAATTAGAGCAGCAGGCGCAATCTGGTAAGGTTGATCAAGGCTTGCGTAGTGCAGTAACAGGCGGAAAACAGATGGATGGATTGTTGAACTTATTAAGTACCTCCTCAAATTGAATGGTATTAATGAAGCTGAAATATATACCAGTAAGGGGCTTGAATTACCTGGATATTTTCGGCCGACTAAGAAATGGGATTTACTTGTTGTTGCAAATAATTCTCTGGTAGCCGCTCTTGAATTGAAGTCACAGGTAGGGCCATCTTTTGGAAATAATTTCAATAATAGAACAGAAGAGGCTATGGGCAGCGCCCTTGATATATGGACTGCATTTGAAAAGGGAGTATTCGGAAATTCTTCAGCGCCATGGCTAGGCTATTTAATGCTTTTGGAAGATTGTCCACAATCTCAGTGTTCAGTATCAGTACAAGAACCTCACTTTAAAGTGTTTGAAGAGTTTCGCACTGCATCGTATGCTAAACGTTATGAACTATTCTGTAGAAAGCTGGTGTTAGAACGTTATTACACCGCTTCGTGTTTTTTATTATCAGCAAAAACATCGTATGTTAATCGAGAATTTGAATATCCTTCAGGTGATTTGACCTTTAACAGATTTGTAGCTTCTCTCTTAGGACAAATAAATGCTTTCGTTGCTAATAGGCATTCCAGTTGAAGATTTTTTATAGGGGGTAACATTTTGAGTTTAGAAAATTTTACACATACATTAATTAATGGAGATGCTCGTGACTTGTCATATATTGAAGACGAAAGTGTTCATTTAGCGGTTACTTCCCCGCCCTATTGGATATTGAAAAAGTATAATGATTCTCCTGATCAAATGGGCCACATCCAGGACTATGAAGAATTTTTGCAAGAGCTTAATAAAGTATGGAGAGAAGTATATAGAGTACTGGTACCGGGGGGTAGGTTGGTTTGTGTTGTAGGTGACGTTTGCCTTTCAAGAAAGAAGTATGGAAGGCATGTAGTTGTGCCTTTGCATGCAGATATAGCTGTTTTGTGTAGAAAAATAGGATTTGATAATCTCAACCCAATTATCTGGCACAAAATTTCAAATGCTACATACGAGATAAATAATGGTAGCAAGTTTTTAGGTAAACCATATGAACCCAATGCAATTATTAAAAATGATATTGAATTTATTTTAATGCAACGAAAGCCCGGGGGATATCGTAAGCCAACAATTAGACAGAGAGAATTGAGTATGATTAATAAAAAACATTTTAATGAGTGGTTTCAACAGTTTTGGAATATTTCAGGAGCTTCTACAAGAGAACACCCTGCACCATATCCACTCGAATTAGCTAATAGGTTAGTTCGTATGTTTTCATTTGTTGGAGATACAGTGCTAGATCCATTTTGTGGTACCGGAACAACTATGTTAGCAGCAATGAGAGCCGATAGAAGCAGCATAGGCATTGAAATAGATAAGCAATACTGCCAAGATATTCAAAAAAGACTAACAAACGAAAAAGGTTTATTTGATAGCCATAGCCTGGTATTTAAGAATTATACCGAAACAAGTGACATGATATATGTGTCGCTTTGAAAAAAGCTCTTATGTTAAAAATGGAATTGAGTAGATATGAGTAAAAGAAAAAACAGCTCATCTGTTCCACGGCATAAACGGATGGCGAGGCCTGCGCGGCTTCAAACCGCTAAGCACTGGCTGACTTCGTACATAGGAAAAAACATAGTCAGTGGTTACGCAAAGCATTTTGCAGTGGATTTACTCTGTTCGGTTAAGGAATTGGAAATATTAGGGTACCAGTTTACACCTGAATATATTGAAGAATTAAAGAGGTGCATTGAATCCCGAATTAAGCAAAGGAAAAAGCGAAAAAAGGTTAGCCACGATAAGGAGATGAATACACCTTTTGAGTCGGATGACCGGTTTTTCTATATAGCGGGGTACACGTCCGGCGGCGCGCCTTATGGAGTGACCTGGGAAGAGATGGAGTTTGATAGGTCTGATTCATCTGTGGATTCTGTGGATTATGAGGACGAGGGAATCCCTTTTTAAAACCTGGCGGTTAGGAAGGTAAGTACATACAGCTTTTACCGAAGAGGTATAGCGCTGAAGCAATAAAAAGGGCCACTGATTATATGTGGCCCTTTACCTGATAATTTCAAACAAGATGCCCGCCCATCATGAGGGCTGATTATTATTCTGGATTCTGGCTCCTGAATTCTGGATTCCACCGTAGGCAGGGCGGTCGCCGCCAATAGGCGGCTATTCTAGTCTGTATTAACGTTTGAGTTAATCCACTCCACGATGGTCTCCAGGGTGGTGCCGGGGGTGAATATTTCTTTGGCCCAGCCTCCGTTTTTAAGCTCTTTGACATCATCCTCGGGCACCGTGCCGCCGCCCATAACCATTATGTCTTCAGCGCCGTTCTCTTTCAAAAGCTCGCATACCCTGGGGAAAATGGTCATATGTGCCCCGGAGAGTATGCTTAAGCCCACCACATCAACGTCTTCCTGAATAGCGGCCTCCACTATCTGCTCCGGGGTCTGGTGCAGGCCGGTGTAGACCACTTCCATCCCGGCGTCCCTTAAGCCCCGGGCTATAACTCTGGCGCCCCGGTCATGTCCGTCAAGCCCTGGCTTGGCCACCAGCACTCTTATTTTTCTGGCCATATGTCACACCTCACAGTTTAGTATTAAAAGATTGGCTTTTCTTTGAATTCCCCGAATACCTCGCGCATTACCTGGATCATCTCACCCTCGGTGGCATAAGACCTGACGCACTCCAGTATATAGGGAATCAGGTTTTCAGTTCCCGAGGCGGCTTTCCTGAGGGAGTCCAGGGCATCTCCGGTGCGCAGGTTGTCCCTGTCACTGCGGAGCTGTTGCACCCTGGCCGCCTGGTCTTTTTCTATCTGCGGGTCAATTTTCAGAATTTCAATTTCTATCTTCTCATCTTCGTCAATAAATTCGTTGACTCCCACCATAATCCGCTTTTTCTTGTCCACCGCCCGCTGGTACTGGTAGGCGGCGTCAGCTATTTCCTGCTGGAAGAAGCTCTGGTCGATGGCGGCCAGCACCCCGCCCCTTCTGTCTATCTCCTCGAAATACTTTTCTGCTTCCTCTTCCATTTTGTTGGTCAGGGCCTCTACAAAATAGGACCCGGCCAGAGGGTCGATAACATTGGCCGCCCCGGTTTCATAGGCCAGTATCTGCTGGGTGCGCAGGGCTATCTGGACGGACTTTTCAGAGGGCAGGGCCAGCACCTCGTCCATGGAATTGGTGTGCAGCGACTGGGTGCCTCCCAGCACCGCCGACATCGCCTCGTAGGCCGTGCGGACGATGTTGATTTCAGGCTGCTGGCCGGTAAGGCTGCAGCCCGCAGTCTGGGTGTGGAAGCGCAGCATCCAGGATTTGGGGCTCCTGGCCCCGTACTTTTCCTTCAGGCGCCGCGCCCATATGCGCCTGGCCGCCCGGTACTTGGCGATTTCCTCGAAAAAGTCGATATGGGCATTGAAGAAGAAGGACAGCCTGGGGGCAAACTGGTCTACGTCCAGGCCTTTAGCCACGCCGGCTTCCACGTAGGCGAAGCCGTCGGCCAGGGTAAAGGCCAGTTCCTGCACCGCAGTAGAACCGGCTTCCCTTATGTGGTAGCCGCTGATGCTGACAGTGTTCCACTTTGGTACATGTCTGGAAGAGTATTCAAATATGTCGGTTATCAGCCTCATGGACGGGTGTGGAGGGAAAATCCATGACTTTTGGGCGATATACTCCTTTAGAATGTCATTCTGAATGGTGCCGGTCAGCTTTTCCGACGGCACTCCCTGCTTTTCCCCGGCGGCAATGTACATGCACCATAAAATAGGGGCAGGGGCGTTTATGGTCATGGAGGTGCTGACCTTGTCGAGGGGTATGCCGTCGAAAAGCGTTTCCATGTCCTGCAGTGAGTCGATGGCCACCCCTACCCGGCCCACTTCTCCGAAGGACCGGGGGTGGTCGCTGTCATAGCCCATAATGGTGGGCATGTCAAAGGCCACGCTTAAGCCGGTCTGTCCCCTGGAGAGAAGGTACTTGTACCTCTGGTTGGACTCCCTGGCGGTGGCGAACCCGGCAAACTGTCGCATGGTCCAGAGCCTGCCCCGGTACATGTTGCCCTGCACGCCCCTGGTGTAGGGGTACTGTCCGGGCATGCCCAGGTCTTTCTGATAATCCAATTTTTCAATGTCAAGGGGTGTGTACAGGTCATTAACCGGAAGAGATGACACGGTTTCATATTTAAAGTCCCGGTCGGTCATTTTACTTCTTGATTCCAGCCATTCTTCCCAGTTTTTGCGGATGTCCATTTTTTCACTCACTTTTCATGCTCCTTCCCGGAAGCAGATTAATTTTTCCAAAAGGGTGTCGGCAGCTGTGTAGGGGTCAACCCGCCGCTCCAGCACACTGTCGATCATCTCCTTCATTTTACCGTTGGATAGCCCCCCGGTGCTAAGTCTTTCCATGACCTTGCCGTACATTATTTCCAGCAGCTCGGCCTTAAGCTTTTCCGCCTCTAAGGCAGATCTGCCGCTGCTTATTTTAAAGGCCTTATGGGCTTGGAGCCTTTCCCACAGGCCGCCTATGCCGTCTCCGGTGAAGGCCGAGGTTTTCAGCACCGGCGGCCGCCAGTCCCTGGCCAGGGGGCTCAGGTCGATCATATTTTCTATGTCGTTTTTGATTCTGGTCACGTCGGCGGTGTCGCACTTGTTTATTACGAATAAGTCGGCAATTTCCATTATCCCGGCCTTCATGGCCTGTATCCGGTCTCCGGCCCCCGGGCCAAGCACCACCACGGTGCTGTCGGCGCAGTGCATTATGTCCAGCTCGGTCTGGCCCACGCCCACCGTTTCAATAAGAATTACATCGCAGCCATAGGCGTCCAGTATTTTCACCACATCCTTGGTGGCCCTGGAAAGGCCGCCCAGCGTTCCCCGGGTGCCCATGCTGCGTATGAAAACCTTTCTGTCCAGGGCGTGCTCCTGCATCCTTATCCGGTCACCCAGCAGGGCGCCCCCGGAGAAGGGGCTGCTGGGGTCTACCGCGATGACTCCCACCCGCAGGTCCTCAGCCCTTAATGTGCCCACCAGGCGGTCAATGAGAGAGCTTTTTCCGGCCCCCGGGGGACCGGTTACACCTATTACATGGGCCCTGCCGGTGTGGGGATAGACCCTCCTGATTATTTCTTCCTTTCCGGGCAGATCATTCTCTATCAGGGTAATTATTTTTGCCGCGCTCCGGCGGTCTCCCTCCAGAAGCTTATCTACATAGTCAGCCAATTTTATCACTCCGCTAGTACTCAATTCCTTCACGGGCCTCCAGGCCCTTATAGAAGGGGTGTTTGACCAGGGTAACCTCGGTAACCAGATCCGCCGCCTCGATAACCCCTTCGTGGGCGCCCCGGCCGGTAAGCACCAGCTCAACATGGGGGGGCCTGGCACTGATAATGCCCATTACCTGGTCCAGGCTGACAAGGCTGTAATCAAGGGCCACATTCAACTCATCCAGTATGACCAGGTCGTGCTCTCCGGCGGTTACTATTTCCCGGGCCCTGGCTATTCCCTTCTGGGCCAGGTCCTTGTCCTCCCGGGAGGGGTTTTCCTTACTCACAAAGGTTTCCAGCCCGTACTGCTCTATGGAGACACCGGGCAGGTATTTCCTGGCGGCCTCCAGTTCTCCGTAATTATCGCTTCCCTTCATGAACTGGATAACAAAAACCTTGTGGCCGTGCCCCACGGACCTCAGGGCCAGGCCCAGGGAAGCGGTGGTTTTACCCTTCCCGTTGCCTGTGTAGACCTGCAGGCAGCCTCTTCTCGGCAGGTTCATGTAAAGCCTCCCTTCGCAGTCACATTTATTCTTTCCTAATATTTTTGGTTATCACCAGGCGCTGTATCTGGTTGGTCCCCCTCAAATATCCGGGTTATCTTGGCGTCCCTCATCATTTCTGTACCTCTGATAGATGAAGAGGCATCGTTTACTCCTTTCAGGTAATTTTTTGTGGTCGGGAGACAGGAGACATGCTAACAGGCATTGCTATTCAGAATAGCATAAAATTTTTGTTGCAATTTTCATGCCAAATTTATTTTTTAAAACTCTTACAGGTAGTTCCTAAATTGTATGAAATAATGGCTTTGTTTTTTGTTGTATATAACTGTTTACTGGTTTATAACTGTATACAATCAATTACATTATATACAATATACGCTCCGCAAAGTATGATTTTTTTAAAAGTTTTAGACACTGATCTTACCTTTTCAGGCACTATATTACATTTTATGTGTAAAATAATGTGGCCTATGAAGGTCCGGCACCTTGTTTTTGACAATGATCTGGTTGGCGGGAGAATCTATCCCTGTAGTAGATTACCCCGGCCAGAGCCAGGGGGACCAGCGTAGTGAAGAACATAATCTGATAGCCTGTTGCCGCTGCCACATAGCCCCAGAGAATCGTTCCCAAACCAAGGCCCAGGTCAAAGGCTACATATAAAGTGCCGGTGGCGGCACCTCGCCTATGAGCCGGCGCATGGCGCACCGCCATGGCCTGTAAGGTGGGGAAGAGAAAACCATAACCAAGGCCAAGAACTGCACCGGCAAAGAGGAAGCCCATGATGGTGCGGGACAGGCCAATGGCCGTCATACCAATAAACAGGGCCAGGTGGCCAATGAGTATGACCATATCGGCGCCGCCTCTGTCCGTCCAGCGACCGGATATAGGACGGGAAAAAAACATGGTCAGGGCATAGGCTGTAAAAAATAAACCGATATTGGTAATTCCACGTTCAGCCGCATACAAAGCAATAAAAGAAAAAACTGAACCGTGAACAATAGCCGGAAAGAATACAACCTTGGATGCGGGCAGGGCAGTTTTCTCCAGTATACCGGCCCAGATTCCTTTGTCATAGCTAGCCGGAGTACTGATAGGAGCATTGGTGCCCCGGACAGGCAAACTACACCGGACAGGCAAACTACAGAAGAAGGACAGCATGGTCAGCAGAATTACCGTTAAAAACAACACTGGGTAGCCGGATTCCCCCACTAGCCAAAAACCGATCACAGGGGCTAAAGACATCGAAAGGGTAGTTGTAAGCCCAAAATACCCCATCCCCTCAGCCAGACGGGCAGTGGGCAAACTATCGGCCACCACGGTACCTATGGCCGTGCCTACCAGGCCGTAGGTCATACCATGAAAAGCACGTATCATCATCATTAACGGAACATCCGTGGCAAGCTTGTAGAGCACAGAGACGGCCAGCACCATCACCAGGCCCAGGGTCAGGATCTTTTTCCGGCCATAGCTGTCCACCAACCAGCCGCCGGTGAGGCGCATGACTATGGTGCCAATGGTAAAGGCGCCCATCAAATATCCAACGTCCCTTTGGTCGCCGCCGATCTCGAATAGGTATATCGGCAGGGTGGGGAGGAGCAGATGCATACTCATATATAAAGCTAAGTTGGCTAAACATAGCAAGGAGAAATTTCTGGTCCAGATGGAGGCTGGTTGCTCCACTGTCAGCCTGCCATCGGCCTGTCGGCCCTTTTTTATGTCGTCTGTCACAAACAAATCCTCCAAATACTAATTAGCTGTACGGTTGTACAGCTTTTTCTAAAAAGATGTTTAGTTATCTCGTTTAATTAATAGATGTTAGAGTAGGGCTTTGAAGGAATGCCTGATGACATCTCCACAGCTAATGATTTCCACCAATACCCCGTTATGCTCAACCGTCAGTTTTGTAATTTGCTTTTTTCCTCAAATTGCAGCAATATTTTTAATTTTCTCATCCCATGAAACTTGCAAAACCTTTCTTGTGGCGATTTCTAAAACATTTAAATTCAGCACCCTTTCTACTCTTTCCTCAAATCCCTCATAATCCCCTTTTAGTAAGGTAGAAAATTTTTAAGCTGCTCTATGAAACAAAAAGTTATTCTTGTGTTTTATATGTCTACCGCCTGGGGGGGATGCCGCATTATTATAGTTTTAAATAATAAATTCGTCTAAAAAAATTTGTAGAAAAGAGAAAACGGCATAAAATTATGCTGCTTAGAAGGAACACAAAGCAAGGGCGTCAGTTGAGCTTTAGCATTCAACATGGTATAATTTTACAAAAGATGTTTATCTGCGCTTGATAAATGAAGGTAATCTGATGGTGAAGAGAGAAGATAAATTTACGTGTAATCAATAATTACAGCTATTCTACACCTGATGCCTTAAAAGATAGTATAGATGAGTGATCACATGGGGGTGCCCGTTACCAGACGGAAGGGGGCTTAAAATTGAGTACAAAACTCGAGGACTTAACTACCTAATTACACAAATAAGTATCCCTTAACGTTCGTGGATGATTTTTCTGAAGCTGATGCAGCTTTAACTAAACGATATCAGGAAGCATGGGAACTTGCCAAGAGATCTGCAGTCCTTTTGAAAAGAAGTTTTGGTGCCAGGAAAGTCGTTGTATTTGGCTCTTTAGCCAAACGTTCCTGGTTTACGCGCTGGTCTGATGTTGACCTGGCAGCATGGGATATTCCTCACGATATATTTTATGCAGCGGTGGGAGCCGTAACCGGCTTGACTACAGATTTCAAAGTTGATCTGGTTGATGCTAAGGCGTACAGGGACTCCTTACGTAAAGCCATTGAGGCTGAGGGAATTGAAATATGAATAAAAAATTTCTCACCCTTGTTAGCAGGATTCGTGAAGAACTATCTGAGGTTAAAAGAGCTGTTGATCGTTCACAGGCTGGATGGGAACGATCAAGGCGAACAGGCGATGAATTTTACCTCGATAGTGTGGCGTTAAACCTCCATAGTTTTTATACTGCGTTGGAAAGGATGGGAAATGGAAGAGTTCCTTTCTTTCCTTGAAATAAGAGGTAGAGATCAACAATAAATCTCTTTATGATTAATGATAGCCATAAAAGCCAAAAAACCGAATAAATTGACATCTTAGTTTATGGGAAGTGGAATATAAGCCCAAATAAATCCATGTAAAAATTTGAGCTTTTGTTTTAGCCAAAAAACCTTGACTAGAACCCTATTAAATTAGCTTTTAATTAAATAACAAAGGGCTGTCCCAAAATTGCTTTTGGGACAGCCCTTTTACGTGGAGGCGACACCCGGATTTGAACCGGGGAGTGGAGGATTTGCAGTTTTCCTGGAAGGCAATTTGACACCCCTGGGAAGCCCGAAAAACCGCATGGATATTGGCAATGGTAATATATGGGTGTCTGTGAAGTGATGCCAAATTATATGGTTTTCGGTGGTGTTCGTGACGAAATTGTGACGAAATTTTAATTCCCGTCGCCCATGTAGGAGAACAAAAAATAATAGTTTTGAAAAACCACCGGACTAAATTTGTCAGGAAAATTGCCTTGCAATAATATAGCTCCCACTGTAAAAAATGCGGTGGGATTTTTTTCTAGCCCCTTGAATTTGTGTGGGTATTGAAAAAAACTTTATTTTCGAGTATTTCCTGATGTGTCAGCTTGGGGGTGTTTTATATGAGATGCATTTGGATAAAGAATAAAATATTCTTTATTGCCATAGTTGTTACCTTATTCTGCTTTTTGTTCGGCTTTAGCACTATATCTACTACTTCCGTGTTTAATGACCAGTACGGTGTATATTACCGTCACGGCCGGGTGTTTGGTAAGATAATCCAGTACGATCCGGCGCGGGATTTAGTAGTTGTATTCGGTTCTGTATTTGTCTCCGAGCCGGGTGGCCAGTGGCGGCTGGTGGAGTCACGCAAGTTCCACCTGGTGAATCCGATTGGCAAAGATTTGCGTCAAACTCTGGCTGCAGCTGTTGGCAGAACAGTTGGTGTGGAAGGTCAGTTGAAGGTCTGGCCGGGGCAGAAGGAGGAAATGCTGGCAGCCAGTTCAGTGGATTTCCAGGATTATCGCATAGATACACCGCTGTGGTATGCCTTTGGGGTGACCGTTCGCCCGGAAAAGATATACAAGTTCAATCTCAATATAGAAATGCCGTCGCGGGTTTCCCACCATCATGAATCTCGTATTGGCCGGTCTGCTGATCTAAGTCAAAATAACCGTGTGCGGCGATGCGACCTATATCAAGGTGTTCATCGCCTTTTTCATCACCAAGTGCATCCAATAGGGGTTGGCCCAGGGCTGGGTTCCAGTCACTTTCGAACGTCATAAGACCTCCATAAATAGGAATAAGAGGTTTTGGAGGGTAGACACCCTCCGCATATGGAATCGGCAGGCTTGTACGATAGAGCCGACGAACACTCGCAACTTTTTTCTTTGCATATCTGATTAGGGCCGCATTGCTCGTCTGCTTGGCTTCGAAAACCGCATATACGCTTTCAGCCGGAATGATGGTCTGCCCCTCATAACTAAAAATGAACGGTGAATACTGTCGGTCAAATATGACGACATCTATTTGTTCGCTGAATGCACCCTTACTATCGACAATGTGAGCTGTAGATGCCTGATAACGGCGGGGTAAGTATGTCTCGAAAAGCTTAAGCCATACCTGTTCACTAGCGTCCCCTTTTGTTCCAGGATGACTGAAGCTTTTTCGGACAGTTTCAAGCCGTTGCTGTATATCGTCGTGTAACCCAGCAAGAAGCTGTGACAAGGACCATGTAGTCATATGGTATCCTCCTGGAAAGGTGGTGTTGGGATTATTTTTTGAGCGGTTTCCACCGCTCGAGCCGGGTTAATTGGCTGGCTGGGATAAGCATCAAGAATAATAGCGGGTAGTAAATTTTGTATCAGATCCGAGTATGTAAATCCATAAGTGTACCCATTTCGGGCACCAGTCACAGTGACAATATCTCAATCTGCTCCCGAGAAAATTGGAGTTTCTTGAGAATTGGACTGAGTACTGCATAGCGTTGTGATTCATTTGGTCTTCCAAAAGTCAAGATTTCTGCTGCACGGCGCCTAACAGCTGGATCAAATGCTCCTAACCTGTTCATAACGGTGAGGTTATCCAGGGAGGCTCGGAGGAATAAAGACCGGTTTGGGGGGCACCTTTTTCAAGTAAGTAGGTTATGAGCTACGGTAAAGTTTTGTTTTAAAGGAGGCTCTATAAATGAATAAAGAAAACGTGATTGATAAGGTCAGGAAGTTACTGGCAATAGCCAATAAGAGCAATTATCCAGAGGAAGCAATGTCTACAATGCTTAAGGCTCAAGAGATTATGGCTAAACATGGTATTGAATCTATGGAATTGTCCCTGGTGCTGGTCAAGGATGCTGTGGTAGTTAAGGCCGTCGAGGAGAAAAAATTAAAAAAAGGGCGCACCCACAATTACAGCACTAACCATGATGAACATGCCAGGGCGGCAGGTTATCGTCAAGGCAAGGATTTTGACCATAATACAAAGCTGATCAATAGTTGTTGTTCGTGAATATTTCGAGCGCCCAGCTAATTAAGGGGTGATGATTTGGCTGTTAATGAGTATAAGCCAGGGCGGGTCTTGTACCGGTGCCCGGGGTGCGGTAAGGAAATTTGGTTAACAAAAGAAATCTTTGACAAAGGGTACGGCGGCGGCAGTGAACACTGCCTGGACTGCCGGAACATGGTTAATGAAATCAAAGTAAGAAAGGGGATAAAAAATGTTTAACAAGGTTATTTTAATCGGTCGGCTGACGAGGGATTTGGAAATGCGCTATACTCCTGGAGGGGTTGCGGTGGCAAGATTCACCCTGGCAGTGGACCGGCGCAAGTTGAAGGACCGGGAAAAGGAAAGTGATTTTATTGATATTATCGCCTGGCAGAAACTTGCTGAGCTGTGCCAAAGGTATATCGGCAAGGGCCGGATGGTGGCAGTGGAAGGTAGGCTGCAGATTCGTTCATACGATGACAACCAGGGCATCCGAAGGAAGGCTGCGGAGGTTATTGCAGAAAACGTCCGTTTTCTTGATAAAGCCAAAGGTGATAATGGTCATAACGGCGAGGAGCACGGATACGGTAATGAATCCACTTATAGTGAGGAAGATATACCCTTTTAAAAACTCGGCCAGGGCGAGTATAAACAGCCTTTAAGCCCGGTGCGTGGCCACCACTCAGGTGGCCGGTAGGATTATACTAGATCGTTTTTTTAAGAAGGGTTATTTAATTGACCCACCCTATTGAATAGGGTATAATGTAAATGAAGAATGAGGTTGGTGTCTCGTGAGAAGGGAATTTGTTATATTACCCGGATTTGAACAGCAATGGCGGTCATGCCGTTTAACAGATGAGAATTTAAGAGAGGTCGAATGGTTTCTATGCCAGCATCCTGATTTTTGGCGATATAATAACTGAAACCGGTGGATTAAGAAAACTGCGTTGGTCAGCTCAAGGTAGAGGTAAACGAGGCGGTGTCAGGATACTGTATATTGACTTTTCTTCCTACGAAAAAATTTTCTTTATAACAGTATATCCTAAAAATGTGAAAGCAGATTTAACACAGGATGAGAAGAAAGTGGTTAGAATACTTATAAATGATTTGGAGCACGAACTAAAAAGGAAGTGATAAAAATGACAGTATTTAACAATATAGTAAAAGGTCTAAATGAAGCAATACAGTATGAAAAAGGACTTTTAAAAGGGAAAAGACATGTTGTAATGGTTAAGCCATTACCTGGCTACAAGGCAAACGATATCAAAAATATAAGAGTAAAGCTAAAGTTGCCACAATCTACTTTTGCACAAATAATTGGAGTATCACCAAAAACAATTGAAGCGTGGGAATCAGGAAGAAATGTTCCCAATGGGCCTTCTCAAAGAGTATTGGAACTACTTGACAAAAAAGGTGCTGATGTCGTTAAGGATTACGTGATTTCCAGATAACGTGCCATCCGCGGATTTTGTAGTAGGCAAATATAAGGGAGGCCTGTAAATTAGGCTTCCCTTTATGGCATATCGGCTCAGTAGACGGTTTTTCACATCAAAAGCCTGCCCTCATGCTAATATTAAAATCAAAGATAATCGAAGAAATAAGGAGATCCATTTTCGCTGTGATTATTTGTTGGAAACTTCTAAACGACCTACACAGGCAACCTTGTACATGAATTACGAAAGCCTTGCCAATAAAAGGGTTTGGTGAAATATGCTGGTTTATAATATATTGTTTTTTGCGTAATAGTGATACTATAGCGAAATTCAAAATCGGCCAAAACGGCCAAATATGACTGAAAATGAGGAAGGTTACATAATCACTGTTCCCGGAACTAAATAATTATTGTTTTGATTATATCTACCGGTCGATATTTCGGCCGGTTTTTTATTTTTTATAGGTAGAAATATGGGAGGTGGTCTGGTGGATATAAAGAGTCTTATTAAATCCGATATGATCAGAATTTTATTTCAGCCTATTCACGATTACAGGCATGGTTATGTGATAGGCTACGAGGCCCTGGCCAGAGGGCCGGAAGGCAGCCTGGCTGAAGGTGCAAAGAGCCTTTTCAAGGCAGCAAAACAGTCTGGACTGCGGATGGAGCTTGAAATGCACTGTTTCAGAAAGGCGTTGAATGAATACCGTTCTAAAATAGCAGGGGACGGGGGACTGTTATTTGTTAATTTTCACCCGGAGATTTTAGCCGGCAACTGTGATGAAATCATCTCTGAACTGAGCGGAATCAGGGAAAGAACGGTTATAGAGGTTACTGAATCATACTCCAGGATAAGGTGTATATCCGGTCATTTGCAGCGACTGAAGGGCAAAGGGGTCAGGGTGGCACTCGACGACATTGGGGCCGGTGACAGAAGTCTTGCAAATATATGTGAAACCAGGGTGGACTATTTGAAAATTGACAAACAGATAATTCAAGGGCTCACAAAAGTTAAAAGCGGTGATTCTGAGTATTACAAGCTGCTGTTAAAATTCTTAATCCGGTTTGGTAAACAATCGGGGGCGTTGATTATTGCGGAAGGTATTGAAACATTTAACCAGGTTTCTGAAACTCTGAATAGCGGTGTTTCATTGATGCAGGGCTTTTATTTCTCAAGACCGAAGCCGGCGGATTCTTGGATAAATAGTAGATTGGCAGTAAAGGAGAGATAGTGTTGCCAAAATCAGAACCGTCTGACCGCAATAATTCGAAGACACTAAAGGATGAAAGAAGAAAGAATTGGTTCTGGGATACCAACGAGATATTCTCTTCAGATCTCTCTGCTTATGCCAAGCTTGTGAGGTTATACCTGGCCAGGTGTGCCAACGGCGACCGCCAGGCTTTTCCGTCCTATAACAGGATCGCCAAAGATTGCGGTATAAGCAGGGACACTGCCAAAAGAGCTGTGGCTGAACTTGAGGAGAAGGGATGGATTGAAAAAAACCATCAGGTGAAAGATGACGGAGAACATCTATCAAATATATACTCCCTTTGCGACCCGCCAGAGTCTCCAAAGGAAGAATTGAAATCTGTAGAAAATGAAGTTAAGGGGGGTAGGTGCTCACAGCACCCACCTTGTCATAATTTAGAGGGGGTAGGTGCTGTGGGCACCCACATAGGTGCAGAGAGCACCCAGGTAGGTGCTGACAGCACCGGGGTGGGTGCTGAGACAGCCTCTAACAATACTAATATAACAATAACCATGGAAAAAGATATAAATAAGCATTCATTCAGTCATTCATCCATGCATCATAATAAAGATAATAAACGAGCGCGCGAGAAAACCAGAGATAGGCCTGTGGATGTTGTGAATTGTGTGGATAAGTCAACTACTGCAGATTTGCGAAAAATTTTAACGGATTCCGGCTTCGAAGGGACCCAGGTCGAAGTTGAGTATATTGCCAGGTGGGTTGATGATTTTTCGTTGGAAATGATTGGTTATGCAATTAAAAAGTCTGTTTTAAACTGTAAGAAAAGCTTGCCGTATATCCGGGGGGTTTTTGAAAGTTGGTATAAAAAAGGTGTTTATACAATCGAGCAGGCTGAAGAGGAGACTCGGTATGATTCAGTGATGTTAACGCCGTGAATTTTAGTGTAAATATGTGTATAACAGAAAGTTAGAAGCAAAGACTTTTAAGCTTGTTTCGTTGTTTGCAAAGTTGTACGTAATTTCACTGTTTGGCTCCTTTCTGGTGTAGGAGCCAAGCGGAGATATATAAAAGAGTCGGGTGCTTATAAAACACAAACAGCCGGATGACTACGAATTTGTGTTTCGTAGAATATCCGGCCATTTGGTAGTTCGCACTTGGCTTCGTTGCTCGGTATAGTTCTGTTATTGGTTACTTCTTTTTCCGCGACGGCCTTGTCTGGGACAACGCGCTGCCCGCCACAGACTTGGTTTTGGCACTGGTTCTGCCGTCTCTCAGAAGAGAAGAGGCTTTGCGCGCCACGGTCTTTGACGTTTGCTTGCTATTGCTCTTAGCCATTGGTTTCTCACCTCCTATCATGGCGCAATGACCGCCGAAGCAGTCACGACACCTTCATTTCGGACTCCACCGTACACGGAACCGAGACGAACTTTCTGCACTGCGGGCACTTGATTTCAACCTGCTCTTTGGGCAGCTTGGATATGTCAAAGGCTCGTCGCCCGCAAGTTCGGACAGTTTACCTTTTTCATAGGCATCCTCCCTTCGTATATTAGCAAAACAGCTGCGCCGCTAATAGGCGAAGTGGCAAAGTAAAAAAATATGACTGCTCTACCATAGGTAAGCAGGGCAGCCTCTTTTTATACAGGAAGATGCCCCAGTTCCTTAAGTCGGATTTCAGCAGACTGTTTGGAAACCTTGTAGAAGTCTGCCAACTGCTCAATGACCCAGCGCGTAGGCGGCATGAGGTTTGCGGCGATGAATGGATTTGCCTGGCTCTCAGTCATCAGGCGTTCAAAGGTTGACCCTACAGTCTGTATAGGCATAAGGATACGCGGTGCAATCCCATTGGCATGCCATTCCATCCAGTCCTCGTCCGCCCATTCTTTTTTAAAGCGCTCGTCCTTTTGTTCAGCAGGGCATCGAAAAGCGACTGCACTTTTCCCGTCTAGAACGCTTTGAAGAATATGGTAATTTCGGTGCTTGACCCAATGAACGGACTCGTGTGCTATTGTATTGTTCATGCATCCAAGATTTCTCTTCAGTAAGGTGTCAGGATCGATTATCATTGTTCCCGCTTTGACTTTAATCTCATGATATTCATCGTTTTCACGGTCATAGATTTCGGCAAGACCGCCCGTAAAACACATTTGCCCCAAAATGCTGAAATCTTCGGTCAAGCGCTTTTCAAGTATAGTAAGCCCCAGCTTTTTCCTTGCGATATCCTTTATCGGAACAGCCATTGGCGTTTCCAAGGCTTCCGGACAGTATTTTGAGAGGAACGCCGTCGCCTCATCGTCGAACTTGGCCTTGCTGATTACCGGCACAAGATTGTTAGTGATGCTTGATGACATAAACTTACCCCCTTACTTCGAGTAAATCTCAATTCTGTTTACGATAATGTCTTTAAATCCTTCCTCCAGCAGCGCTTCGCAATTCAGTTTGAACCACTGGGTAACGCCAACGGATTCTCGTTCACGTTTTACGGTTTCCGACACCTCAATTTCTGCACTTGACATCGAAAGTTAGGGTTTCCTCATCTGAGGCGCCATCTGCAATATTAATGACTTCCATGTCCACAAGCGTTGCCTCATCTGGCTCTTCAACATGATGGGAAGGGTGTAACAGGTCCAAACTATCTGGGTTGTCTTCAATATGGTCAGAAAGTGCTGCATATAGGGTATCGTAGCACTTTTTATCTATGAGGCGTTCCAGTGCGGTCGGTTGTTTCTTTGTCATAAAGTATTGTTTTTGTCAACCGAAAAGTTTACCACTGTGATCACGAAAAAGTTTACCACCTTGGGGTAAAAGATTTGTCCATCGGACAAGAGCATCTTGATAAAATTTTATGTTTTTCCTCAAAGAGCTACAA
>JAMCVT010000056.1 GCA_023475565.1 Actinomycetota bacterium
GAAGGCCACCTGGTTTTGCCCCCCCAGAACAAGACCACCAAGTACGAGCATATCATTCCCCAATTGGTGGCCATAGAGCAGGCCAACGAGATAGAGGGGATGCTGGTTATTCTCAACACTGTGGGGGGGGATGTGGAGGCCGGGCTGGCCATAGCCGAGATGATTACCAGCCTTTCGAAGCCAACGGTATCCATCGTTCTGGGCGGGGGGCATTCCATCGGGGTGCCCATAGCCGTGGCCACGGATTACAGCTTTATAGCCGACACCGCCAGCATGACCATTCACCCCATTCGCCTGAATGGGCTGGTCATAGGGGTTCCACAGACATACGAATACCTGGACAAGATGCAGGACCGGGTGGTCAATTTTGTTACCCGCCATGCCAGGATCAACTCGACCGAATTCCGGGAGCTTATGTTCCGGACCGGGGAGCTGGCCAGGGACATAGGCACCGTTCTGATTGGCAAGGACGCGGTGGAAAAGGGCCTTATAGATGAGGTCGGGGGGGTAAGCCAGGCGGTCAACAGGCTTAAAAACATGATCGAGGAGAGAAAAGGTAAAGGAGTGCCTGTGCAGTGATACTATGGACACCCATGCAGCTTGAACTGGTGTTTGAGGGGCTGGAGAAGATGAGCGACCCCGGGTACAGACATGTTTGCCACCGTGGGGTGCCCATGCTTGTTGAAAAAACCGGTGACGGCGGGGTCAGGATGGCCCGGCTCTTAAGCACCGACCCCAGGGACTATTTAAAAGCCGAATATGTACCGGGAAGCATGCTGGAGTGCTGAATAGGACCCTGCCGGGCAGCGCTTAAATTTTTTTGAACAAAGGCTTAAAATAGAGGAACTTTTTGGGGCCTGCCGCTGTCATAAAAAGAAAAGGCAGGTAAGAGGAGGCGGGGCCGTTGCTGCTGAAATTAATTATGGCATTGATTTTTTTATTTGCCCTGGCTCTGGTTGGCCCCGAAAAGCAGACATGATTCCAAAAATACCAGGTATAAGCTTATAGTTAAAACCGTCAGTTGTCGAAATTGGCGGTTTTTTCATATTCTGGGATTGCCGGCGGTTAATTCTTTAGGAGTCCACGGCATATAATGTAATACGAGCGGGGCGCAAATAACATTTCCATGTATAACGTTCCATGTATGACAACACTAAACAAAAGGAGGGAAATTCTGCATGGACTTTTGGAAGAGACTTGAAGATCACCGGTCTGTTGAGAAAAGGCTTGCCTGGGAAGGCACTTTCAGTGATTACCTGGAAATAATGAAGAAATCTCCGTACGTATGCCAGCTGGCCCATTCACGTATCTATGAGATGATCAAGTCTGCCGGCGTTGAAGAAACTGCCGAGGGGAAGAAATATAAATTTTTCCAGAGCGAGATATTCGGGCTTGACAGCACCCTGGAAAAACTTGTGGAGGAATATTTCCACCCGGCCGCCCGGAGACTTGACGTCAGAAAAAGGATACTGCTTTTAATGGGCCCGGTAAGCGGGGGAAAATCCACCCTGGTGGCCATGTTCAAAAAAGGGCTGGAGAGCTTCAGCCGGACCGGCCTGGGAGCTTTATACGGGATAAAGGGGTGCCCCATGCACGAAGAGCCGCTGCACCTTATTCCCAAGGAGCTGAGGCCTGATTTTGAAAGGGAGTACGGGGTCCACATCGAGGGAGAGCTCTGCCCTTCCTGCCGGATGACGCTGGAGTCGGAATATGAAGGCCGTATTGAAAATGTTCCGGTGGAGAGATTTTTCCTGTCCGAGGAAAGCAGGGCGGGCATAGGCACCTTCACCCCGTCCGACCCCAAGTCCCAGGACATCGCCGACCTTACCGGCAGCGTGGACTTTTCCACCATAGCCGAGTTCGGCTCCGAGTCCGACCCCAGGGCCTACCGCTTCGACGGCGAGCTGAATATCGCCAACCGGGGTATTATGGAGTTTCAGGAGATGTTTATAGCGGGACCACTGTTCCCGGCATTAATAAGAGCTCTCAGCCACAACCCTGTTTCGGCCGTTTTTTTTGGCTGAGTACATGGCCATGTCTGCCCGGCTTAGCAGGTCATCCTGGGACTGGTTGGCCGTGTTGTGCGAAGCCAGGCCCACTGAAACCGTAACTCCACCGAAAAAGAATATATGTCCGGCAACTTTTTGCCTTATTCTTTCAGCCACCTGGTATCCGTACTTTTGATCCGTTTCCGGCAGTAGGATTACAAATTCTTCTCCTCCGTATCTTGCCGGGATGTCCGCTTCCCGGACAGACTCCATGATAATTTCAGCTATCCGCTTTAAAACATCGTTACCATTTTCATGCCCATACGAGTCATTTACTTTTTTAAAATGGTCCACGTCAACCAACAAAACAGTTAAAGGCAGTCCATATCTATTGGCCCGGCTTATTTCCCTTTTATAAATCTGTGTCAAAAATCTATAGTTATGCAGACCTGTAAGTTCGTCATATATAGAAAGATTGAAAAACTGATTTCTTAAATCCTTGTTTTCCTGTACCAATAATCCTTCGTTACAGGTTATCAGCAGCATAATGATGATTACCATTATATGGTTAAAAGGATGAATCTGGTATTTAATTAAACATATAGAAACAATTGCTGCTGCAGATACGATGACGTAAATAAATGCCGTTTTTCTACCATACCTAAGCAGGTATTGAAATAACGGAATAATAAGTATGGCGCTATAATTATTTAAAACATCGCATTCTATTATAGAAAACAGTAACAATAAAAAAACATCAGCTATAATGAAAAAATATGTCCATAAGTTGGGGTTTTCTTTAAGGTGCCTGCCTTGAAGAGGTATCCATGCGGCAGTGTATAATACCCACAGAGACCATAAAAATAACCATTTGATTCCATTATTGGAGTAAGCAAAATATATAAAACCGAATGTCAATGCGGTTATTATCCTAAATAAACCTATCTTTAGATTTGTTTTGTCCCAGCCGTCGGCTGATAGATAAATACAGCTTTTCATAATAAAGAATTATATATCAGGCCTTTCATTCAGTCCAGGTAATATAAGACAGAGGCGCGGACCAGCCTGTGCATGTCATGGCTGGTCCGCTTGTGGTCAGCGGGGAAGGTTTTATTTGCTCTTCATCTGATCCAGCATGGGCTTGATTCTCTGGTCCTGCATCATTGCATTGAGGGTGTTCTTCATGGCAGGGTCCGCCATAATATCTACCATTATTTGCCTCATAGCCGGGTCTGACATTATTTTCACCATGTCTCCCATGGTTTCCTTTGAGCTCATAATACTAACCATGGATTTTTGCATTTCCGGGGTGTGCATCATATTCAACATGGCCGGCTGCATCCGCTGGGAGCTCATTATTTTAGTCATGGAGCCCCTGGTGTCCTGGGAACTCATAACATTGGCCATTTCCCCGGAGTAATTGTTAATCATCGTTGTCATATCCCCGGTGTTCATCATGTGCTGATTCTGGGCCTGATTTTTAGAGGCGGAACATCCCGCCGCCACCAGGACTACAGCCAGAATAACTGCCATTACCAATACCGCTCTTTTCATAAAAGGATACCTCCTGCACGGATCATATTTAATTTTTGGGCTACATCCTCATACTCATGGGCAGGGTAAACAGGTACACGTTTAAGACCGCCAGAATTATCAGTAAAGCTGCGTATGGAATAGATGAAGCAATGCTTTTGAAGCTGCTTTTACTTATTCTGTACGCTGTATAAATTGACGCTGCCAGTCCCAGCCCGATCAATACGAACTGCAGCACCTGAATCAGATCGTTTGAAACCAGGGCTGTGTCCCCGCCCTTAAAGCCGGGAACAATAAGGGCTATGCCTGTGTACAGCACGGATTTCCCCTCCGCCAGCAGGTGGAAGAGGTTGTGCGCCAGGTGGCCGGCCAGATCCAGCGGAATAAGCGCATACCCGAACCTGGCAAAGTTTGCTATCGCACTTTCTTTATTGGATGCTCCCGCCAAAAGGCTGGTCAGGTACAGCGCCAGTACAGGAACGGCCATGGCGATAATAAAGGTTATTGTAAAGGTTACGGTATAGCTTGTGGTGCCGGTAACGCCTTCAATAAATCTCTGGGCCTCTGTCCAGATATCAAGCATGGTGATGTTCTGTACGAAAACGATGCCCATTATTATTATGGCAAGGAATGATTCTTCCAGCCTTGGTTTTCTTATAAACCATAGTTCCTTTGAAGGCACCCGGGCTGTTAATGTTACAGAGTTGTTTTGGCATACTTTTACGCAATTGCCGCACAGGTTGCATTTGGCGCTGGAGTCCATCTGCCCGGGCAGCTCAAACATGGGACACCCCGGAACGCCGTCTTTTCCTTTATAGCAGTATTTATCCCTGCATTTACTGCATTTATCCCGGTCAGCCCGCAGCTCAAGGGCTCCTGCCCGTGAATAGTTGCCCGAAAGGCCGCCGAGGAAGCAAAGGTACCTGCACCATGTTCTGCGCTCGAAGAAGGCTCCGGAAAAAACCACCCCGCTAATAATCAGCAGCAGCAGAATTCCGGAACCGAAAGGAGACTCCACTATGCCGAAAACATGATCTGCCCAGGTGATCAGTATAAACATGGCGTCAATTATCCAGATGCCATATTTCTTTAAAAATACCGGAACCGGACGCCTAAGGCCCACCCATCTCTGTACCAGGTCGCTTAAGGTGGCAAAAGGGCAAATGGCGCACCAAAACCTTCCCAGCAATAAAAAAACAAGGGGAATTATGGGCCACCAGAGCACCCAGGTCATGGCGGTGCCGAAGTTAATATGCGCAGAGGCCGGCCCGTACAGGAGCTGGTAAACAACTACTGCGAATACAAAGGCGGTGGGCCACTGCAATATGCCGGGAAACCACTGGCTTTTAACTATATTTCTTATAACATTCAGATTCAGGAGGTTCATCCCGCTACCCCCCTCTGCAGCTTGTTTTTCATGTAAAGGGCGATGCCGATAATCAGGGCGTTAATCCCTGCAAAACCCCCCACCAGAAGGTTTTTTACCGGCTCAGGCCCGCCTTTGCCGGAATCTCCATGGCCTCCGCTTTGTTCTCCGTGTTCTGAGCTGTCCTGGGAGTGGCTGACTGAGCCTGCCTGATCATGTCCGGACTGACCGGATCCATGCTGCATGTTGTTGTGAGAGGAAGTCATTGCTTCCCCCTGGGACTGGCCGTTGGTCGGCAAACCGTCATGACCGGCATGCTCACTCACCGCCAAAGAGTATCCGGGTATGCTGATGAGAAATATAAATAGAGCAATTAATGTTATGGCAAAACTCCTGGCGATCATCAAATCCCTCCCCCTCCGGGTAATTTCCCGGAAGTTATTGGCTGCTGTCAGTCTGGCTGTCGTTAAAGTATCCACCCATCATGCCGGGGCCGGGGCAGCCAAAACCGTTCGTTTCATGGAATTTCTGCATTTGCGCAAAATGATTGTTCCAGGCCTGTCCCTGTTCCGGAGTCAGCTGCTTGTTCTCGACGGCCTGGGTGACCCACTCTTTGTGGGCATTGAACATACGGTTGAAAAAGTCCTGATTGTCGGTGGCGGCATATGCTACAGATACAGTCACGATCAGAATAAAAACTGCCACCAGTGCCACTGCCAGCTTCCTTTTCAGATTTTTTCCTCCTTTCTTTCGCATCCTATATTCATTCTAAAGTGCAGATTTCACAGAA
>JAMCVT010000149.1 GCA_023475565.1 Actinomycetota bacterium
TTAGTACTCCCACTGGAAGGGGGAAACCTGGGGATACTTCTCCATGACCTTTTTCATGATGTCTGTTATTTCCTGCAGCCTTTCCGGAGTCCTGGCCTCGCACCGGGCCACCAGCACCGGCTGGGTATTTGAGGCCCTTACCAGGCCCCAGCCGTCACCAAAGAGGACCCTTACCCCGTCCACGTCTATTACCTCGTATTTGCCCCTGAAATAATTCTGCAGCTTTTCCACCACCCTGAACTTTTCCTCGTCCGGGCACGGGACCCGTGTTTCCGCAGTGGAATAGTAGCGGGGAAGCCTTTCCACAATGGCGGAAAGGGGCTCGTCAGTATTGGACAGTATCCTCAGCAGCCTGCCGGCGGCATAGAAGGCGTCGTCATACCCGTAATACTCATCAGCGAAGAATATATGGCCGGACATTTCGCCGGTGAAGGGGGCCTCAAGCTCTTTCATCTTTGCCTTTATCAGGGAGTGGCCGGTCCTGTAAAAGACCGGTTTGCCCCCCAGGCGGTTTACCTCGTCCACCAGGGCCTGGGAGCACTTTACCTCTATAATTGCCGGGGCTCCGGGATGCTTCTGTAATATCTCGTTCCAGAAAATGGCCATGAGCTGATCCCCCCAGATTACCGTGCCCTTGTCGTCCACCACCCCTATGCGGTCGGCATCCCCGTCGAAGGCCACGCCCAGGTCTGCCCCCTCTTTTTGCACCAGGCTTATCATATCGGTGAGATTTTTTCTTTTTACCGGGTCAGGGTGGTGGTTGGGGAAGGATGGGTCCGGATTGCAGTAAAGTTCCAGCACCTTGCAGCCAAAGGAGGAAATAATGTCGGCGGCAAAGTACGAGGCCGTTCCGTTCCCGCAGTCCACTGCCACCTTCAGCTTCCTGGGGCCCAGACTGATTTTTTCTCTGAACATGGACATGTATTCAGGCACCGGGACGGCGGAGGTTTTCCCGCCCTGGCCGTTTTCAAAATCTCCGGCCTCGATCAGCCGGCGCAGTTCCTGGATTTGATCCCCGTATATGGTTGAGTTGCCCAGCGCCATTTTAAACCCGTTGTCTTCCGGGGGGTTGTGGCTTCCCGTAATCATAACGGCGGCCTCGTTGTCGTAAAGGACACGGGAGTAATACAGTATGGGGGTTACTACAGTGCCCAGGTCTATGACGCTGCACCCGGAGGCAGTGAGTCCTCCGGTAAGGGCCTTATTAAGCCTCGGGGAGCTGAACCTGTTGTCCATTCCCACCAGAACTTCTTGCAGTCCCTTCCTGCGGGCCATTGTGCCGAAGGCCCTGCCCAGCAGGGTCACGGTTTCGTCCGTCAAATCCCGGTCGGCTACTCCCCGTATATCATATTCCCGGAATATGTTTGGATTGACCTTCATAATCACCCTCCTGTCTATTTAGATATTAACTATTATCCATATTATGGCCGTATTATACTTTACGTTATGGAATTGACAATTCCTTCTATAGGACATATGGAAAGTAAAAAAAATATAGAGATGTTCTCCAGCTCTTTTATCAGGGTAAAATATGAAGGAATAGCCGGATGGTCGTCGAAGTCGAAAAGGTATATAAAAGGGATGGGGCGGTTAAATGCTGGCTGATTTGCATGTTCACACAACAGCTTCCGACGGGACTGAAAGCCCGGCGGAAGTTGTGGCCCGGGCTTCTTCCATTGGCCTGGCGGCCCTGGCCATAGCCGACCACGACACGCTGGAAGGCATTATGCCGGCGGTGGAGGAAGGCCGGTTAAGGAAAGTGGAGGTTATTCCGGCCATTGAGCTGGGTACCGAGTATAATGGCAAGGAGATACACCTGCTGGGCTACCTGATCGATATTAATGACAGCGTTTTGCAGGAAGAGCTCGGCTTCTTCCGGAACACCCGGCGGGACAGGGTGGGAAGGATCATAAACAGGCTGAGCCGGCTGGGTTTTCCTGTTACCCGGGAGAGGGTGATGGAGATTGCCGGGTCCGGATCGGTGGGAAGGCCCCATATAGCCAGGGCCATGGTGGAAACCGGCCGGGTGGCAACGGTGGAGGAGGCCTTTGACCGGTACATTAGTGAGGGGAAGCCCGGCTTTGAGCCCAGGGTTAAGTGCTCACCGGCCCAGGGGGTAGGCATTATAAGGCGGGCCGGGGGTGTTCCGGTGCTGGCGCACCCGGGGCTGGCCGATGCCGACGACCTAATCAAGGCACTGATCCCCGGGGGGTTGGCCGGAATAGAGGTCTATCACCCGGGACACACTCCGAAAATGGTAAGCCATTACCTGGAGGTTTGCGGCAGGCACGGGCTGGTGGCCACCGGGGGATCCGACTACCACGGCATGGAAAACAGGAAGCACAACCTTCTTGGGGCATGTACCGTTCAGTACCGGGTGGTGGGGCTGCTAAAGGAACTGGCCGCCAAATCCAGGGCGGCAACGGGGAGGGGCCAGGGCGGGACCTGTTGATTATAGGCATAAAAGGATCAAAAGGGGGATTGGCCGTGCGGCTGTCGGGCCGTCTTAAAGGACTGGAACCGGGTATTCTTAAATCTGTAAGACAGCACCGCCCACAGGGCGGTTTTTATGCCATGTCTAAATCCACCCTGCGGGGCATATACTTAGACCATAAGTTCTGGCGTGCCGACAGGACGCCCAAACAGTCTCAGGCGGGGTGAGTTTTCCGGTGAACTGCTACAATGACGTTCAGCATTTACAAAAAAGGGTGAGGGAACTGGAGGAGAAGGTAGAGCAGCTCAGACTCAGCCGGAGGGTTCTGATGAACCTTATAGAAAAACTGGAGAAAGAAAAGAATAACTTTCTCAACCAGCTGGAAAAAGAGAATAAAAAGCTCCATCTGGCAAATTATCGGTATGCTCGTTCACTCTTGTGCAAAAACCGCCAAATAGTGGAACTGGAGTCAGAATTACAGTCCGTAAGGCCACGTAATTCTGCAAATTAATTACTTATCCACATATTATACACACTTTGGGGATAATGGTAAATTATAACAATTTTATACAGATGTGGCGTTATTTCGTTAATATTTCCAGGGGTAAACTGTATTGTTTACCAGGCCTTGGTTTGGCTGACAGGGGCGGGCAGGCCGGTACCGGCTTTAGCGGTATAAGAGCGAAAAATACATTTTACTTCAGGGGGGCGGGTTAAAACTGATCCGCCCTAATATTTTCATTTGTGGTATAATATATAACCGGGGCGATAAATGTGAGGATTGCGGTTGTTGACGGCCAGGGAGGCGGAATAGGCAGGCATATTGTGGAAAAGATAAGGCGGGAGTTCCCGGAGGATGTAGAAATACTGGCGCTGGGCACCAACGCTCTGGCCACTTCGGTCATGCTCAAAGCCGGGGCCAATGAAGGGGCCACCGGGGAAAATGCTGTGACTTTCAACGCCGGGAGGGCCGACATTATTCTGGGTCCCATCAGTATTGTCTTTCCCAATTCCATGCTGGGAGAGATGACTCCCGCCATGGCCTCAGCCATAAGCTCCAGCAGGGCAAAAAAAATATTGATTCCTCTGAACCGCAGCGGGGTTGATATAGTGGGAGTAAAAACCGAGCCGCTCCCTCATATGATAGAAGAGATGCTGGCCAGGGTCAGGGATATAATAAAGACACGCTTATACTGAGGGTTGACTCTGTCGGAAGTCAGAATCCAGAATTCAGAATACAGAATGGTTTGAGCATTACTGCTATGCGATTAATACCGCTATTGCGGGATAAAGGTTTCTTGTATGGTTTAGTCTTTAGAGCCAGGCATAACTTCTGAATTCTGACTCCTGAATTCTGACGGAATGGTTCATACAGTATGAGAGTAATATTTTCGCGGTAATTCGCGCCTGTAAGGTGCCCTCCGGGCCGGCGCCCGGGTAAAGGGATAATAGGGAATCAGGTTGAAATCCTGAGCGGTCTCCGCCACTGTATCCGGTGAGCCTCCTTCACTATGCCACCTGTTAAAAGGGAAGGCGAAGTCAGGGCTGTGAACCGGGAGCCAGGAAACCTTGCCTTTCAGGGGTAAAAGCCTCTTCGCGAGTAAAGAGGGCTTTTGGATAGGGGTTTTTTCCCCGGCCTGGGCCGGGGATTATTATTTTGCTAAAAAGAATGAACCCACGGTCAGGAGACAGGAGACAGGATTATAGAAAACTGAGTGGGGGGAGAGTGTCATGGGGGGTAAAAAAATTGTTCTGGTAACCGGGGGGACCCGGAGCGGCAAGAGCGAGTTTGCCGAGGATCTGGCTTTGCGTATGGGAGGGCCGGTAACCTACCTGGCCACCCTGGCCCCCGGTGATGAGGAGATGCAGCGGCGGGTGGACCTGCACAGAGAGCGCAGGCCGGCCCGGTGGACTACCATCGAGGAGGCCGTGGAAATTCCCGGAAGGCTGGATGAGGCCGGGAGGGCGCCGGGTGTACTGCTGGTTGACTGTCTGACCGGATGGCTGTCCAACCTTCTTTTGAGCGATACACTCCCCCACCCGGGAGCAGACCGGAATCAAAAAGAGGAATATATAGACAGAATGGTTGAAGAACTGGCCGGCGCGGCAGGCAGGTCAGCGGCCAGCGTAATAATTGTCGCCGACGAGGTGGGCCTGGGCCTGGTGCCCCCTTACCCGCTAGGGAGACTTTTCCGGGACATAGCCGGAAAGGCCGGCAGGCGCCTGGCCTTGACGGCCGATGAGGTATACCTGGTGGTGGCCGGCCTGGCTGTGGAGATTAAAAAACTGGCAGTAAATGTAGAAAAATAGAATCCAGAATCCAGAATCCAGAATTCAGAATTCAGAATGGTAAAAGCATTTCTCAGTAGCTTATTCTTTAGACCAGTTTAATCGGTTTATCCTTTGGCTTAACCCGCAGAGCCCGACATAAAAATTCTGAATTCTGAATTCTGGATTCTGAATTCAGACCTCAAATTCATGCTTGAAAGCACGGAGGTACATATGGCTAAGACGATAATGGTACAGGGAACAGCTTCCCATGTGGGCAAAAGTGTCCTTGTGGCAGCGCTGTGCCGCATCTTCCACCGGGATGGCTACCGGGTGACACCCTTCAAATCACAGAACATGGCCCTTAATTCCTTTGTTACCGGAGACGGCGGGGAGATGGGCAGGGCCCAGGTGGTTCAGGCCGAGGCAGCGGGCCGCGCCCCGGTTGTGGATATGAACCCTGTTTTATTAAAGCCTACCGGACAGGCCTCTTCCCAAGTTATAGTGCTGGGTAAGCCCGTGGGCAACCTGTCAGCCCGGGAATACCACAAAAACTATGCCGGAAAGGCCTGGGAGGCCATATGCGGCGCGCTGGAAAGGCTTCAGCGGGATAATGACATTATAGTGATAGAGGGGGCGGGAAGCCCGGCCGAGGTCAACCTTCAGTCCACCGAGATAGTCAACATGAGGGTGGCCAGGGAGGCCGGGGCCCCGGTGCTGCTGGCCTGCGATATAGATAAGGGGGGCGCCCTGGCGGCCATAGTGGGGACCCTGGAGCTCATTTCCCCGGAGGACAGGGAGAGGGTGGCCGGGATAATAATCAATAAGTTCAGGGGAGACCTGTCCCTCTTTCAGCCCGCCATTGACTTTCTGGAGGAAAAGACGGCCAAGCCTGTGCTGGGGGTGGTGCCCTACTTCCAGGGTTTCAGGATACAGGAGGAGGACACTGTCCACGAGGAAACCCTCAGGAGTTCCGGGGAGTCTATTAATAGAGAGGTGGAGGTGGCGGTGATCCACCTGCCTCACATATCAAACTTTACCGATTTCGACCCCTTCGAAAGTGACCCCGACGTCAACCTCAGGTACGTAGGCAGGGGCACCCCCCTGGGAGACCCGGACCTGATACTGCTGCCAGGCAGTAAAAACACCATTGAAGATCTGGCCTACCTGAAAAGAGCCGGCATAGCCGGTGAAATAAGAAGGCTTTACAGCTCCGGGGTGCCGGTGGTGGGTATCTGTGGAGGGTTCCAGATGATGGGCAGGGAGCTGCACGACCCCCTCCATACCGAGTCCAGCATACCTTTCATAGAGGGCCTGGGGCTTTTGGATATTACCACCACCTTTGCCAGAGAAAAGATAACTACCCAGGTGAAGGCCGGGGTGTGCGGCCCGGGGCCCCTGCTGGAGGAAGCCCGGGGAACAGAGGTGGCGGGCTATGAAATACATATGGGGAGGACTGACTTAGGTGCTGAAATGGCGCCGGTCTTTGCTATAAGCCACCGGTTCGGCGAAGCACAGGGCATGCTGGACGGCGCCTCCTCCGGGGACGGAAAGACGTGGGGAACATACATACACGGAATATTTGACAATGCCGCCTTCAGGAGAAAGCTGATTAACTCGCTAAGGAAGGCAAAAGGGCTGCTTCCCCTGGCAGAATCGGTGTCTCTTTCGGCCTGGGAACAAAGGCAGAGGGATTATGACAGGCTGGCCGGGGTGGTGCGGGGAAGCCTGGACATGACCAGAATATACGGCCTGATGGGTCTCTCCGGGAGGGGAAGCGGCCTTGACTGAGGTCATAGTGGCACTGGCCTATCTGGTGGACCTGGCGGTGGGTGACCCGCCCCGGCTTCCCCACCCGGTGGCGGCGCTGGGTAAGCTGATTGAGCTCCTGGAAAGGCTGCTGTACCGGCCCGGTGGTTTTTGGTCACTGGCGGGGGGAGCCCTAATGGCCCTGGCGGTGGTAGGCTTTGCCTACGGGGCCACCGCCCTGCTGATCTACGGCCTGGGGCTGATCAGCCCGTGGCTGGCCGTGGCAGCCCAAATTTGGCTGGTTTCAACCACTTTGGCCGCCAGGGGGCTGGCCGGGGCGGCCGGTGACGTGTTAAAGCCCCTTATAGACGGTGATCTCCAAACTGCGAGGAACTTGGTGGCCCGGATAGTGGGCAGGGAAACCTCCTCCCTGGACTCTGCGGGGGTGACCAGGGCAGCGGTGGAAACAGTTGCTGAAAACACGGTGGATGGCGTCATTGCTCCCCTTTTTTACGCTCTGCTGGGGGGCGCGCCTCTGGCCATGGCGTACAGGGCGGTTAATACCCTGGACTCCATGGTGGGGTACAAGAATGAAAGATATCTGCATTTTGGCAGATTTTCCGCCAGGCTGGACGATGCCGCCAATTACATACCGGCCAGAATATGCGGCCTTACGATGCTTGCCGCTGCCTGGATAACCGGGAGAAGGGCGGGCCTGGCCCTGCGGGTGGTAGTGAGGGATGCCCGAAAGCATCCCAGCCCCAACAGCGGCATTGCCGAGGCCGCCATGGCCGGCGCCCTGGGAGTGCGCCTGGGAGGGCTCAATGTGTACGGAGGAAGAGAATCCTTCAGAGAATACATGGGAGATTCTGTTTTTCCCCTTATTCCGGGACATATCCGGCAGGCCGCCGACCTGATGTACCTGAGCTCTTTCCTGGCCCTGGCCATAGGGGTTTTAGCCCGCGCCGCCCTTGAGGCTGCGGCCGGAATGCTCAGCTAAGCAAATGAAGTTTGCTAATTTAATACCTCTGGTCAGTGACAGTCGACCGGGAAGACTTAAACATTCTGAATTCTGACTTCTGTATTCTGTATTCCGACAGAAGATACTCTCAGTATAAGGAAGTAATATTATGCTGCTGCCGAGAATAGTAATTGCCGGGGTGCACAGCGGGGTGGGCAAGACTACCGTGGCCGCCTCGCTGATGAAGGCCCTGACGCTTTCGGGGCTTAAGGTCCAGCCATACAAGGTGGGCCCGGACTATATCGATCCGGGCTATCATACCGAGGCCGCGGGGCGCTGGTCCCGGAACCTGGATGCCTGGTTTCTGGATGGGGAAGGGGTCCGGGAGATGTTTGCGCGGTCGGCGGGGGGGGCCGATGTATCGATTATAGAGGGAGTCATGGGGCTGTATGATGGCCGGGGTGCCGGGGACGAAGGGTCCACCGCCCATGTGGCCAGGCTTCTGGACGCCCCGGTGGTGCTGGTGCTTGACGCCCGGTCCATGGCCAGAAGCGCCGCCGCCATGGTGCTGGGCTATAAAAATTTTGATCCGGAAATAAGGCTTTGCGGTGTTATTTTAAACAGGGTGGGATCGGAAAGGCACTACCGCCTGCTTAAGGAGGCTATTGAAGCGGGGGCCGGTGTTCCCGTTCTGGGCCGGGTGAGCTACAGCCCCGGGGTGGAACTGCCCGAAAGGCACCTGGGGCTTCTGCCCGCTGCCGAAAGGAAAAATGTTAAGCTGCTCCTGGAGCAGATGGCCCACCAGATAAAAGAGGGGCTGGACCTGGATATGCTGGTTAAACTGGCCCGGTCGGCCTCCCGCCTGGGTCCCCCTGCGAGGAGGGTCTTTCCGGAGGCTCCCATGAGGCCGGCGGCAAGGCTGGGCCTGGTCCTTGACTGCGCCTTCAATTTTTATTACCGGGACGGTCTGGAGCTTCTTTCCAGCCTGGGGGCCGAGCTGGTGACCTGCTCTTCCCTGGAGGGCGGACTGCCCCCCGACCTGGATGGGCTTTACATAGGCGGGGGGTTTCCGGAGATGTTTGCCTTTCCGGAGATGTTTGCCGGGGAGATAGCCAGGAACAGCGAGTTTATAGATGGAGTGAGAAAGGCCCACAGCAGCGGGATGCCCATCTACGCCGAGTGCGGGGGGATGATGTTCCTCTCGCAGGGCGTGACCGATTTCAGCGGACACAGGCACCCCATGGCCGGGGTTATACCTGGGGAGACTATAATGCTTGGCAAAAGGGCAGCCCTGGGATATGTCACCGCCAGAGTGCTGGGGGACAGCATACTGGCCCCCGCCGGAAGTATTATCCGGGGGCATGAGTTCCATTACTCTGAGCTTAAGGGGGCCGACCCTTCCAGCTATGCCTACCTGCTCAAAAAGGAAGGTGAGGAAAGGTCGCGCTCCGACGGCTGCGCCGCCGGCAGCCTGCTGGCCTCTTACCTGCACCTGCACTTTGCCGGCTGCCCGGAGGAGGCCCGGTCTTTTGTAAAGGCCTGCCGTGATTACAGGATTAGGAGGGCATACCTGTAATACATAAGATAGGGCATACCCCTTTTTCCGGTAAAGGGTGGAGGAAAAAAGGATGTTTCATCAAACTAATACAGTAGTTGTCCATGCCGCCAGCGGCACCTTCAGAAAACGAAAATACAAGGAATGCCCCAACCATTCTGGATTCTGGGTTCTGTATTCCGACCGGTAAGAATTTCAGTATAAGCGACTTTTGGCGAGGTGAAAAATATTGAGCTGCCGGGTATATCTTATCAGGCACGGTGAGACCATCTGGAACAGCCAAATGAAACTGCAGGGCCATGCCGACATACCCCTTTCGGAAAGGGGCCTGCGGCAGGCCGCTGCCCTGGCGGAGAGGCTGGCCTCCCGGCGGATGGCCGCCATATACTGCAGCGACCTGGGCAGGGCGGTGGAAACGGCCCGGCAGGTGGCCGCACCTCACAGCCTGGAGGTCATCCCCCTGCGGGACCTGAGAGAAATGAACTTTGGGGAGTGGGAAGGACTCACCTTCAGGGAAATAACAGAAAAATACGGGGACATGGCCATGAAATGGTGGTCCGCCCCCCTGAGCATAAAGGTTCCCGGGGGGGAAGGGCTTACGGAACTTACGGCCAGGGTTGTTCCGGCCGTCAGGGATATTGTGGAAAGGCACAGTGGAGACGACTCTGTGGCCGTAGTGTGCCACGGGGGCCCGGTAAGGTGCCTGGTGGGAACGGTTTTAAAAATGGACCTGAACAACCAATGGAGAATCAGACAGGATAATGCGGCTCTTAACATACTTGATTTTTCCGACTGGGACAGTGGTATCGTGGCTCTTCTTAATGACCGCAGCCACCTGGCGGAGGAGTTCAGCACGCCATTTATGGTCAGGGAGAAAAGCCGGGCCTAAAGTTTTATATTCTTTTTAGTCAATCAGCATACCGGGTTCGGGCGGGGGTGGTAGAGTGGCTTCTGAGTGGTTTGGCAGAAAAAGGATAGCCATCATATTTATGATAATGGCGGTTTGCTTTGCGGGGCTCCTTTTCAGGCTGTCCTGGCTCCAGCTGGTCAAGGGCGGGGAACTGAGCCGGAAGGCTGAAGAGGTCAGGGCCAAGGATGAGATTGTCGATTCCAGCAGAGGGACCATTTACGACCGCAATCATATTGAGCTGGTGGGCAACTCACCGGTCAAGTCAATATATATAAACCCCGATACTTTTTCTTTCAAGGTGTCCGTGGAGCCCGGGGAGGATAAGAAGGAAAAGGAAAAAGTCCTCCGGGAGAAAATAATAAGCCATATTGCAGTCACACTGGGACTGGACGAGGCCGCCATCAAAATTTTTGACTCCGGTCAGCGCTACGCCAGGCTTAAGCGCAGTGTGGACTATGATACCTGCAAAAAGCTGGAAGATATTATAAAGGAATACAAGATAAGCGGCATAGGCTTTGAAGAGGGGACCGCCCGGTCTTATCCCCAGGGGAGCATGGCGTCTCACGTGCTGGGCTTTATGGGTCTGGATCCTTCGGCCAGGGGCGGCCTGGAAAAAACCTACGACAGGGAGCTGGCCGGGACTCCCGGACATCTGGTCACCGAGTCCGACGCCCAGGGGAGGGAGCTTCCCCAGACAAAAAGCGGTTTTCTGCCCCCGGTTCCGGGCAAGAACCTGATACTGACCATTGACCGGACTATCCAGTATTACGTTGAGAGGGAGCTGGACAAGGCTGTTGAGCAGTACCAGCCCAGCAAGGCGGTTATAATAGTAATGGACCCATCCAGCGGAGAGATACTGGCCATGGGGTCCAGGCCCGGGTATGAGCCGGCCCGCTACAGCTCTTTCCCGCAGCAGGTATGGGATTTCAACCCGGCCCTGCGCTACAACTATGAGCCCGGGTCAACCCTTAAGATGTTTGTGGCGGCCATGGCGCTGGAAGAGGGAAAGGTAAGCGAGGGAGACACCTTTTACGACCCCGGCTACATAATGATAAATAACAGAAGGATTAACTGCTGGGACCGGACCGGCCACGGGGCCGAGACCTTCGCCGAGGGGGTCCAGAACTCCTGCAACCCCGTTTTTATCGCCACCGGCCTTAGAACAGGCAAAGAGTTAATGTTTAAATACCTGCAGGGATTCGGCTTCGGGCAGGGGACCGGTGTGGATTTGCCCGGGGAGGATGTGGGCCTTGTTATACCGGAAGAAAGGGCCAGCGAACTGGATCTGGCCACCATGTCCATAGGTCAGTCCATAGCGGTAACGCCTATACAGCTTATAACGGCGGTGTCTTCCCTGGCCAACGGCGGCACTCTTATAAAGCCGCATCTGGTCCGGGGCCTGGAGAACCCTGCAACCGGGGAGGTTGCCAATATTGAGCCTCAGCAGGTAAGGCAGGTTGTCTCCAAAGGCACAGCCCAGAAAATGTCCCGCCTTCTCCAGAGGGTTATACTGGAAGGATCGGGCAAGAAGGCCTATGTAGAAGGATACACCGTGGCCGGGAAGACCGGCACCGCCCAGGTTCCGGGGCAGAGGGGATATGAAGAGGGCAAATATGTGGCCTCCTTTGCCGGGTTTGCCCCGGCTGACAATCCCAGGCTTGCGGTGCTGGTGATGATAGCTGAGCCAAAGGGAGGGCAATATTACGGCAGTGAGGTGGCCGCTCCCATATTTCAGGCGGTGGCCCGGGAAAGCCTGCACTACCTGAACGTGCCCGAGAATCCCGGCCTGCCCGGGCCCAAATCAGCGGTCATTGAGGAGGAAAAGCCGCCCGTGCCGGAAGCTGACAGAAAAGTCCATGTCCCCAATGTGGTAGGTTATCCGGTGGAAGACGCCAGTGGTTTCCTTGAGGAAAGGGGCCTGCGCCCGGCGCCGTCCGGCAGGGCCGGGGTGGTTGTGGAGCAGAAGCCTGCCGGGGGAAGCCTTGAGCCGAGAGGGGCGGCTGTAGCATTAAAAATAGCCGCCGCCGGTGTCCAGGGTTCAGCCCAGGATGTTATTGTGCCCGACCTGACGGGGCTGACCATAAGGAGGTCCGGGACTATGCTGCAGCGGCTGGGACTTAATTTTTCTTCGGCCGGAAGCGGGTACGCTGTAAGTCAGAAACCTCTCCCGGGCCAGAGGGTGGCCAGGGGCACACTGGTTACCGCGGAGTTCGGCCCCGCAAAAAATTATTAACCGCCGCCGGCCCATTCCGGGCCTTGGGAGTGCTGCGGCTCTGTTCATGTAAAAATAAACATTGATGGTGAATAAAGATAATGCTATAATTTTTAAAATAAGAAATATGTTACAAACGTGTTGGCCTTTTTTAAGGTTTCAAGGATCGACTTGCCGGGGGGGGTGGTCATATACCACCTTTTTGCGCTAACACGGCCAAACAAGGGGGTGGTAGAAAAACCACCCCTTTTATATTGTAAAAATGGGTAAAGAATAAGCCCATACAAGGGCATAAAAATAAATTACCTTGAATTGGGGGAGTGATTTTTTGTTTGAAAACTTCCAGGTAGTATTTACCGTTACCGTATTTCTGGTTACCTATGCCGTCATAGTTTCCGAAAAGATTCACCGGGCGGTGGTTGCCCTCGGGGGTGCGGCGCTGATTGCCCTGGGCGGGATACTGAACTCGGAAGAGGCGGTCCGTGCTATCGACTTCAACACCATTGGCCTTCTGGTGGGAATGATGATTATAGTGGGCATAACCAGGCAGACCGGCGTTTTTGAATACCTGGCCATAAAGGCCGCCAGGCGGTCCGGCGGACATCCTCTTAGAATTATGGCCGCCCTGGCCCTGGTTACCGCCGTTCTTTCAGCGTTTCTGGACAATGTCACCACTGTCCTCCTGGTGGTGCCGGTGACCTTTGCCATAGCGCAGAGGCTGGAAATAGACCCGCTGCCTTTCCTTATCGTGGAGATACTGGCCTCAAATGTGGGAGGAACGGCCACCCTCATCGGTGACCCGCCCAATATAATGATCGGCAGCGCTACCGGGCTGGGCTTCATGGATTTTGTAATAAACCTTACACCGGTAATAATTGTTATCTACGGGTTAACTTTATTCATACTTCGCTTAATATACAGGAAACAGCTGGTAACCAGGCCGGAGCTGCAGAAAAGTATAATGGAACTGAATGAGAATGATGAAATAAAGGACCCGGCCCTGCTAAAAAAATGCCTGCTGGTGCTTTTCCTTACCATAGCCGGCTTTGTTTTGCACCAGTTCGCTCACCTGGAGTCGTCGGTCATTGCCCTGAGCGGGGCCAGCCTTCTTCTGCTGCTTTCCCGGGAGGACCCGGAGCATGCCCTTCATGCGGTGGAGTGGCCGGTTATATTTTTCTTCGCGGGACTGTTCATAATAGTGGGGGCACTTGAACATGTAGGGGTTATCGAGGCCATTGCCAGGGTTTCCCTGGAGGTTACCGGGGGCGAGGTACTGTCATCGGGACTTTTGATATTATGGATTTCCGCTATAGCTTCAGCCTTTGTGGACAATATACCTTTTGTGGCCACCATGATCCCGCTTATACAGGATATGGGCAGGCTGGGCGGCATGGAAAACCTTAATTTTCTGTGGTGGTCACTGTCCCTGGGAGCCTGCCTGGGGGGCAACGGCACCATTATTGGAGCATCGGCCAATGTGGTGGTTATAGGGATGGCTGAAAAAAGAGGAACCAACATAAGTTTTTTGGGCTTCATGAAGGTGGCCTTTCCCCTTATGATCATGTCAATATTACTGTCGATGATGTATCTGATGCTGTGGTACTACTTCCCCGGCCTGCCGTCTAAGTTGGGCGCCCTGGCGGCGGGGGCGGCCCTCTTGCTGGCCCTTATGCCCTTCAACAGGAGGCTGGAGAGACAGCCCCAAATGGAGGTTGAAGGCCGGAGGCCAAAGGCCTGAGGGGGAAATGGTACGCCCACGGTATTACAATGGCAAAGCCCCGGCTGCGGGGCTTTTTTATGCCAATAGTTGCCATGTTTATTTAATTTTGGCGGACTGCTTGTCATAATAAGCTCTAAAATGATAAACTTAAAAAGGTATAAGGGGCAGTATATTCCATACCCAATATGTTCTGCAGGTGATTAATGATGGCATCGTTTAAGGGTTCGAAAAATATTGGTGTTTTGATTCTTTTACTCCTGATCGGGGGCCTGGCGGGAAGCGCTGCGGCCGATGCGGTCAGCCCGTATCTTCACTTTGTCAAGTCCACTGCCAGGATTGGCTTTGATCCAACCACCCTGGACCTTCATTTCATGACCTTTACCGTGGGGTTTAAAATGACCCTCAGCCCGCTGACGGCTCTGGGCCTCATTGTTGGATACTGGGTGTACAGAAAGTTATAATAACTTTAACAGGAGTTGATACGTTGATTCCCATTTACCTGGCTTCCGCTTCTCCGAGGCGCAGGGAACTGCTGCAGCAGCTGGGGCTGGATTTTACCGTGCTGGCAAGCAATGTGGATGAGAGCGCCGGGGCCGGTGAAAACCCTGATCCTGCCTGGCTGGTGGAAACACTGTCCCTGAAAAAGGCCGGTGAGGTGGCCGGGGGTATAGACCGGGGACTGGTTATTGGGTCGGATACGGTGGTGGTCTGGCGGAATAGGATAATGGGGAAGCCCAGGGACAGGGAGGATGCTCTGGAGATGCTGTACTGCCTGCAGGGAGATGAGCATATGGTATACTCCGGACTGGCTGTAATCGATTGCGTTACCGGCGCGGCCTATGTCTCCCACGAGCGAACCCGGGTTTTTTTCAGGCCCGCCGGGAAGGATGAGCTGGAGAAATATACGGCTACCGGTGAACCCCTGGGTAAGGCCGGCGCCTATGCCATCCAGGGACTGGGGTCTGTTTTCGTAAAAGGAATTGAAGGGTGCTACTCAAACGTTGTGGGCCTCCCTTTGGCAAAGCTGGCCCGGGCACTGAAGAAATTCGGGGTGGATGTGCTGGATCGCCCACTGGCGGGCCTGCCGCAAACTGCGGCAAAGGGTGAATAATCCCGGAGGTTTCAAAAGATCTATGCTTTATCATGCCAGGATGAAGGACATGCCGGTGGACCAGCGCCCAAGGGAAAGGCTTATCCGTGAAGGGGCCAGGACGCTGAGCGAGGCAGAACTCTTAGCCATAATTCTCCGCACCGGGCATGCAGATAAAAGTGCGGTGGAACTGGCCACTGATGTGCTGAGTTTTTTTTCAGGACTTAAAAGCCTCGTTCAGGCTAATGTTGAAGAATTGAGCAAAATAAAGGGGATAGGCCCGGCCAAGGCCGCCCAGCTGAAGGCGGCCCTGGAGATTGGCAGCAGGCTGGCCTCGGCCACCGACGGGACCCGGCCGGCCATTAAAGGCCCGGAAGACGCCGCCCAAATGGTCATGGAAGAAATGAGACACCTGGATAGGGAGCATTTCTGCGCCCTTCTGCTGAACACCAAGCACCAGGTGGTGGCAAGAGAAACCATATCGGTGGGGACACTGAATTCTTCCCTGGTCCACCCCCGGGAGCTGTTCAAGGCCGCTATAAAAAGGAGCGCCGCAGCGCTGATACTGGTCCATAACCATCCCAGCGGCGATCCTACCCCCAGCAGGGAAGACAGGGAAATAACCGACAGGCTTAAGGAAGCCGGGACAATAATAGGTATTGACGTGCTTGATCACATAATAATTGGGGACAAAAATTTTATAAGTCTAAAAGCCATGGGCATGTTATAATTTTTTGCGTAAAAAAGTGATATCCCGCAAAAAATTTATATAGCGTAATACGAAAGGGGCAAAAAAATGAGATTAGGGTTCGGTCTGTTCTCAAAGGACATGGGTATAGATCTGGGTACCGCCAACTCCCTGGTATACTTCAAGGGAAAGGGCATCGTATTGAGGGAGCCCTCGGTGGTGGCCATACAGAAGGACACCGGCCAGGTGATGGCCGTGGGTGAGGAAGCAAAGCAGATGATAGGCCGGACACCGGGCAACATTGTGGCCATCCGCCCCATGAGGGACGGGGTTATTGCGGATTTCGACGTTACCCAGAGCATGATTAAACATTTCATAAGCAAGGCCCTGAGGGGCAAAACATTTCTTGTCCACCCCAGGGTGGTGGTGTCGGTTCCCTCCGGAGTTACCGCCGTGGAGGAAAGGGCGGTCCGGGAGGCGGCCATGCAGGCCGGGGCCAGAGAGGCCTACCTTATCGAAGAGCCCATGGCGGCAGCCATTGGGGCCGGGCTTCCGGTACATGAGCCCACCGGAAACATGGTGGTGGACATAGGCGGTGGAACCACCGAGGTGGCCGTTATTTCACTGGGAGGAATAGTCACCAGCAGGTCTATAAGGATAGCCGGTGACGAGATGGATGAGGCTGTTGCCCAGCACGTGAAAAAGACCTATAACCTGATGATAGGCGAGAGGACCTCTGAAGAGATAAAAATAGAAATAGGGACGGCCTACATTCCTGATGTTAATGAGAAATTTGACATACGCGGCCGGGATCTGCTCACCGGGCTTCCCAAAACGGTGGAAATAACCTCGGAAGAGGTGTATAAGGCCCTCTCCGAGCCGGTGTCGGCCATACTGGAGGCCATTAAGGCCACTCTGGAGGCAACTCCCCCGGAGCTGGCGGCCGACCTTATGGACAGGGGTATTTTTATGGCCGGGGGAGGTTCGCTGCTGAGGGGCCTGGACCGCCTGGTCAGCGAGAGGACAGGCATGCCGGTGCACCTGGCCGAGGAGCCTCTGTTGGCGGTGGCCTACGGAACGGGCCGGGTACTGGAGAATATTGATATGCTCAGAAGGGTTCTGATCAACCCCCGCAAGTTAAAATAGTGGAGGGCCCGGCAAATATTGGGACTGACGGGTATTTCCCCCGAAGGTGTCTTTGTGGTGGCTTAAAAAGATAAACTTTCCGGGTGATTTGATTAGGCCGGAGATATACAATAATGGTGTGCATTTTTTAAATAAAGGCCCGCCCTATTTAATTTCCGCAGAGAGCTGCGGGCGGCAAATGATATTACCGGGGTGATGGTGTGTTTCGAAAGGGAAACACCAGAAAAATTATACTTCTGGGTATTTTAATTATTTTCATGCTGGCGTTGATGAATTATACCGAATCCGGACGGGTTCGGGTTTCCCCCATGGAATCTGTCTTAAGGGACATACTTGCCCCCGTACAGGGACTGACCATGAGCCTGGGGCACCGCTTAAGAGGGCTGGTGTCCTTTCCTTTTACACTTTATAACGCCGCTGAAGAGAATCAGTTGATGAAAAAGAAAGTTGATGATCTGGAGAAAACCGTAAGGCAGAACAATGAAATAAGCAGTGAAAATGAGAGGCTTAAAAAGCTTCTGGATTTCAAAACCACAGTTGCGCCGGCGGTGGGCTTTGAGGTTGCCGGTGCGGCTGTAATAGGAAGAGATCCGGGCAACTGGTTCGGTATCATTACCATTAATAAGGGCACCAGCCAGGGCCTGCGGCCCAATATGACGGTTATTAACGAACAGGGCCTGGTGGGAAGGATTACCTCAGTGTCCGGCAATACCTCGGAGGTCCTCCTTATTACCGATCCCCGCAGTGGGGTCAGCGCCCTTATTCAGGAAACAAGGGCCCCCGGGATGGTTGAGGGGGTGGCCAGTTTTCCCGGGCAGGTCAGAATGGTTCACATTCCGGTGGAAACAGAGACTTCCAAAGAGCAGGTGGTGGTGACCTCCGGTTTTGGGAGCATGTACCCCAAGGGGATTCCCATCGGGTGGGTGCAGGATTCCGGAAGGGAGCCCTCGGGCCTTTTTAACAGTGCGATGATTGTGCCCTTTGTGGATTTTAACCGGATTGAAGAGGTGCTGGTGGTAACAGGATCTGCCGCCGCCCAGGCCGGGCCCGATATAGCCCGGCTGCCGCACCCGTGGGGAGAAGGTATACTGAACGCCGGTGAGGAAACGGGGTTGGTTGTCCAGTGAGGCTTTTATTCCTGCTGTTATTAATGGGGCTGGCCATATTTTTCCAGGTTACCCTGCTGAATTTTTTTCCGGTGTTTGGTGTTAAGCCCGACCTGGTTCTTATGATAGTGGTGTTCAACTCCTTTCTTAAAGGAAGCAGGGAGGGGGCGCTGACCGGGCTGCTGGGAGGTATTTTTATAGATCTGGCCACCGGCAGCTACATAGGCATGAACGCGCTGGCGCTTATGATTGTGGGCTACCTGGTGGGTTTTACCGAGTCAAAGATATATAAGGACAGCGCCATAATAATAGTCTTCCTGGTCTGGATGGCATCCTTTTTGGACCAGCTTATAACCTATATTCTACTGTATTTTATGAACGTTCAAATCTCCCCGGGGGTGGCGCTGCTCAGGGTTATGCTGCCAACGGCAACCTATACGGCGGCACTGGTTCCCTTTTTCTACCACAGGTTTTACAGCTCCAATCAGGACGGCTTTCTACGGGGGAAAAATATCTAAAGAGACCTTGCACCTGGTTACGGCCCAGATTCAGTCCAATACACCGGTGATGGAAGGGTGCAATTGTGGAAAAGAAAGTAATTGAAAAAAAAATGAAGATATATACCGGCATATTGGCGGTATTTTTTGTGGTGCTTATTATAAGGCTTGGATATATGCAGATTGCCGAGGCCAACCGGTACCGGACCCTGGCCACCCAGAATCACCAGAGGCTGATTACGGTGGAGGCTCCCAGAGGGGAAATTATCGACCGGAACGGGGTCCGTATAGTCAGCAACAAGCCGGTTTACACGGTGTCCCTGGTTTACCTCGGACTGCAGGGCTCGGGCGCGGTCATAAAACGCCTGGCAGCCCTTCTGGAGGGTGAAACCACCTTCCAGGGAATGACCGCTCAGCAGATAGAGCAGGACATCCAGGATAAGATTAAGGATCACAAAAGGCTGTATGAGCCGGTCAGGGTGGCGGTGGATGTATCCCAGGAAACAATCAACAGGATTGATGAGCACCGCCTGGATCTGCCGGGTATAAATATCGATATTGAGCCGGTAAGATCCTATCCTTTCGGGGACCTGATGGGCGAGGTGCTGGGCTATGTCCGGGAGATAACCGGAGACCAGTTGGAGGCCCACAAAGACGAAGGCTATAATATGGGGGACTCCTTTGGGCAGGTGGGGCTTGAAAATACCTATGAGAACTATCTGCGGGGAGTCAACGGCGCCAGGCAGGTGGAGGTGGATGCCCAGGGGCGCCCGGTAAGGGACCTGGGTTTGAAGCAGCCTGTGCCCGGCAGCAACCTCATCCTCACCATAGACCAGCGCCTGCAGAGGGTGGCCCAGGACGCCATAGTGGGGCAGATTGAGCAGGCCAGGAAACTGGGCTATATAAAGCTGCCCCCGGGCAAGGCTGTGGCCGGCGCGGCCGTGGTTACCGATGTGCACACCGGTGAGGTGCTGGCCATGGCCACTGTTCCGTCCTATGACCTGAATATTTTCTCAGGGCCGCTGCCTGCCAGCAAATACAGTGAGCTGCTGAACAACCGGTCCCTGCGCAACCATGCCATACAGACCACCTTTACCCCGGGGTCGACTTTCAAGATGGTTACCGCCTCGGCCCTTCTGGAGAATAAGATATTGACCATCCATGACTCCATTTCCGACCCCGGCTATTACAAGTATAAAAAGGACTGGAAGCCCGGGGGGCACGGGGTGGTTAATATTGTAAAGGCTCTTAAGGACTCGTGCGACACCTTTTTTTACATGTTTGGGATCCAGGCTGGGCCTGACTTAATGAGCAAGTATGCTGCCGAGTACGGTATGGGCCAGCCTACAGGCATAGACCTGCCCGGGGAAGAGGCCGGCCGGGTGGCCTCGAAGGAATTGAAGAAAAAAGTATGGGCCGGTAACGAGTGGGAGTCCCAGTGGCGGGAGTATGACAGCATGGATATGGCCATTGGGCAGCAGGAGACCAAGGTAACGGCCCTCCAGCTGGCTGATTATGTGGAGGCCATTGCCAACGGAGGAACAATATACCGGCCCCACCTGGCTAAAAAGGTAATCAGCACTGACGGCACCGAGCTGAAAAGCTTTCAGCCCGAGGTGCTTAAAAAGCTGGATGTGTCCAGTGAGACATTTGATATTGTCAGGCAGGGAATGCACGAGGTAGCTATAAACGGCGGAACCGCCTCGGGTGTTTTCTGGGGCGCTCCCTACACTGCTGCGGCCAAGACCGGCACAGCCGAGGTGGGGGATGCGGCCAAGAACGCCCATGCCCTCTTTGTGGCCTACGCCCCCTATGAGAATCCTGAAATAGCCGTTTCGGTTATAATTGAGTACGGCGGGAAGGGAAGCGGTATAGCAGGCCCTGCGGCCAGAAAAATAATGGATGCCTACTTCCAGTTCAAGAAGGAGGACGCCGAAGGCAAGTCTCCTGCCCAGGCAGCCCAGCCGGCCGAGCCGGCCCAACCGGTCCAGACCACCCGGCCCACCCAGCCCAGGCCCTCAACCCAGCCTGTTCAGCCGGCTCAGCCCGGCAGCCAGGGTCAGGGAGGACCTTCCACTCCCGGCGCCCCGCCGCAGAACGGGGGAACGCCCGGGGCTCCCGCCACCGGCACAGGCGCCGGCACCGGCAGCGGGGCGTCCCAGACTCCCGGCAATATTGCACCTTCCCCGGCAGGGGGCGGAACCGGCACAGGTGAAAATACCGGCCGGCAGCCGGGCGGAGGCCAGGGCGGTTCCCCGGCGCCCGGGACAAACGGAGGCCAGGCCGGCGGGACCGCTCAGACCGGGGCCGGGAAAGAGGCATTAATCAGCAGAAGACGGAAATTTTGCCGGGGCAGAGGCCCCGGTTTTTTGTTAATTAGTTGATTCTTTTAGCAGGATTTGGTTATCCGCTGTAGAATTCATAAACCAGCCGTTATTGAGGGGAGATAACTTTGGATACAGGGAGGAAAGCCCCCGTCAGCCATTTGCAGGACGATGTTGAGGGGGAAGAAAATACAATTCTGATAAGGCGGACTCTCAGGTCCGGGCAGAAGTTTTATTACGACGGCAACGTGATAGTGATGGGTGATGTAAACCCGGGGGCCGAAGTGGTGGCCACCGGTCACGTCATTGTCATGGGGCAGATGAGAGGGATGGTTCATGCCGGGGCTGAGGGAGACGAGTCGGCTATGGTGATGGCCTTCCGCCTGCTTCCCACCCAGCTGAGGATAGCGAACCACATTACCCGCCCGCCGGATGACGAGGTTCCACCAGGCACATTTCCGGAGGTAGCAAAGATTAAAAACGGTGTGGTTACCATCGAGAGCTATCAGACCGGGCGAGCCGCCGTTTGAAGTTTTTTTCGATAAGGCGGCAAAAGGGTGAGGTTCTCATATTTGGCTACGGTAAAGCGTTAAAGGTGCGAGGGAGGACACACAATGGGTGAGGTAATTGTTGTAACTTCAGGAAAGGGCGGGGTCGGCAAAACGACTACCACCGCAAACCTGGGAACCGGGCTGGCGCAGCTGGGAAATAAGGTTGCCCTTGTTGACGCCGACATCGGACTGAGGAACCTGGATGTGGTTCTTGGACTTGAAAACAGAATAGTTTACGATATAACCGACGTTACCGGGGGGCACTGCCGCCTTCGCCAGGCACTTATAAAGGACAAGCGCTATGAGGGGCTGTTTCTTTTGCCCGCCGCCCAGACAAAGGACAAGACCTCCGTTAATCCCGATCAGATGAAGGAGCTGTGTGGAGATTTAAGGCAGGAGTTTGACTATGTTATCATAGACTGCCCCGCGGGCATAGAGCAGGGCTTTAAAAACGCCATTGCCGGGGCTGACAGGGCTGTAGTGGTGACCACTCCCGAGGTTTCTGCGGTAAGAGACGCCGACCGTATTGTAGGACTCCTGGAGGCCGCCGAGCTGAGGGATCCCAGGCTTATTGTAAACAGGGTCCGGTACAAGATGGTCAAGGCCGGGGATATGATGAGCATAGAGGACATTATTGACATACTGGCCATCGACCTGCTGGGGGTTGTTCCGGAGGACGAAATGGTGGTCATCACCACAAACCGCGGCGAGGCGGTCATCTGTGACGACCGTTCCCGCTCCGGACAGGCCTACCGGAATATAGTCCGCCGCATAACCGGCGAGCAGGTCCCCCTTCTTTCACTGGAGGAAGGCGGGCTGATGAACAGGATTCGCCGTATGATCGGGTTTAAATAGAACGGGAGGGGTGAATAAAGGTGCTGGATTTTATTACCCGTATATTCGGCAGGGAGAGCAACGCCAGCAAGAATGTAGCCAAGGAAAGGTTAAGGCTGGTTCTGGTGCATGACAGGTCCAGTGTATCTCCCCAGATACTCCAGGACCTCAAGGCCGACCTGATTAAAGTGATATCGAGTTACATGGAAATAGACGAGGAAGCCCTGGAGGTCAATTTTGAAAACTCGGAAAACCAGGTGGCCCTAATAGCCAACATACCCATCAAGAATGTAAAAAGGCCCGCAAACGTTGTGTAAAGTATTAACGCCGCAAGGCAGGGTATTCCCTGCCTTATTTAGTTTAATACTTAAAGTATCCCGCGCTTGCCGTAAAGTCTGGTTAAAGGGCGCCAGCCGGAAGCCTGTATATTTTTCTGCCATAAAAAACATATCGAAAGAAACCGGAAAAAGCTATATAATTTATAATTGGCAGTACGACACCGGGTAAGGCCTCAACTGGAAAGGGGTATATCCTTGATAAGCCGGATTTTAAAGAATATAGATTATCCTTTGGTGGCAGTGACGGCGGCCCTGCTCCTATTCAGCCTGATCAACATAGGCAGCGCCACCCTGGAGTTCAGCGATTCCTCCATGGAAAAGATACAGAGCCTTAATATTCTATTCAGGCTCCTGCATCTGGACTACCAGTTTGTTATCAAGCAGTTTGGCTGGATCATCATGGGTATCATCGCGGCGGCAGTGCTTATCTACATCGACTACGAGGACATGTCCAGGTATTCAAGGCAGCTGTATGTTATAAACCTGGCCATGCTTATGGCTGTGGTGTTTATAGGGCACACGGCGCTGGGGGCGCAGAGATGGATTCATATCGGACCCTTTTCCTTTCAGCCGTCGGAGTTTTCAAAGCTGATCATAATAATTACCTTTGCCGATTTCCTGGCCAAGCGGCAGGGCAGGCTCGGTTCCTTCCGGGAATTGATACCGTGCTTTATTTACATTGGGGTGCCCACGCTGCTTATATTAAAACAGCCCGACCTGGGCACATCCCTGGTCTTTGTGGCTATAATGTTCGGCATGCTTTTCGTGGCCGGGGCCAGGCCCTCCGTACTGGTGGGCATTATCGGGCTGGGGCTGGTTATGGCCCTTTCGCTGTATGGCGTCCACCATTATCTGCACAAGCCCGACATGGAGCTACAGAAGAAAATTGCCTATGTGAACAAGGCCCTCACAGGCAGCGACTGGTACCTGAGAAATGACCCTGATATAATGGCCGAGCTGAAAGAAAAGGGCCTCAATACTTCTCCCCAAAGCCTGAATAAATATCTGGAAGAGCTGAAAAAAGAAGAGGAGCCCATTAAAAAAAGACACGAGAAATTCCATAAACTGACCCTTAAGGAATACCAGATGTCCAGGCTGACCACCTTTGTAGACCCGGAAAGCGATTTGCTGGGCTCCGGGTACCACGTCTGGCAGTCCAGGATTGCCATAGGGTCCGGAGGTTTGACAGGGAAGGGGCTTTTAGGGGGGACCCAGAGCCACTACACCTTCCTGCCCATCCGGCACACTGACTTTATCTTCTCGGTGGTGGGAGAGGAGTACGGCTTCATTGGGTGCATTCTGGTGTTGATTATGTACTTTATACTGCTGTTCAGGGGAGTGCGCATAATTACCCTGGCCAGGGATGTCTACGGCACCCTGCTGGCTGCCGGAATTGTTTCGCTATTCGCCTTCCACATCATAGTGAACGTGGCCATGACCGCCGGCGTTGCCCCGGTGACCGGCATACCGCTGCCCCTTTTCAGCTATGGGGGAAGCAATATGATGATGAACCTGGCCGCCCTGGGAGTGCTTATGAACGTGTACATCAGAAGGCAAAAGCTTATATTTTAGCTTATAGGCATTTGCTCAGGGGTCGGAATACAGAACTCAGAACTCAGAATTCAGAATGATTAAAGGCAAAGGCATCCGCTTTAATTGGCGGATGCCTTTAATTCTGGTGATTATGTAATCAGAAAAGATACAGTTTCATCATGGTAATGGCTGCAATCACAGCCAGCAGCACGGCTGCGCCGATATAAAAATTCTTTTTGTCTGTCCGGGCCATTTCCCTTTCCTTAATCAGGTGTTTCTTTTCAGGGGAAACGTATTTGAGTGTTTTCAGTTTTCTTTTTTTCTGCGGGTCAAACTGGTATACCCTTGCTCCCCGCTGTTCCATAGCCATCGTTCCCCCGTTTTTTTTTGCGGCGCCTGATCCGCCTTAACAATATTCTACTATACAGGCGGCGTTTGCCGCAACAATACCATTTATGCTCCTCAGTCAAAAAAAGGAAGCGCGGCATTAGCAGAGGATTTTTTGAATAAATAAAGAATCAAGGGGTATAGATGGTGAGGTGAGGCTAGCCGGTGAAAGACATTAAGGTATACAGCTGGGTGGAGCTGAACGAGCTGGTATTTGAAGGTTCGTGGCAGGAGCCCCTGAGGAGGTTCCGGTCAAACTACGTTTACCGCGGCCTGTCGGACGCAGCTTACGAGCTGAAGACCAGCCTGATGAGGCTGGAAGGTCTTTACAGCACCCTGGAAAACCATATTCTCCGGAATTTCAGAAAATATGCCCACAGAGATGCTGTAAGAGGGGAGTCCATATGGAACTGGCTGGCCGTGGCACAGCACCACGGCCTTCCCACCAGACTTCTGGACTGGACCTTTTCTCCCTATGTGGCCATGCACTTTGCCACCGCAAACCTGGAGAAGTTTGATATAGAAGGGGTCATCTGGTGCGTGGACTATGTGGCTGCCCACAAATACCTGCCTGCATCGCTGAGGGAAATACTGGAGTGGGAAGGGGCCAACGGATTCACCGTGGAGATGCTGTCCCGGGCGGCGGCAAGCCTTCCGGAATTTGACAGGCTTTCCATCGCTGACTTCGTGGTGTTTTTTGAGCCGCCCTCACTGGACGACCGGATAATTAACCAGTACGCCCTTTTTTCCATGATCAGCAGCAACGGGGCACTGCTGGAGCACTGGCTGGCCGATCACCCGGACATCTTTTACAGGATAATCATACCGCCAGCCCTTAAATGGGAGATCCGGGATAAGCTGGACCAGGCCAACATAACCGAAAGGGTTATGTTCCCGGGTCTTGACGGGCTTACCCGGTGGCTTAAAAGGCACTACAGCCCCTCGCGGAAGTGATTTTGGCTAATACTGAGTGAAATTTTGTCTGAATCCAGAATTCAGAAT
>JAMCVT010000085.1 GCA_023475565.1 Actinomycetota bacterium
AGGCCATCTATGGACACAATTTTATCCAAGGAATGTGAACCCGTGAAAATCCTCTAAGGAGAGTCTTGTGAAAATCTTTAAAACGCTGATTCTGGCCCTGACCCTGGCAGCTTTTGCCGTGGGGGGCGCCTGGGCCGCCGAAGCCAAGGCTCCCGCCGCGGGCAAGCCCCAGACCCAATGTCCAGTGCTGGGAGGCAACATCAACAAGCAATTTTATGCCGACTACAAGGGCAAACGCATCTACTTCTGCTGCGGCGGCTGTGATGCAGAGTTCAAGAAAGACCCGGAAAAGTACATGAAAAAGCTGCAAGAACAAGGGATTAAATTAGAACCCTGCCCGGCCGGCGGCGAGAAGAAGTAATCAATTCCTTTGACATGGCTTGTCCAGGTGGGGGGCCGGTCCAGAGGACTGCGCCCCAAAATAGGCGGCGCCCATGAAATGACCTCCACTATTTGGGCTGAGGCTGCGGTAGCTATTTTGGTGGCCTCATCACTCAGTAGCATCGTGTCCGATGGAGGCTTTCCATCCATTATTCGAAGAACATGATAAGGATGCGAATCCCCACCAGTCCTAAAGCCAGCGCCAGGCTGCGCATGATCCAGGGGCCCTGGACCCGGCTGGAGAGGTAAGCCCCAACGGGTGCCCCCAGCAAGACGCCGATAGACAGACACAGGGTATGCCGGACACCTATGTCAAAAGCGCCGGTCCAAATGTGCACGATGGTACCGGTTAAGGCCATGATGGCCAGGATGAAATGAGAGGTGGCTGTGGCAATGTGCACCGGAAAGTCCAGAAAGTAAATCAGGGCCGGCACATGAATGATGCCGCCGCCGATCCCCAAAAAACTGGAGGCATAGCCTACCACAAAACTGATTCCTATGCCGGTCAGGGGATTGAAATTATATTCATATTCTTCGCCATCGGCCGCCATCAGATAGCGGAAGACGTGGGGATGGTGCAGGTGCGGTTTCTCAAGATGAGGTTTGGCTGCGGGCCGCCAAAATAAAAAGGCGGAGGCGGCGATCAAAAGCACTCCAAAGAGGCCATTGAACAGGTGCCGCGGCACATAGGAAGTGCTCAGGGCTCCGATTATAGCTCCCGGGATAGTGGCCACGGCGAACATCAGGCCCGACTTGTAGTCTATACGTTTCATCATGGCGTAGGACTCAGAACCGGTACCATCGTTGAAAAATACCACGGCCAGTGAAATGGCCGTTAGATGTTCAGGGCTGATCTCGGGGTGCAACAATATGAGTATGGGCATCAGCACAAAGCCGCCTCCGGCCCCGATAAGGGTGCCGTAGAGCCCTACTGCCATACCCAGCAAAATCAGCCAGTAATATTCAGATGGTTGGAAGGGGCCCATTTACCCGAGATTATGCGGCTCAGACGTAGTCACCGCAGTTAGAAAATGATTTTAAAGACCTGTCTACCCGAGTCCAACCCCAAAAAGCTCCTCTTCTCCAAGGCAGTCTTTTTCTGGGACGCAGAATAAAAGTAATCATCTTTTCTAAAAAGGCCAGGCATTCGCCCGGCAGGGGATTGGCGTAGAACAAGGTTGGAGAAGCAGGAGAAGTTTAGTTACTCTGGGTTATTGCAGGAGCCGATCCATTATTTCCAAGGGCTTTAAAATGGTGATCTGTTTCTTGGATACCCGGATGAGGCCATCATCCTGCAGTGACTTCAAGGTTTCACTGACCGTTGCTGGCAGAAACCCATGCAGGCGGCAAGTGATCCTGGGTGAGGCTGACCGGAACTATGATTGACGAATCTGCGGAGTCCAAATCCGTCATGCTTCCTTTTCATTATCTTTGGGGTTTTCGCCGGAGCCTTCCATTGCAGGCCGCTTTAATTTCCTATAGTAATGATCGTAAAGATAAATAGGGGTTAGCGGATTGTGACCAGTAACACGATCTTTCACCGCCAAAACCGTAGTGAAGGCGTCAGCATATTTTAAGAAAAGAGAATCGTGACCAACGCAAAGGCCCAACAGGACATTAAAATCTGTCTTTTCATAATTGACCACCATTGCTTGAAATATGGGGTTGCACATCGCCTCATCCGTGCCACGGCATACTTTGTCCTGGTCCTCAATGCCAATAAGCTCCTTTAAGGTCCTTCCGGCCTTGCAAATTACCGAAATTACCTCGAATCCATTATTCCTCAGGATTTTGTCGACAATCGCCGCCTCGTTTTTGAGGCCGGTGCAAAACACCAGTCCCAGGCGTCTATAATTCATACGGTGGGCAAACTCACAGATTTCCTCGATCCGGGTTTTTGACGGCTGGGGGATATAAGGACGTTCGTGGCGATTGGCATAGCAAGCGGCTTCCTGGATGGAGGCTTGCCGAGCAAATGACCCCATTTCTTGTTTGAGGTATTCAGCATTGGCCTTTTCCAACAGTTCTTTGCGGGTCAACGTGGGACATCCCCGGGACCCGGCTCCTTTGAGTTTCTTACAGGCCCGTGTTTCAGGTTCAATGGAACATCTGGCACAAGTGGGCTCAAGGTGTTTCTTCTCACTACCCATGAGATTTCTCCCTTTTATAACGTCTTTTATATGGTGACCAGCGGACAGATATCCGTAAGGGCCTATATACGCTATTTTTCCCCGGTGAGATTAAAGCTAAAAAACTCTCTCAGGGGTTCTCTAAATAATTTTATAATAAATGTGGTGATGCTGACAAGGTTCAATTCCAGAAACAGAATTAAACTACGTTGAATAATATCGTTTAAGAAGATTTTTCATTAATACAAATAATATTTTTCTTGACACTTCAAAATGAGTATCTAATATTATCTTAACTCAAAATATTTAAAGAAAGAGGGTGATATCCATGCCTAGCGAAATTTTGAAACTGACCACAGAGATCGTTGTTGCTCACGCCTCCCTGACCGAACTGACCTCAGAACAATTGGTAGGCGAGATTAAAGATGTTTACAATGTATTGGCTTCCTTGGAAGGCGGGAAAATTTTGGAGGTACCGGTTTCTGAAAAAGCTGAAGAAGCTGGCGGTGTAAAAAAACCATCAATCCCTTTGAAGGATATTGTTAAAAACAAGTATGTGGTCTGTCTGGAGTGCGGGAAGAAGCTGAAGACTTTAAAGACCCACCTGCGAAAAGCTCATGGGTTGATGCCGAAAGAGTATTATCAACGATATGACCTGGACCCTAAGAAATTCCCTCTAGTGTGTAAGGATTATTCTGCGGCGCGGAGTCAGATGGCCAAAGAAAGGGGATTTGGAAAGAAGTAAGGGGGGCAGAAAAAGTCGGTTCAAGGAAATTGGACCTATCACCCAGTCGATTATGGGGGCCGCCCTCGAAAATAGCGAAAATCCGGTTTTTTAAAAAACGCAATGCCATTTATGATGGATAACGGCGCCGGCCATTTCCTCCAGATCGGCTTGCGTCAAACCAGTCTTTTTAGACTAGCCTGATAAAACCGCTCCATGACCTCAACCTTGCAATAAGCTCTTACTTGGTCGGGGTTCTCAAAATATTCACCACGATCAAACCTGGTTTCCTCTGAAATATAAGTCAGAGTCCTGGCCTAACAGCACATAAAAATACCCCCGGTTTTTGTCCGCGATTTGTCCGAGGACGCCATTTTTTTGTTCGCATAAGCGCGGACAAATTGACAAATTTTGAGCAATTTTGATAAATATTTAGCTCTTGCCAAATTCCCTCAAACCTGCGATATTCAAGGCTGACAAGCATTTTGGCCGGCATAGCTCAGTGGTAGAGCAGCTGATTCGTAATCAGCAGGCCGGGGGTTCGACCCCCCCTGCCGGCTCCATACCTAGGAAAACTTAACTTTCCTGTGTGAGACTTTCTCCGGGGAAGGCATCCTGGGTGGTCCTTTCGAATACTTCCAGGGCCTCCCGCTCGGCTTCATCGATCAGGTAGCCGGGATGATGGGCTTCAATCTCGTCCGGATTGCTTTCTTTCTATCGTTTAACCTGCTCCAAGGCCGCCAACTGCGCCTCCGTATAGACGATTCACCCTTGGGCTGCCTTCTCTTCCGAGCGGATCAAGCTTTTTGAAGGTCTCCAGGCCATGTCGTAACCAGGCACTCCTTACCCCACAAGGTGAAATGAGCACGCCGCTTTTGGGCAACTCGTTGGCGGCCCGCAGCTGCCCATAGGCGGGATACTCCTCGGCACTTCTGATTACCGCGGCTTCAATCTCGAAGACCACGCGATTCTTGCAGTTGGGCTTCGCAGTGATTTTTCTCTTAAAGCTGGCATACCACCGACTGCGTAAGCCCTCTTGAAATCATAGAAATGTTGCCGCGACACTCCCACCACGCGCAGGCCTTCGAGACGTTTTTTACCCGGCGCTGACGGCGCTGGCCCCAGAGACTGGGCCCTGTTGCTGCTCAACCTGCGGGACTTTCAGTAGCTAGTCCCTGCCATGGGATATCAAAAAATCCCGCTTCCACTTATTTGAGGCGTGCCACAAAAGATTCGTATTCTTTGTTCCACCCCTCCTTGGCCTTGTCCATATCGGCTCTCATACCGCTCCAGGTATCAGCGGGGGCTTTTTCCATGGCCGCTAACTGTTTTTGGCCAGTAAAGATCCCTCTCTGAAGTCTAACCAAACCCTTGAGAATCATCCGCCTCATTTGCACTGGGGCTGTTTCTTGCTTGGTTTTTAGGGCATCAATCTTTTGTTGATTTTCAGCCCATTCAGTTGCGGTTTGCTTTTCGTAGTTCTCTCTTTCCTTCTGGGTATAAGTTTTTCCCGCTTGGGCCTGTTTGCCCTTTTCAACCTGAGTCTGGGGCTGAGTTGGGGGTATAGCTTTTTCTTTTGTTTGTTGGGCATTGCCATAGATAGGAGCCACTGCCAACAACACTGCCATAAATAATATGCCAAGCCATTTCATGAAAGACGTCCTCCTTTGAATGTCCATGGTGTGATCCATTTACCCAAATAACTACTGATACCAGAGAAAGCCAAATTCTCCTGGAGATCCTCGCCTCCTTTCATCTCTCCTATTTTATGCTGTGGGTATTTTTCTGCTCTTTTTTTCCAATAGCTTGGGCTTGTGCTTTTGGTTTTTGCTGTTCCTGGGGCTCTTGTTGCTTTTCTGCTGCCAATACGGCTGTTCTAACTTGGTGTTGAATCTGGGGCATAACGGCGCTCGTATAAGAACTGAATTTTTTGAACGCAGATTGCCCATCCGGAGACCCATAAAAGGCCACCATGGCATTTAACTCGCCCACGGTGAAGGTTTTTATGAGGCCGTCCAAAGCAATCCCGTTGGCTGCCTGTTCTATTTTTTTACTATTTATCACCTCCAAAAATACTTTCCTTTCCTTTTCTGGCAGCTTCGGTCCTACCCGGGTTGCCACGCCATGCAGCATCTCTTTAGGCGGCATAATTTCCAAAAACTGCTTAGCCACCATCAGCCGGTTTTCCCGGTTATCGGGCAATGATTTAGACACCTGCCCTGGCCCAGCATTCGAACAAGCGGAAATTATAATAAAAAGCCAAACAGTTAGAATATATCTTACTATGGCCATGTTACAGCCTCCATGCAGTATGATTTATGATTATAGATAATATTTAAACAAAATTTGAATTATAATATGTAAAAAATTATAGCCTAACTTTGTTGTGATCAGT
>JAMCVT010000114.1 GCA_023475565.1 Actinomycetota bacterium
TACCAGGGGGTACAAGTTTTGTTTTGAGGGCTGTTCTTGATACCACGGATACACAGGTTACTCCAAAAATTTTGCATGTAAGACTGGAGTGTGAGGCAGACTTTACCATCAACGCATATGTTGACCCACAGCCGGCCGAGAGGGGCAGAAATGTTACCATCTCTGCGGCAGCGGTCAAATTAACCACAGGAGAGCCGGTAAACCTGGATTGGTGTGAAGTGGAATTTCCCCTGCCGGCAAAGCTGGACGGCGATCCTGCCCTGGCCACCGGTGACACTTCCACAATTGCTGATATGGTATTCAATGGTACTACCGGGCGATGGGAATACACGTTCACCGTTCCAGATAAGACAGCGGACGGTTTCTGGCCTGATGACGGGGTGTACCAGGCCAGGATAACAGGTTTTAAAGGCGGGGTCAGTAAAAGCACAGATGTAGATCTTGAAATCAGCGGCAATATACTCAGAAGGCTGGTTATTCGCACCTATAGTTAGGTGCTTTTATCTGTCTTAGTCTCTTAAAGGGGGTATTACAAAAGTGATGTTACGGTCAAGGAAAAATGCTTTAACGAAAATTCTTAATAACAGGCAGCTCACAACCTTGATACAGCCGATAGTGGACCTTTATTCCGTGCTGCCTATAGGGTACGAAGCGCTGACAAGGGGGCCGGTTGGAGATTTTCACTCTGCGGGAAGCCTTTTTAAATGCGCCAGGAGTTATGGTTTACTAAAAGCATTGGAAACGGCCTGTTTAGAGAATGCCTTGACTGCCACCGGACAAATCCCGGTAGATAAGAAGGTGTTCATAAATATAAACCCGTTACTGATGGCCCAGATAACCGGGATAAAAAAGTGTTTAACACTGCTAGATTCGTCCCCAGGAAGAATTGTATTTGAAATCACCGAGCATGTAAAAATTCAGGATTTCATGCATGTCAGCCGCACCTGCAGAATGCTGAAGGAAAGGGGTTTTTTAATTGCCATCGACGATGTTGGATCGGGATATGACCGGCTGCGCAGCGTGGCAGAGCTAAGGCCTGACTTCATAAAAATTGACAGGCCTATAGTAATGGGAGCTGCCGGTGATGAACAGTACCAGTCTATCGTAAAACACCTGGTGGCCCTGGGCGCCGAAATTAAATGCTCTGTAATTGCCGAAGGAATTGAAACTGCATATGAGCTGGCCATGATGAAAAGGCTTGGCGTAACCCTGGGACAGGGTTTTTTCTTTTCCAGGCCTGTTCAGCTGCAAGAGATCCAAAAGGGAGCTGATAACTTTTGTCAGGCAAAAGGACTTTAATTATTGCCGAGAAGCCGGGAGTGGCCAGGGATATAGCTGATGCGCTGGGCAAGTTTACCCGGAAGGACGGGTACCTGGAAAACGGAGACTACATTATCACCTGGGCTGTTGGGCACCTGGCCGAGCTGGCGGCCCCGGAGGATTACCACCCGGGGCTGAAAAAATGGAGCCTGAACACTTTGCCTATTATTCCGGAAGCCTTCTTTATAAAGCCTATTGATTCAAAAAAGCAGCACTTCCGCAAAGTAAAGCCTTTATTTAAAAGAACCGATGTAAATTTGGTGGTTAATGCCTGTGACGCCGGCCGGGAGGGAGAGCTGATTTTCCGGTACATTTACTACCTGGCAGAATGCCGGAAGCCTTTTAAACGGCTGTGGCTGTCAGAGAATACCCCGGAGGCAATTAAAAGGGCCTTTTCAAAGCTTAAGGATGGATCTCTTTATGATTCCCTTTTTGCTGCCGCCCAGGCCCGGGCCCGGGCTGACTGGCTGGTTGGAATGAATGCCACCAGGGCCTATACCCTTTGTAAGAAAGAAAAAATGACGGTCGGCCGGGTCCAGACTCCGGCCCTGGCCCTGCTGGTTGAGAGGGAAAAAGAAATAAGGAGCTTTGTGGCAAAGGTTTACTGGGAGTTATGGGGGCAATTTGTTACCCCGGAAGGGGAGATATTCCGCGCCCGCTGGTCTGATACAGAGGATGGAAATAGCCTTTTTTTTATACTGGATGAGGCACAAAATATTAAAACTGCTTTATCAAAAGAGAAAGCCGGGTTCGTTACGTCTTTTGAAACAAAGGATTCTGATGTGCCCGCGCCCCCGCTATACAACCTCGACGATCTGCAGCAGGACGCCAACCGCCATATAGGTATGACCGCAGCCCATACCCTTGAAATTGCGCAGGTCCTCTACGAGAGAAAGAAACTCATCACTTACCCCAGGACTGACAGCAGGTTTATTACCGGGCTGCTTGCCGGCACTCTTGCGGATAGGCTGTCTGCTTTGTCCAAAGTGGATGCCTATGAAGATTTTGCCCGGAAGGCAGCCGGCTTTCCCTTGCCTGAAGCTGTAGTAAATGATGCCGGTGTTACCGACCACCATGCCATTATACCTACCTGCGCCGTTCCTGGAGATAGATTAAGCACTGAGGGAAGAAGTGTTTATGACCTGGTGGCGCGGCGGTTTATGGCGGTGTTTTATCCACCTGCAGTGCACCGGCACACCAGTATATTCATATCTGTCAAAGGCCACCAATTCCATGCCAAAGGGTCTCAGGTGATTAAACCTGGCTGGGAAGAGGTCTATACCGGAGAAGGCTGGGATTATAAATCTGGTGATGATAAAAATACCCTTCCCGAATTAAGCGAAGGTATGCAATTAAACCTTGCCGCTCTAAGCGTGGAAGAAAAGAAAACAAGGCCTCCCGGAAGATATACCGATGCCTCGCTGCTAAAGGCAATGAAAAATGCGGGCAGGACTAAAGAACTTGGTTCAGTGGGCCTGGGCACTCCCGCAACCCGGGCCGGCATTATTGAAAAGATTATTTCAGCGGGTTATGTTCAAAGGGATGGAAAACGCCTGGCGCCGACGGCAAAGGGGGAGGAGTTGGTGGACCAGGTTTCCGAAGAGCTGAAGAGTCCCAGGTTAACGGTCCGGTGGGAAGAACTCCTTTCGGAAATTGAACAGGGAAAGGCTGATGCCAAAATATTTATGAGAAATATAGAGGATATGGTCAGGACTGTTGTAGATTCGGCTGCCGGAAGGGGTGGCGCTGTTGAGCAGTAAAAAGAGTGTAAAGCAAAACGGCGGCACTGATAAGCATTCATTTGCTCAAAGGGGGATGCTCCTGGTTCTGGCCGCAGGCGCTCTGGCCACCAGCGCGGCCGGCAGCGGTGTCGGGCATGCCGGGAAAGTCGCTGCTGTATGCTGGCTGGGGAGTCTGGTGTATATATGGCTTTGGATTGGAAAGGACCGCCGGGAGCGGTTTTTTAAAAAATGTGAAGCGGTGGCCACCATTATAAAGAACTCCCTGGATGGGCGTCAAGAAAGCGAAGTTCCGGCTAATAAAATGGACTCCAGGGGGCCTTTGCAAGAGGGGCTGCCATCCCTGTCCCTGCTTCCGGACCCTCCAGCCTGGGTCAGGCAGGCCGCCGGGGAAAGAACCGGAACCGGTTACGCGCTGAGGGTGAACAGGGCCTTCCGCCGCTGCGGGCTTTTAAAAGACGAAGGTGAAAGAATAGAGGTGATTTCAGTTCAAAGCGGCCCGGCAGCTGCCAGGGTCACTGTATCGTTACCCGATGGGCTGCGATTGACCAGGCTGCAGCATATGACCAGCGACCTGGCCTCAGCCTTCGGGGTTGAGTCATTGCAGGTAATCCCGGGCATGCATGCAGGATCAGCCTCTCTGATCATCGCTTATAAGAACCGTCTGCCGGTGGTTCTTCGTACCATTCTTGAATCACAAGAATTCCAAGAATTCTTGGGCCGTTCTGAGCTCCCCATGGTGGTCGGTGTAAATGACATTGGCGAGCCCATTATGATTGATCTGGTAAGCGTCCGTCACCTGCTCGTGGCCGGCACCACCGGCAGCGGCAAGAGCTGGTTCATCAACGAGGTCCTTGTGACCTTGCTGCTTTCCCGGGGCCCAGATGTTTTAAGTCTGGTATTGATCGACCCCAAGAGGGTGGAGTTGAGCCAGTATAGAGGTTTTCCACATACCATCACCGTTGCCACTGAAACGGCGCAGGCCGTGGGAGCCCTTGAGTCTTTGGTAAAAGAAATGGAGCGCCGGTACACAATTTTCGAACAGGCCGGGGTAAAGAATATCCAGCAGTACTGGCAGCGGACCGGTGACAGGTCAATCGGTTATATTGTCGGGGTTATTGACGAGCTGGCGGACCTGATGTCCACCGCAAGAAAGGAAGTGGAAATTTTAGTTCAAAGACTCACTCAGCTTGCCAGGGCTGCCGGCATACACATGATTGTCGCCACCCAGCGGCCTTCAGTGGATGTAATTACAGGGGTGATAAAATCCAATTTGCCTTCGAGAGTGGTATTTCAACTGATCAGTGGGCCGGATTATCGAACAGTGCTTAATGTTGATCAAGATCTCAAGTTAAGAGGAAAAGGTGATGGAGTGGCTCTACTGGAGGGACACGCCGGCCTTGTACGCTTCCAGAGCCCGGGCATAGGCGCAGATGATAATGAGGCTGACCTGGCGGTTTCAAAGATAAAGGATTTCTGGGTTAACTCAGGACACAAAACTAATACCGTTCCTATTGCGGAAGCTGCTGTAGAAGCTGGAGAACAGCGTAATACTGCAGGTGAAACGGGGGAAAGCAGTAAGCTTCGGGTAACTTCCGGCCCGGACATGGTTAAGTTGCCCGACTTCCCCGAAGTATTCGGGGAGCTTCCCGGTGGGGAAAGTGGTGAGTACGGGAATCCGCCTGAATCTGAATCAGAGGAAATAAGGAAGTTTAAGATTATAATAGCCCAGGCCTGGCAGGATGCCGTAGATGCTGATATGGACCAGATAACCGCTCCCTCCATAAGGTCTCTGAGAGAGAGAATGAATATTAAGCAGGAAAGAGTCATGGAACTGATAGATCTGCTGATCCGGGAGGGATGGATTCAGGCCCCTCCGGTGCCTAAAAAGCCATATCTTATTGTTGCCGGAGAAAATATACTGAAAGATTATCTGTAGATTTACTATTCATCTCTGTTACCCAATTGACTGTTACCCGCAGGGGTGAAAATGTTTTCCCCTTATAGAGAAAAGCGCCCGGTAACAGATTGGGTAACAGAGCCGGGTAACAGATTTGGGTAACAGATTAATGTGTGGGGGAAGAAAGTTAACGTGCGTTAACTTTTAATTGTGGTGCTGGGCAATCTGGCTCATTGGGAAAATAATAAAGGCTTTCGCTGTCATATTATATTTTTTTACGCAACCGCATTTGCAGCGGTTTTTCTTATTTATAAGGCAAAAGTTAACGTGCGTTAACTTTAAACGAAAGGAGACTTGAACATCATGTCAGGCAAATTTTATGAGCTCTACGGAAAAGTTATCGCCAGCCGGGGAGTGGCCCCTATACCCACTGTCCTTTTCAGGTATCAAAAGGAGCTGGATCTCACACCGCAAGAGACATTTTTCGTCTGTAATATTTTGACCTTCAGGTGGACCACCCGGGAGGATGGCACCACCCCGTCCCTCAAAGAAATGGCCGCAACTTCAGGCATTAGTAGAAGAACTTTGCAGGTATATAAAAATTCATTGTGTGAAAAAGGCTATTTAAGGGTGTCGCCAAGATTTGACGGCACCGGCCAGCTGACCAACGCATATGACCTTACGCCGCTGTTTGAGAAAATGGAGCAGCTTATTATTGCAGAAAATAATGGAGAAAAATTTAATGACGGAATACTTTTTGATAAATCAATAAAAAAAGATAACCTAAAAGCTGCTAAGGAAACAATAGAAGTGATACCCTCTGCAGATTCTGCACCCCCCCATGCAGTATCTGCATCCCCCCGTGAAGAACCTGCACCCCCCTATGCAGAATCTGCACACCCTGATTTTACAGGGATTCAAGACACTACCCCCGTGCAAAAATCGCACCCCCCTATGCAGAATCTGCAGGGGGGGGTGAAGTCTGCTTCACCCGAAATAGATAATATAGCAAGCATACAGTCATACAAACATACAACCAGGCAGAATAAAAAAGACATACAAAACACCGCTGGGAATGAAAAAGCCGCCCCTCACGAGCGGGCCAGAGCCCTGCTTAAGTCTGCCGGCCTGGCCGCCACTGACATAGAGGTCGATTTTCTGGTCCCCTGGCTGAGGCTGTTCCCGGACGATATGGTGAAGTATGCCCTTCAGAAAACCGTATTTGCGGCCAAGAGCCTTTACTACGCCGAGGGGATCCTTCAGAGCTGGCGGTCAAAAGAAATATTTGACCTGGAGAGCGCCATTAAAGAATCCAAGTATGATATCATTCACCAGCCTCAAAAAGAGGGGGTGCCCCGGAGTAGGCTGGTCTCTGTGCGGAGAAAAACATAGCTCGGAGTTATCTATTACTCACATATTCTTCTGATGTCGCGGGGCCTGCTGAAGGCCCCGCTGTTACCTTTACTTCGCAACTTTGTGACGGTGGCGGCCTTGTAGTCCGTAGCTAGTGATGTGGAACCTACTGATCTCACGTGGAATTCCGCGGCCCTTGAGATAGGCCAGGAATCCGGCAACTCCCCGGCGCTTAGTCTTGAGGCTTTTGCCGTCCCGGACAGGTGGCGGCGGAAGCCGTCCATGTATTCCTCCGGCGCTTCTTATGCTGCCGAGGGCTCTGCTGTTGTCCCTGTGGGCGGTGGATTACGAGGGTAATGCCAGCCCCGTTCTCGTGCTCCTGTGGGCAAATTTTTTGCACTGACATTTCCTCCTTTCCGAGCATGGAAAAAAGCCAACGGTTTGTTGTCCGGTGGCCTTTGTAATTGACTCTCTGCATTATTTGAATTATGCGGTCAGTTCCGAAATGTCCGAGATAGTGTCACTGAAGAAATATTGCGTTTCCACTGCCTATCTCCGTAGTTCTACAGCCAGTATGGTCAAGTTTTGCAGTTAGCCTTCTTACAAGAAGCTCATTCTGTCAGGACTTTCAATGCTTCATCAGTATATCTTAGATAATGACTTAAATACCTCATCACTATATTTAAAAGAATCATCATCATTAAAATCATCTACTACAAAATGCCCCGTTGGGTCCACAAAGTTAACCGGGTTGTTATTACAATACGCATACAGGTTCTGTGTCCAGGGCTGGTAGATATTGCCCCTGTATGTGTCCCTGGTTATAAACCGTCCCACCGCCGGGTTGTAGAACCTGGCCCTCATCTGGTAGAGGCCTGGGCCGGAGTAGTACGGCATGCCGGTATAGGTGAACCGAATATTCAACATCCATAATTTACCAGCGCAACCGGTATGTTGTGTATGATCGTATGTTTTCCCAGAACTTATTAACCGATACTCCCGGCACTTCTCTATTCTCAGCCACCCTATGAATAAGCTCCCTAATTTGCCCATTAGCTTTGTTTGTAACTGTAATTTTATAGATTTTTCCTTTCACTAAACGAACCATATTACCACCCTTTTATTATGGACGACCATTCCTTTGCCCCTGCTATTTTTATATAAGGCGCTAACCACTATGAAGTCGCTTTCAGCCAGAAGCCGGTCCTTGCTGCAAAGACGGCGCCTATTTACTAGCCACCTCCCTGAAAGGTTTTATTTACTTTTTTACCTTAACAGATAAAAGTTAAATGCCGTAAGAAGACAGATTAAAAGAACGGGAAAAATAATTAAAGTTTAGGATTTATCAGGACATAAAAAAACCTGCCCTTTTCGAGAGCAGGAGGCAAAATCAATAAACTATACCCAAATCAATTGAGTTCCTTTCGCTCGCCGGTGGCGATATAGATCACTTCCTCCCCTATATTTGTGGCGTGGTCGGCGATTCTTTCCAGATAGCGTCCGATAAAAAGAGAATAGGCATGTTGCACAACCATATCCGGATCTCCTTTCATACGTTCAATAAGTTCTTTAAAGGCCTCGGAAAAAAGCTTGTCAACTTCGTCATCCATCCGGCACATTGCTCCGGCCTTCTCAATATCGCCGTTCAAATACGCATCCAGCCCGTCTTTAACCATTTTTTGCACAAAAACGGCCATCTTCTGAATATACTCAAAGGGCCTGACGTCCACTGGATAACCGCTTAATTCCATTGTGATGCGTGCTATATCCACAGTATAGTCAGCCATCCGTTCAAGGTTAACCAAAATTTTTATCCCGGTGATTATTATCCGCAAATCTTTAGCCATGGGCTGTTGAGTAGCCACCAGCTTAACGCATTTATCTTCGATCTCTGAAAACAGCTGGTCAATCACGTCGTCACCCGTGATTACCCGGGATGCAGCGGCAGTATCCATCTTCAGCAAGGCCTGTACGGAATTATATACCGCCTGCTCAACAAGTCCACCCATACGTAGAATACCATACTCAATTTCCTTTATTGATTTTTCGTAAGCATTCCTTGAAACCATTCCCGTATTTCTCCCTCCTTAATTGTCTTTCTTCAACCATTAACCAAACCGTCCTGTAATATAATCTTCCGTACGTTTATCCCCAGGGGTTGTGAAAATATTTGTTGTTGCTCCATATTCAACTAGTTCTCCCATCAGGAAAAAAGCGGTGAAATCGGAAACCCGGGAGGCCTGTTGCATATTATGCGTGACAATGACAATGGTGTACTCATGTTTTAAGACCTGAATAAGTTCCTCTATTTTTAAGGTGGAAATGGGATCCAGGGCTGAACTGGGCTCATCCATCAAGACCACCTCCGGCTCCACCGCCAGCAGGCGTGCGATGCAAAGGCGCTGCTGCTGTCCGCCGGATAAACCCAGGGCCGGCTTGTACAGCCTGTCCTTCACTTCATCCAGCAGTGCGGCGCTATGCAAGCTCAATTCAACAATTTCGTCAAGCTCCTGTTTTTTCTTTATGCCGTGTACCCGTGGTCCATAGGCAACATTATCATAAATCGACATGGGGAAAGGGTTCGGTTTTTGAAAAACCATGCCCACCCTTTTACGTAAATTAACCACATCTATCTTTGGATCATAAATATCCTGGCCGTCAAGGCAAACGGCGCCCTCAACGCGCACTCCTTCATAAAGATCGTTCATCCTGTTTAAAGTCCGTAGAAAAGTTGACTTGCCGCAACCGGACGGGCCGATTAAGGCCGTGATTTTATTGGCCTTAACGTCTAAATTAACCTTCTTTAAGGCATAAAAGTCTTTATAATAAAGGTTTAAATCTCTGGTAAACATTTTAATTTCACTCAATATGGCTCCCCCCAACATACCGATTTAAAATTTCGCAGTCAATTTTCACTGGCTTGAAGTCAGGCGGTGGATATACCGGCCCGCCCAGCGGGCTGTGATGTTAAAAACCAAAACGGTTATTACCAAAAAAGCAGACGTTCCGTCCGCCACCTGGCGGACGTCGGGGATTAATCCCTCCGAATTTACCTTCCAGATATGTACCGCCAGGGTCTCTGCGGGACTAAAAGGACTTAACGGCGAGGTGCTGCTTGTTATATCCAGGTTTGAAAATTAAGGGCCGTCCGACAGGCTATTTTTATCCATTTATTATTCGAAACTCCACTTTCGAATTTTATAGCGGCAACGTTAAACCAAGAAAGTATGAATGTTATAAACATGTTATTGTTATGTTAAATTTCCCATTCAATACCGCCTACATAATTACCTTCCTAAACATACTATTGTCATCCCCCGGAACCAGCCCTAACCAGGATGTTTTGCGTATTAACCTTTAAATCGCAAAACAATAACAATATTACAACTTACTTTTAACATGCCGGTCTTATAATTAGTCCCAGTACAGCTTGAGGGCTGAAAAAAATTATTTTCGGGAGGATAAGAGGATGGTAAAAAAGGTCAAATGGTTGTTGGCGGCAGTTTGTATGCTGGTTTTAACAGCAACATTGCTGGCAGGGTGCGGCGGTCAGGGGCAAAAACAGGATGAACAAAGATCCAACGAGCTTTCCGGAACTGTTACCGCCGTAGGGTCAACGGCTTTGCAGCCGCTAGTGGAGGAGGCAGCCAAGCAGTTCATGGGTAAAAACCCCAAGCTTCTGATGACCGTACAGGGTGGCGGAAGCGGCACAGGTCTTTCCCAGGTCTCTTCCGGAGCGGCGAATTTAGGTAACTCTGATATTTTTGCCGAGGAAAAAAGCGGCATCGACGCCTCCAAACTGGCCGACACAAAGGTCTGCGTAGTCGGTATGGCCACAGTGGTGAATCCTAAAATAACCGTGGACAACCTTACCAAAAAGCAGTTGATTGATATATTCACCGGAAAGGTGACCAATTGGAATGAAGTGGGCGGCCCGGACCAGAAAATTGTGGTCATTAACCGCGCCAAGGGATCCGGCACCAGGGCAACCTTCAAGTCCTTTGCCCTGGATGGAAAAGAAGAAACCACCGGGGGAATGGAAATAGACTCTTCCGGTCAGGTAAAGAAGACAGTGAGCGAGACCCCGGGCACCATTTCCTATCTGGCCCTGTCTTACGTGGACAACAGCGTAAAATCTATCAAACTTGACGGTGTGGCACCCACTGAAGAAGACATCACCAGCGGCAAGTATCCTGTCTGGGCATACGAACACATGTACACCCTTGGCCAGCCCACCGGGAACGTCAAGGCGTTCTTGGACTACATGCTCACCAATGAAGTGCAGAACACCCTGGTGCCCAAGCTGGGATACATACCGGCGACAAAAATGAAAGTAGCCAGGGACGCAAAGGGCACCGTGACAAATAAATAACACGAAGAAGCAATATTGCCTGCCCGGGGCAGCCTGATGGAAAAAGCGATTGCAGGCTGCCTCATTCTTAATAGGATAGGGGACAGGTCTCCTGCTCATGAAGGTAATGCTCAGGGGATGCAGAAGGTCTGTCCCCAATTAAGAATGGTTTTCCAGTGGTGCTGAAGGAGGTGTCTCTCATGCCCACAATTCTAGTGGTGGATGACGAGTCCACTATTCTGGAGTTAATAAAATATAACCTGGAAAAAGAGAATTATAAGGTTTTATCCGCATCAGACGGCATAACCGGCCTGACTATGGCCCAGGCTTACCTGCCGGATCTGATTATTCTGGATATAATGCTGCCCGAAAAGGATGGGTACGAGGTTTGCCGCATTCTTAAAGCAGATGTCAGGACCTCTCTAATACCGGTAATCATGTTAAGCGCAAAAGATTCAGAGATAGATAAGGTTCTGGGGCTTGAATTGGGAGCTTATGACTATGTGACCAAGCCCTTCAGCCCCCGGGAGCTGGTGGCCAGGGTAAAGGCCAACCTGCGCCGCCGGGAATATATAAATAAGCCGGGCAATGAAAAAGAAATACGGCATAAAAATCTTGTCATCAGACCGGAAAGATATGAAGCCATACTGAATGGAACAAAGCTGGATTTAACCCCCAAGGAATTTGAAATACTTGTAATTCTGTCCTCAAATCCCGGCCGGGTGTTCACCCGGGACATGCTCCTGGAAAAAATATGGGGGTTTAACGAGGTCAAGGAAACCAGGACAGTAGATGTGCATATAAGATATCTCAGACAAAAAATTGAACGGGATCCGTCCAACCCGGAATATATAGAAACATTGCGGGGGATCGGATACAGGTTCAATGAAAACGGCTAGCTGTAAAATAATGAAATCAAAATGCGATATTAATAATTATTTCATCGGCAATTAACCTCGCTGCTTTAAAATAATACAGGAGCTATTTTAGTATACTGTGAGGTAAAAAACTTGAATACAAAGGTGCTTGATACCAATGTTTTGCTTGACAGACCTATAGACCAGACCCTGTCTTCACTGAACCCCTGCAAGGTAGTTATCCCTCTGGCGGTAGTAAGTGAACTGGACAAATTTAAAGGCTTTGAAGATTCCCGGGGCTATTGCGCCAGGCAGGCCATCAGGTTCCTTGACTCGCTCCGTCCCAATTTGCACAATGGGGTCTCCCTTCCCTCGGGACATGTCGTGGCTGTGGAAGTCAATCATACCGATGTGGAACTGCCCGATTTCCTGAACAGACACCATACCGATACCCGCATTCTGGCAGTCACCAAGGGGCTCCGGAAAACCGGCGAAGTTTCCCTGCTGACCCAGGATACATGTATCAGGATAATGGCCGATGCCCTGGGAATACCAGCTGAGAATTATGTGGTGGAGCGGGTGGACGTGGAAAATCTTTATGCCGGCTGGAGCAGGCTGGTCATATCTGACAATGAGTTGCAAATGCTGTACGAGAATGGGCACTTTCCTGCTGAACAACAATTGACCGAAAATCAATATTTAATGATGTCGGATTCATCGGGAGGGGTGCACTGCGGCCGCTATCATTCCGGCATTATTCGTCTCCTGGGGAAAGAAACGCCCGCCTTTGGCATCTCACCTGCTCAAAACAATATCGAGCAGGTTTTTTTAATGGACGCACTTCTGGACCCCCGGATTCAGCTGGTCAGCGTACTGGGGCCGGCCGGAACCGGCAAAACCCTGCTGGCGCTGGCCGCGGGACTTCACCAGGTAGTTAATTTAAAACGCTATGACAAGCTGGTGGTAACCAGGGAATTAATACCTCACGGGCGGGACATCGGCGCTCTTCCCGGGACAAAGAACGAAAAAATCAGTGCCTGGATGGGATCGGTGTTCGACAATCTTCAGTACCTGGTAAGGAATTTTTCTGCAGGGAAATATGATGAAAAATGCTGTCCGGCAGAGAGGGTGTCAAGATTTATGGAAGAGGGTTTCATTGAGCTGGAGGCCCTGACTTACATCAGGGGCAGGTCAATACCAAATCAGTGGATAATCGTGGATGAAGCCCAGAATCTGACCAAGGAGAATATAAAAACCGTGATCACCAGGGCGGGCAGGGAAACTAAAATAATTGTCATCGGCGACATCCAGCAAATTGATAACTGCAGGCTTACACCGGCCAATAACGGCCTCGTTACCCTGATCGACAGATTTAGGGGGCAGGAAATATACGCCCACATTACTCTCAGCCGGAGCGAGAGAAGCACCCTGGCCGCCCTGGGGGTTGAACTGCTCCCGTGAGTCCGTTATCTGGAAATAAAAAATTTTGAAAGGAAGGATATTATGTTGCTGGAAGCAGATTTGCACACCCACTCCATCGCCAGCGGGCACGCCTTCAGTACAATTAAGGAAATGGCCGGGCACGCCGCCAAAAGGGGGTTGAAAATGATCGCCGTCACGGACCACGGCCTAAACATGCCAGGCGGTCCCCATGAGTATTATTTCAGCCAGATTGTGAGTTTACCCGGCAGGATTGAAGGAGTCGAGGTCTTCAAAGGTGTTGAGGCAAACATTATCGACATGAACGGCAATCTCGACATGCCGGTGCGCTTACTGGAACAACTTGACCTGGTCCTGGCGGGCTTTCACGAGGGCGCCGGCTACCAGGCGGGGTCTGTGGAACAAAACACCAGAGCCATGATAGCCGCCATCCAGAACCCTTTTGTTCACATCATTTGCCACCCTGGAAACCCGGAGTTTCTTGTGGATATTGAAAAAGTTGTCCAGGCGGCCAACACGGCTGGAAAGGCTTTGGAAATCAACAATAACTCATTTTCCTTCAGCCGGCCCGGCAGCGCTCCCCGCTGCAGTCAAATGGCCCGTTTGGCCGCCAGAAACGGCACCCTGGTTGCTATAAACAGCGACGCCCACAGCTGTTTTATGGTGGGAAATTTTGACCGTGCCCTGGAGGTGGCAACCGAAGCAGGTATCCAGCCCGGCCAGGTGCTGAATACCTCGCTGGAGCTGGTCAGGGGATATTTGCTGGCCTTAAGGCAAAGGCTGAAAAAAATATCTTGAAGCATTTCGGCTCATTACAGTCAGGAGTCCTGCGATTTAGTATTTGCTATACTGGTTGATGACCGAGGCCAACTCCTGGGCCTGGGCGGCTAAATTTTGAGCCATGGATGTGTTTTCCCCGGTTATTATGGTCAGGTCGCCTGCGCCGGCAGATACCTGCCGGCTGCCCTGAGCCAGCTGCTGGAAAGCCCCGGATACTTCTTTTAACCGTTCTGTAATGGCATCCACCTGTCCAACCGTTTCCTCCTGCGAATTTATAACCTGAACCAGTAAATCTTCTCCCTGGCTTACCTGGGCTTTTGTCTGGTTCATCTGATCGTTGGCCTTTGCCTGGAGCAACAGAATTTTTTGCAGCAAAGCGGCAATTCCTTTGGCCGATTCAGCTGAACGCTCAGCCAGTTTGCGTACCTCCTCAGCCACCACGGCGAACCCCCTGCCGTGTCCAACCGCCCGGGCAGCCTCAATGGCGGCATTGAGAGCCAGAAGATTTGTCTGTTCGGCAATCCCTGCTATTGTTTCAATGATCATACTGATTTGTCCGGCCTTCTGCTGCAACTCCGCCAGGGACTCTGACGTTTGGCCTGCTATTTGGTTAATGGCCTTCATGCTGCCGGCGAAGTCCTCGACCTTTTTCTTCATCTCCAGGGTAAGCTGTCTTATCTCTTCTTCCGCCCTGGTTATCTCTTCCAGGGTTAAAGAGGCCTCCTGCGTAGAGGTGGCCATTTTTTCAGCCGTAGAAGATACCTGGATCAGATTCCGGTTCTGGTTCACGGCTGAGGACGCCAGTTGCTGGGATGAAGCAGCCATCTGAGCAGAACCCCTGTTCACCTCGCTGATAATATTCAAAAACCCAAGGCGGGCTTTTTCGGTGGCCCGGGCAAGGATCCCCATTTCATCCCGGGAACTGATTGCCACCTGCCGGGAAAGGTCACCTTCGCCACCCGGGATAAGATTTCTGACAACGTCTCTATCGGCCGCGTGATGCTGCGGGTAAGCAGCCATGAGAGCACGGAACCCAATATAACAACCAGAGGAATTATCAGCCAGATGATTCTGCTAATGATTCCTATTTCTTTTGTAAGATCTTCTGAAGGAGTGCTTACGGCTAAAATCCAGCCATTATTTAGGGAACGGAAGGCGGTGAAACTTTTCCCGGCCTTCTCCTCACCCTCATTCTGCCAGACATAGCTGATCACGCCGTTCTTTCTGGCCAGCATTTCCTGGATAAAGTCCTCCTTGCCGGCGTCCAGGCCGGGAGTGTGCGGGTGAACGACAATGAGGCCCTTTTCGCTGATAATGTACGCATAACCCGATTTGCCGCCGGGCTCAAAGTAATGTGCTTTAAATTCCCCCACTTCATCCAATATCCTCAAAGAAATCCGCTTTTCGGCAACATTGCTGATTTCTTTTTCACCGGCGGCCTGTATTAAAGATGTCTCCAATTTATCGTTTGGGATCCCCTGGGTTTGAAGCAGTTCGTTTATTTTGTTAAGTTTCTGATCGATCATGAAGGTCAAATCGTCTTCCGCCTGAATGATCAATGCTTTTTGGGCTGCGTAGTAACTGGCCATACCCAGAATAGTTACAGGAATAACAGCCAATAAAAAAATAGCGATGAATGTTCGGAAAAAAAGACGGCGATGAAAAGGTATGCCTTTCAGGCTCAAGAAATCTCCCCCCAATTATTCAATTTTTATTTTATTACCCACCCGCTAATTAATAGTATTGTATTAACAACAATGCAAATAATAGTAAGGATAAAAAGTCCCGGCCAGAGCCGGGATAACACTGGATAAGTCTACCTCTGTGAAACTTAAATATTACTTGATTAAGTCGACAGCTTCCTGCGGTACGAATGTTTTTACACCGTTATATAAGGTAAGTCCGCTCATTTTTATTACCTTTCCGTTTAATTCCGCAATGTTTTTATATACCGGCATTTTTATAACGTCTGAACCTTTGGTGACAACTAAAACCGGGTTTTCCGGGTCAGAGACATTCAACTCCACCAATCAGCCCTTTGACTCAAAGGCCTCCTTGGCAGATACGAATAGCTTTTGGGAAGTCTCCTTCAGGTTTAAGCCCAGCACTCTTTCCACGTACCTGGCTACGTCCGTGTTTTCAATAACCCCGGTGGGGCGGTCATTGTTTGTGGGGTATTCGTAAAGCACGACCTCTTCCCCGGTATGGCCGTTGGTGGTCCAGCCGATATGGGCGCGCTTGCTGATTATCGGGCCAACGGTATAGTTTAGCGAACCTTTCTTGGCCTCTTTTATCGCTGCGATTTCGCTTCCGGTCAGGTCGGTGATGCCGAAATAGGCAGCCATTACCTCTTCAATGTTGCTCCTGTCCTCATTCAGTTTGTTTTCCAGACCTTCCCCGGTCAGTACCGCTTTCTTTAATGGGCCGGTAAAAGCTGCCAGGGGCTCCTTGTCATAGCTTTTGCTTGTCGAATTGTCTCCGAAGGAGATCCCTCCGTTGCCGTGGTCCGATACTGCAATGACCACTGTGTTCTTGTCCTGCTTGGCAAAGTCCAGGGCCACTTTCACCGCCCGGTCAAAGGCCAGTAGGTCGCTGATTATCCCCACCGGGTCGTTGGCGTGGGAGGCCCAGTCTATTTTGCTTCCCTCCACCATCAGGAAAAACCCGTCCTTGTCCTTCGACAGCACTTCTATCGCCTTGGCGGTCATTTCTTCCAGACTGGGCTGATTGGTGGAGTCCCGGTCCATGTCGTAACTCAGGTCCGCCGGGGCAAACATGCCCCACAGCTTGGCGGAGCCGGACTTCTTCATGGCCTCGGGGGTGGTTACGTAGTCGTAGCCCAGGTCTTTAATTACTTTAACCAGGTCTTCCCTGTCCTTCCTGGCGTCGGGGCCGAGGAATTTATAGCCGCCCCCCAGCACCAGGTCGACGCCGCTGTAAACCTGCTGTTCGCTCAACGCATCGTAGTTTTTTCTGTCCGGGTAGTGGGCGGAAAAGGCTGCCGGGGTGGCGTGCATTATCTCGCAGGTAGCCACCAGTCCTGTCGCCTTCCCTGACAGCCTGGCCCCTTCCAGGACTGTGGCCACAGGTTTCTTCCCGTCTCCTTTGGCAATGGGTTGGAGTCCGGGCATATTGGCCTCATCGGGGAGGACGCCCACGTAACCGGTATGGGATTTAAAGCCGGTGGCGAAGGCTGTGGCAGCGGGGGCGGAGTCAGCGATGGCGGCATCGGAGGAATAGGTTCTTACCAGACATAAATCCATTTCATCCAGGGCCAGGGGGCCCCCCTTATACCACCTGGTTAAGGTGGTGCCGTCCAGGCTCATGCCGTCGGGGATCAGGAAAATTACGTTTTTAACCTTGGGCTCAGCTGCTGCAGGGTATAACTGGTAACCAAAGGTAGCCAGTAGAAGTAGTGTGATGATGGTAAGTAGTTTGAAGTTTTTCCTGAACACTTGATATAACACCTCCTGATTAATTAGTTATGAAAAAATTCTATAACATTTTTGTTAAATATCAATTTAAATAGGGATAAATATTTGTTAAATCATAAATCATGTATTTCATGTAAGATATTAAGATTATAATAATTGTAATTTGCGATATTGGTAAAGAGTCTGCATATATTTTTTAACATTTAGTTAATTACAATGCTATTAAACTGTTGCAGGGGTGACTATTTTGAAATAGATTGGAGAAATAATCCCCGGATCCAAAAAATATAAGCGCCAGAACTAGCTGGCGCTCAAAATAAAGAGGGAGGGATATTGAGTTAAAGGGTCTAAATATTTCTCTTAATGCATAATAACACTTATATTTTAACTGTTATCCTGGTTTTCATTAAATGATGATTGATTTTTAGTTAAAACTCTTCGGTATAGCCTATTCATCTTTTACCCATACCCACATAGATTTTTTGCCTCTTCCGCAAACACCCTGAAGCGCAGCCGCAATGCCTGTTCGACCTCATCCGTCCGTTCAGCCAGCTTGACCGCCAGTGAGGAGTGCCCCATACCCAACACCTCTGCAAGTTGGTTCACCTTAACCACACCTTTCCTGTAAAAAATAAAGGTCATACCCCCGATTAGCCTCGAAGCCCGTATCTGGAGAAAGTACCGGGCAAGGAATATCCCGTTCTGAAAGCGCACCGGCAAGCCTGCCCATGGTACGGGCAATCCCGTTTACCTGGGGAAGAAAGATGTCTGTATAGATGGCCGCCTTCAAGCCAGATCCCCCTTTATACATTCAGCCGGTTGTAAAAATGCATCAAAAAACCGGCCGTAGTCTGCTGCGCCCGGGGTAACAAAGATTCTGCGGCCTTATGGTAGCCCACCGGTGAATGATCCGCCACCTGGCAATAGTATCCTTTGGCCACCCTGGCATTTTCCACTATCCAGTATTCCGGATTCTCCGAGATGTCATATGTCCCGCCACTATCCACCCTGTAGTGGGACTTCATCCTTCCCGCCCAGTCCTCAAAGTCCACGTGGCCGCCGAATACCTTACAGGAGGCGTGATGCGGGACGCAAAGATCCTGGACCAGGTGAACAGCCGCACCGAGGAAGAACAAAGCACGGGCGTGTCTCTTACTCTGCCACTGCTGAAGTGCCCTGGAAAAAAATTCGGAGCATTTTTCCGCGGCACTGGGCCAGAACCAGATCCCGGACCCGGTATCGGGGTCGAAGTGGTGGCTCGCACTCTTTAAACCACTGTCGATCCACACCACACCGCCATCCAGTTGACCGGTGAACATACTGAAAAAATGGGCAACCTTCCTGTATCCATCGTTGAACAGTATCCGCCTGGCCTGTTCGTTAATGAAAACATGAGTTCCGCCGTCTTCTCTTTCCCCATCATCAGGCTGAGAAGACACCGGGATGCACCTGACGGTGGCCGTCACGGAGCGGTTGAACAATGCTGCTACATTCAACATACCACCCCCAAAACCTATTCTGGGATAATTATGAACTATCCATGTAAAGTAGGTACTACGCCAGTATTAATTAATAATGAATTTTTTGTCAGATGCGGTTAAAGACTAAATTTCTATTTTTTTCGAATTTAACGCAGAAATAACAGAGCTATAACCAGAACCCGGTATTATGGAAAGGGGACAGGTCTCCTGCTAATGAAGGTAATTCTTAGGGGATGCAGAAGGTCTGTCCCCATTGGAGGGAAAGGGGGGACACCTCCAGCTTAAATGATGCCTTCTTACGGGATACTGGAGGCTTATCCCCCAATTAGGTTCAAGAGGGGAGATTTTTTCTGTGAAAAGAATACTTACCCGGTGGCTGTTAAAGACTGCCGGCGGCGGAGGCCTTTTTTTACATGACCTGGGAGGAGTTTCCTCTGCGTCGGCAGTGACGGCAATGCTCCATGACGGGCAGTGGGTGGGCATGATCTACCTGGATATCGTGGACTTTGCGCTAACCGAACAGGTTTCCGGCCCGTCCATCTGCCTGCGTGTGCTGCAATCCCTGGAAAGCCTTGCGCGCCAGGAGGCGCCTCATCACCTGAAGCCGTACCGGCTGCTGGAGTTGCGCCGCTGGGGCGACGATCTGCTTATTTATTTTTACTCTCAAACCGATCCCCCGCCGGATTCATCCGCTCTGGCAAACCTGTCCCTTTCCTTAAAAGACAGCCTGTCTTCCCAACTGAACCAAAATTGTTCACACCTGGTCCCCTGCAACATAAATTTTCACGTTGGATACACCATTATCAAACCGGAACAGAATCCGGAAAAGAGCCTTTATACCGCTTTCAAGGAAGCCATGATGATTGCCAAAAGCGGGCTGGATGTCAAGGAGGTGGAACGGCGCCAGCAGTTCAAGGAGTTACTGGCGCAAAAAAATATACGTATTGTCTACCAGCCGGTGGTAAATCTGAATACCGGGGAGATAATGGGATATGAGGCCTTAAGCCGGGGTCCCGAAGATAGTTTTTTCGCCAGCCCCTTAAACCTGTTTGGCTTTGCCCAAAAAACTCAAGATCTTTATGCCCTGGAAAAAATCGCCCGGGAAAAGGCCCTGGCCGGACTGGGGCAATTACAGAGAGAAACAAAGTTATTTATAAACATCAACCCACAGGTGGTTAACGACCCTTCCTTCCGGCCCAACGAGATAAGCGAGTTTTTAGCATCCCTGGGCGCCGGCGCAAACCAGGTGGTATTTGAAATCACCGAAAGAACTTCCATCGATGATTTTTCTTCCTTCCGCAGGTCACTGGAGCATTACCGGCAGCAAGGATTCCTGATCGCCATTGATGACGCCGGCGCCGGCTATTCCAGCCTGCAGGCGATAGCCGAGATCCAGCCCGACTTTATCAAGATAGACTACTCCCTGGTAAAAGACATTGATAAAATAGCAACCAAGAAAAAGCTGCTGGAAACCTTCCACATTTTCGCTCAAAAAACCAACAGCCAGATCATCGCAGAAGGAATTGAGACCGAAGACGAGCTGGCCGCTTTAATAAATATGGAGATCCCCTTCGGGCAGGGATTTTTTTTGGCCAGACCAGGATACCCGCCCCCGGTCGTTGACTCCCGGGCATTATCATGCCTGGCCAACCTTATTACTGGAATGACAAAGGTCTCCGCCGGCCGGATGATCCCGATCAGAAATATTACCCAGTCCGTTCCCACTGTTCCCATTAACGCCTTAACCAGGGAGGCGCTGGATTTCTTCACTGCCAACCCTAAGGTTGAGGGGGTGGCTGTAACCGAAGATGAATACCCCGTCGGTCTGGTCATGCGGGACAAGCTCTTTAACCAGTTGGGAACCCAGTATGGTTTCGCCGTTTATACCGAGCGCCCCATATCACTGGTGATGGACACTCAGACCCTGGCCGTGGAAGATGACACACCAATCGAGACAGTCAGCCAGGCGGCCATGGGCCGTCTTGATCACAAGGTTTACGATTCAATCATCATAACCAGAAACAGGCGCTACCACAGCCTGGTATCGGTCCGCGCCCTGCTGGACGCTTTAACCACCATGCAGCTGGAAGTGGCCCGCTTTGCCAGCCCCCTGACCGGCCTGCCCGGCAATCTCAAGATTGAAGAGGAAATACTCAATCGCATCGGTGGAGGCCTTGCTTTCAGCATCGTTTACGCCGACCTGGACCATTTTAAGGGATTCAATGACAGGTACGGCTTTGAAAGGGGCGACGAGGCCATCAAGCTGACCGCCGGGGTAATCACCGGAATGGTCAGGGAGCGCGGAAAACCGGATGATCTGGTGGGTCATATCGGGGGGGACGATTTTGTAGTGATCACCGATCCGGAAGCTGCGGAGACCATAAGTCAGGGCGTCTGCGCTGAATTCGACCGCCGGATACCGGAGCTCTACGACCCGGAGGACAGACAGAGGGGCAGTATTTACACCGTTGACAGGCAAGGTCAGGATGTAGATATACCGGTTATGAGCATTTCTCTGGCAGTGATCGACTGCCTCCCCAATGAGTACACCAACACTGAGGAGTTGGCCCGGGTGGCCGCCGGTCTGAAAAAGTACGCCAAGTCAGAGCCGGGAAGCGCATATGTAAAGGAAAGAAGGAGACGGGACGCAAGTTAGGCGCTCCTGCCGGTGATGTAGCTTTACCTCCGGCTGCACGGCCAGTGCCCTGGCAATGCATACGCGCTGCAGCTGTCCGCTGGATAGTCCCGTTGCCGGGCGGTGTAGACGAGACCCGATCTCTTCCAGCAATCCCACCTGGGCCAGACTTTTTCCCACCACTTCCCGCAGTTTTTGTTTGTTCCGCAGGCCGTTCAGGGAAAGCCCCACCGCTATATTTTCAAAGACGGACATGGCCGGGAAGACGTTCGGGGTCTGAAAGACCATGCCTATTTTGCGGCGGATCTCAACATGGTTGGCCCTGTATATGTCCTGTTCATCCAGGAGCACCCTGCCGCCAGCATGTCCAGGCCAAAGGGGGAACCCTGAAAAAAAAGCGATGAAATTTGGCGAGATGAACTACTTTCTCATAAAATTTTGTCGGCCATCATGATATTTTTCGCGCGGTTCCGGAAACAACCTTATGATAACCGTCAATAATTCCATCAAAAACGCTGTTCCAGGATCTGGTCAGGGCATGGTTCCGCGCCTGTTCGGCCAGTTTCTTTCTCAGCTCGGTGTCTTCCTTTAATAATGCCACCGCCTCCACCATGTCACTGACGCTGCGAGGCCGGCAGGCTAGGCCGTTATGCCGGTGAACAAGGTTTTCCCTGATCCCCCCGGAATACGGGGCCACTACGGGCAGCCCGGAGGCCATTGCTTCAATGATTACGTTGCCGTATGTCTCGGTGGTGGAGGGGAAAAGGAAGATGTCGCCGGATGCGTAGGTGGCAGCAAGTTTTTCCCGTGCAGGTAGCCGGTGAAAGACACATCGGGAGGCGCATCACGCATCAATTTTTCTTTCATGGGGCCGTCACCGGTCATTACCAGGCGTATGTCCGGGTATCTTTTTCGCAAAACACCGTAGGCCTCCATCAAAACATCCAGGTCCTTCTCCGGGGCCAGCCGCCCCACGTAAAGCAGAATAGTGCCGCTTTTACCGCAGCCGGCCCTAATCCTTAAATTTTCCCTGCGTTTCTCCGGGCTGAATAGAGCAGTATCAACCCCGCTCCCAAATATGTCCAGATTTCTGATACCCTTGTCTTCCAGAAGCCTCCTGGTGGATTCCGACGGACAATAGTTTATAACACACCGGTTGTGAAACCAGCGCAGGTATTTCAAGGTCCAGTCCGAAAAAAAGGAGAGGCCGTAATAGGAGAGGTACTGGGGAAGATTGGTATGATATGAGCCCACCGCAGGGATGCCGGCCTTGGATGCGTACTTCAGGCCGCAAAGGCCCATGGAAAACTCGGTAGCCAGGTGAACCAGGTCCGGCCTGAACAGGTCCAGCCTCCTGCGTATATCCAGGTAATTAGGCAGTACTACTTTGCACTCCGGGTAAAAAGGAAAATTAAAACCATGCGAAAAATAAAGCTCATAACCTTGCCCGATTTTGAGGCCGGTATCCGGTGACAGAACAATGCAGGGTATGTCCCTGGCTTTAAGGGCTTCCGCAAGCATCCCCGTGTTCCGGGCCACCCCGTTCACCTGGGGTATGAAGGTATCTGTAAAAATAGCCACCCGCACAGCAGAGCCTCCCTTCCAAAAATTATAGCCGGTTGTAAAACAGCAGTAAAAAACCGGCCGTAGTAAACTGCGCCCGGGGTAATAAAGATTTTGTCGCCGTGTGATAGCCCTCGGTGGAATTGTTGTCCACGAGTGAAAGGTATGTACTGGCAATCCTGGCGTTTTCAGCGATCCAGTCTCCGGGGTTGCCGGAGATCGAGGGGAGGGTGAGAGAGGTTGTTTTGCCTTCGAAAGATATTCCCAGCGTAGAGGAAGCTGTAATAGTCTCTGGTCATTAGAATTTAGCCTGATTTAAAAGATGCTTATGATAAACTCTGCAATATTTGCAGAGTTGCTTTATGTTTTTAGACCATATTTGGTTTTCTAGATAAAAAGTAGGCTTTAATGTAGTTGATTCTGCTATACATACAAGAAAAGCCGGATAGTCCGGCTTTTCTTGTATTAAAAAATAAGAATCTTTAATTTAGACTTAACTCCTTTGCATAATTAAAAGATATTAACTCACGGTGATTTGTTTCTATATAAGCCCTTTCATTGTGTGAGTATCCGGATAGTTCCCCGGCATACCAATTTTTGAATTTTTGGCCTACATCAAATAAAGCTTGTAGTTCTTCTTTTGAGAATATACTTTCATCAAACTCACGAAAAGTTTGTATCTTTGTTCCAGATTCAGTAATCTCTAAATTAAAATATGTTTCGCTTAAACTACCGTATATCCAATAGTACTTTAATGGAACAGGGCCATAATTAATTCTTTGATATTGTAAGCCAGTAATAGAAAAAGAACTTCTCTTAAAGCAAAGCATGTCAGAATACCATAAAAGCTTGTTCATTTTAGTAATATATACTTCACGACAAAGGTTAGCAAAATATAATATGCTATTTATAAGTTTTTTGATTTCAAATGTTTTCATGCCATTATATATATTGGGGTTTTTTGAGTAAAATTGAATAAGGCTATTTTCGGCTATCTCATTTGCTTCGTTTAAGGTAGAGACATCGTAATTAGCTAACGCACCCTCGACTTTCTTTTGGGCTATATTAGTAAGCTTATGCTTGTTCTTGTTGAATAATTCATTGAAAACATAAGGGTTTCTAATGATTGATTTAAGCTTCTCACTATTTTCTACGTTCGGCATTTGCCCAGTAAGATATCTAGGAATAGTGCATTCGCCCCACCCAAGCAAAAGTGACAAGGGCTTAGCCCCAATATTATACATCTCAAGTAATTGCTCGATTTCAGAAACTAATATGCGACCGGTAACTATTCTATAGTTATAATTGATTTTGTCTAAGTTATCATCGTTGATTTTTGCAATATATATTTCAGAACCACAATTGGCGCAAAAAGGAACATTAACTAAAGTATTTATAGTTATGCCTTTGATGGTATCTTTTTGAAGTTCTTCTCTTAGTTCTACTTGAGTATCACAATTACATTGGTGACAATAATGTTGCTCTTCAAGTATCCTTCTTCTTATTTCCACTTTTATCACCCTTTCTAAATTAGTTTAGTTGAAGTCATCGGTAAGGATACGTAATAACGTGTTCCTTGATATGGAATGAGACGCACACTACCTTTTCTCTAAGACTAATTTTGATGTAAAGTTCGTTGCCATCATATATGAATCCAAATACCCACAGATACTTTCCAGGGCGGTCTGTGTCATCGACAGTCTCCGAATAGTTCTCTGTTTCGAGTTGGGACAATATGTCCGCTACGTCATTATGACGTAGGCCCAAATTCAGCATGCATAACTGATTTTTTCTGTCCGCCCTGGGAACTATGTACAGGTTGTTTAATTTATCAAGCATCAGCTTGGCCCTTATATCAAAAATAAATTGGACAACTTCTCCTTCAGGGTAGACGGCCATATTACCACCTCGTGTTTTATTAAGCAAATAATAACACGAACGACTACCCCGGTCAATAAAAATGGTATCATATGATACTATAATATGCTCAAAAATAGTATTGATGATACCAAAAATTTTATTAAAAATATTTTCATCCATGATAAATCTGGCCAATTTGTTTCTGGAGAAGTATTATTTCTTCATTAAGGACATTGGAGGCGGTAAGGAGAGTGGATTATAAGGATGAACCATCAGGATTGAAGCGCTATTTAGGCTGGGGCGTGTTGGCGGTATAATTGCTGAAGATGCTTTAATACCGGAACAAAATAAATTCAGGATTTATAAGTGCGAAAAATAATCTTTTACTGCAGTCTA
>JAMCVT010000011.1 GCA_023475565.1 Actinomycetota bacterium
ATATATTATTTATATTGCAAATAGTTAGAGTGGTTAAGCATAGCAGGAGTTGCTATGGCAATCAAAAATTACCACAGAGAAAGGGAGATGTATGCAGAAATGAAAAAAGCAATAGTTATTGCCATGGGAGTTTTACAAAGATTCCAGGGGCGTGCTCCATTACTTTTACGTCGATCCGGACCGTTCAGGTGAGTATCAACGCTATACCGACAAAAACGGTGTAACCCAGTATCACTACGTATATACAGGCTGGAAAACAGAGTAGTTCCGTATATAATAACTGCGGGGTATCGTCAAAGAAGTCCTGGTGTCAAGGGGACGGAGGATTTGACATAATTTTGCTCAGTGCTTCGCTATTTCTTTATGTCAATCCCTCCGTCCCCTTGACATTTTACAGCATTAGTGTACCAGCCTGTTTTTCACCATCACCAGCGGTATTCTGATGGTCAGTACAACGAAAACAGCCAGCCACACCAGGTGCGGCACAACTGACCGGTCCACCATGCCCAGCGTCATGGGGCGGATTGCCTCCACAGCGTGGTACAGGGGGGTCAGCCAGGGCAGAAAAGCCGCTCCCGCCGGAAGGCTTTCCACCGGAAAAAACACCCCGGAAAAAAGAAACATAGGTGTTATTATGAGGGTGAAAAAGTACCCGAAGGAATCGTAATTAGGGGCTATACTGGTCCAGATGAGCGACAGTATGGAAAAAACCATTACCATCAGGGCCAGGGGAACCGGTATCAAAAGGGCCCAGGGTGATTTGACCACCCCGAAGAGGGCCACCACGATTAGAAAAACCATACCGTAAAGGACCCCCTTAAAGGTCCCGTAAATTATCTCCCCCATCACCACGTCGTCCATGCTCACCGGGGTGGCCACCATCCCGTGAAAGGTCTTCTGGTAAGTCATCCGGGTAAAGCTGCCGTATGTCATCTCGTAAGCAGTGGAAAACATGGCCGAGGAGCCAATCAGGGCAGGGGCCAGAAAGTCTATGTAAGTTAAGCCACCTATACTGGCGACATACGCCCCCAGTCCCAGGCCGATGGCCCAAAGGTAGAGCAGCGGCTCCACAAAATTGAACATTATGCTGGCTAGCCAGGTCTTCCTGAATACCAGCAGGTTTCTGCAAAAGACCCTCCCGACCAGGGGCCAGGACAGGTCGGGCCTGGCCAATATCTCCCTGATCAGCTTTTTTGTTTTCGGCATCAGCGGTCACCCCCCGGCTCTTCCACATAGTCCCCGGTCAGGGTTTCTCCGGTGAGCTTTAGGAAAACATCCTCCAGGTTGGACTGCCTGAGCATCTGGCGGTTTATGACTATATCCATTTCCTCCGCCCTTCCGGAAACCTTTGCGGCCAGCTCCCGCCCCTGATCGGTAAACAGCACCATTTCGTCCCCCAGCACCTGACGGGACTTTATAAGGCCATCCAGCCCTTCGGCCAGTGTGCCCATGTGCCCCGGGTCCAGCCCCAGCTCCAGGGCGTGCCTTCCCACATGCCGGTCCACCAGCTCTGCCGGGGCGCCTTCCTCCAGTATGCTGCCCCGGTGCAAGACTATCAGCCGGTCGCAGAGCTGGCTGGCCTCCTCCAGGTAGTGGGTAGTCAAAATCATGGTGGTCCCGGTTTCTTTAAGTCTTCTGAGGCGCTGCCACACCATGCGCCGGGCGTGGGGGTCCAGGCCGGTGGTGGGCTCATCCAGTATAAGCAGGTCCGGCTGGTTAATCAGCGCCCTCCCAATGGTAAGCCGCCTCTTCTGCCCCCCCGAGAGGTGCTCCACCACATGGCCGGACTTCTCCGAAAGATCCATAAAGGAAAGTATCTCCTCAGCCCTTTTTTCAGCCATGTCTCTTTTCATCCTGAAATACCCGGCGTAAACCACCAGGTTCTGCCTCACAGTAAGCTCCGGGTCCAGGTTGTCATCCTGGGGAACCACCCCTATCCTGGCCTTTATGTCCCTGGAGCCGGCCATTATATCCTTCCCGAACACCTCCAGCCTGCCTCCGGTCACCGGGGAAAAGCCGTGAATCATCCTGACCACCGACGATTTCCCGGCCCCGTTGGGCCCCAATAGGCCAAAGCACTCACCCCCGGTCACGGTAAAGTCTATCCCTTTAACCGCCGGGAAATCACCGAATTTTTTAACCAGCCCCCTGGCTGTAACAATTTGTTCAGTGTCTTTATTAACCATTTTTATCCTCGCAATTAAGTGCATGTCAGGAGACGGTTTCTAAATTGATCATCCTATTGTTCTGTGGAACATCCAACAAACCGTTTTTATAGGCCCCCAGTTATCTAAAAACATTTTTATATGAAGTCCCCGCCTCCTAAGCCAAAGCGTGCGCTTATGTACGAGTTATAACTGCTCCACTGGAGTTGGGCCAGCTCCTGGACTATATTTGCTTTTACCGGATTATTGTGTGGGAAGGTACGCCCTGGATCCATAGCGGTACATTACTGAAAGTACTTCGACAGCTTCTTCAGGGGTGGAGTAAACAGGAAATCCGGCTTGTTCCAGTGCGATTACTCCGTTCATGGCAAATTCTCTGCATGGAACACTGATCAAGATGGGCTTTTTCTGTATACCTAACTTTTTAAATTCTTTAAAGTAGGTATCCAGGAACTCTGCCTGGAGTATTATGATGAAACTGCTGATGTCCTCGCAACTAAGACCAATTTCAATAGTTTTCATGACCTGTGCCGCATTCATGTCAAAAGTGTAGTCTACGGGGTTGTTGCATCCCACATATGGAGGCAGGATTTCTCTCAAATACTGGCGTGTCTCGTCGTCCAGTTCCGCCGGCCTCATATTGTTTATAGAAAGAGCGTCAACAGCTGCTACTCCCAGGGAACCGGAATAGGATATTACCAGAGTGCCGTCCCCAAGGGGTAAGGGCTGCTTGGAAAAGGCCCTGGCGAGTCCAAACATATGGTCGTTATCCCTGGCCCGGATGATACCCGCTTGCTTAAATGCTGCGCCGTAGATCAGGTCATTACCTGCCAGGGAAGCGGTGTGTGAAGAAACTGCCTTTTTCCCAGCTTCCGTCCGTCCTGATTTTAGAATAATCACAGGCTTGTTTGCCGTTACCTTCCGGGCCACGTCAATGAATCTGCGCCCGTTTTTCACGTCCTCCAAATACATGCACACTACTTTGACATTGTCATCTTCCCCCAGGTACTCCAGTATATCGGATTCGTTGATATCGGCTTTATTACCGATGGTAGCCATAATGGCAAGGTCCATGATATGGCGCATCCCCCAGATTATTCCGGCGGCATAAACTCCCGCCTGGACGATTAGCCCGATATTCCCTTTGCACAGGTCTCCAATAACCCCGATAGACTGGACCATTTTATGATGGGTATTGATGATACCGGAACAGTTCGGCCCCACAAACCGGCAGTTGTAACTTTCTGCTACCCTCTTGAGCTCTTTTTCAATATTTTTTCCGCTCTCACCAGTTTCTGCAAATCCAGCCGATTCGATGATGATCATTTTAATTCCCTTCCGGCAACACTCCTCGAAAGCCTGCAGAGTTTGAGCCGCAGGAACCAAAATGATCGCTGTATCAATCGGATCTTCTATTTTATCGATCTTAGAAAATGCCGGCATTCCCTGGATTGTTTTAGCTTTAACGTTGACCGGATAAAGCTTGCCCTCAAAGCCATGATACAACAAATTATGAAAAACGTTCCAGCCCAGCTTCCCTGGCTTGTCAGATGCACCCAAAACAGCTATGCTGCCTGGATAAAAAAGACTTTGCAGACTGTTTTTATCCTTACTCAGAGATCCCCCCGGCTTTTCCGTTTCTGGCTTTTCCAAGATAATACGAGCATCTATGGTAATATTTCCTTCCGGATAAAGAAAAACAGGATTTAAATCAAGCTCCATTATCTCGGGGTATTTCATTATCAGAGCGGATACCTTAAACAATAGCTCCTTTAAGGCGAAAAGATCTACCGCTGTTCCCCTGTACCCACGAAGCAAGTTATAACCCCGGATCTCTTTAACCATCTCCTCAATATCTGCTTCTATTACCGGAAGTATCCTAAAAGAGACATCTTTTAGCACCTCCACAAAAACACCGCCTAACCCGAACATTAAAACCGGTCCAAAAGTGGAATCCCTGCTTACACCAATAATTGCCTCAAGCCCGGGTGGGGCCATTTTCTGCACAGCTACCCCGGCTAATTTTTTATTCGGAAACGCCTTTATGATCTCTGCGAAAGCGCGCTTCACTTCGGCGGCATTTTGTAAATTTACCTTTACTCCACCTAGATCGGATTTATGGATAACCTCCGGAGATAAAACCTTTAACACTATTGGATATCCAATTTTGTTGCTTATTTCTACCGCTTCAACTGCAGATTGAGCGACAGCAGTACCGGTAGTCGTTATCCCCTCCCTTACTAAAAGCTCTTTACATTCGTGTTCCATCAGGAAAGTTCTCTCTTCGCTCTTTGCCCGGCTGATCATTTCATTCCATAATTCATTCATGCTCATATTATCCTCCCTTAATAGAGCGTGTCAGGGGACGGTTCTTTAAGGGGTCAATCGGAAGTTTTGCGCGTAAAAAGGGCTCAAACACTGCATTTTTACTGCATGTTTGAGCCTGATAACCACTATGCGCATACACTAAACGCAAAATTTTTGATTGCCCAGAAGAATGAAGTCGCGACCGATTAACATTTTCGGTCTATGGAATTTCAATTTAGTGATTCTTTTCGCATGATTAAGATAAATCGCGTTTTTCAGCTTATCACGGTTATAGTTCAAAAAAACACCTAGTTCATCTACTGCTATGTACTAGACGGGATACATCTAAATTATACCTACTTAAAACGTATTTGAAAAGCCATCGCGGAGCGATTTCGTTCTTCCATGGATCATAGAGATCCCTGCACCATACCCCTTCCAATACCCAGAATAGCGGCTGTTTCTCTGTTGAAAGAGCCGAACAGATTAATTCATCTCTTATGCTTTTACTCTCTGGAAAATTCAACAAACTGTTTTTAGCATGCCCCTCGTAAAAGTGTTTAACCCCGCAAAAGTTATTTGCGAGGTTAAACCTATACTGGTTGCGGGAGCAGGATTTGAACCTGCGACCTTCGGGTTATGAGCCCGACGAGCTGCCAGCTGCTCCATCCCGCGATATAATTCCGGCGACGATCTACTCTCCCAGGGAAAACCCAAGTACCATCGACCCAGGAGGGCTTAACTACCGTGTTCGGGATGGGAACGGGTGTACCCCCTCCGGTATGGTCACCGGAAAATTGAGAAGTGGGATGTGAGAGGTTGGAGGTGGGATTATTGTTGGAATTTGCTTATGCAAGTTCCTTCTTAATCTCACTTCTCGCTTCTAAAATTTGCACCTTCAAAACTTCACAGTTTTACTAGAGAACAAAAGCGTTAGGTTTTTCGAAGCTCAAGGGAACTGCCGGATGATTTCTCACCTCCAACTTCTCACCTCTCGCCTCTCATTTAAGGTCAAGCCCTCGACCTATTAGTACCGGTCAGCTTAATCCATCACTG
>JAMCVT010000119.1 GCA_023475565.1 Actinomycetota bacterium
GAGATGGTAATCATTCTGGTTGTTCTGGTGGGTATTGCCATAGTCTTCAGGGACCAGCTCATTAAATGGTTTAACGCTCTGCTGGGCCAGGCGCAGCAGAGCGATCCCACAGTACTGAAGGAAAAGATTATAGAGGCTAAATAGTCCCAACTCCTTACAGCAGGAAGTGAAGGCAGATATCTTACGGAATGATTGCGGGGGAGCGGCAGGATGGCTGATGGAAAAAAAACAGGCTCCAGGGGAAGCGCCACGCTGGAACTGACCATTATATTTCCGGTGATCATGCTGGTTTTTTTTAGCCTGGTTTTCTTTTCCATGCACCTCTATCAAAAGCTGATTGCCCTGGACGCAGCCGTATATACGGCCTCCCAGGCCTCAGCCACCTGGGACAACACTCATAAGGAGTTTGAAGGGGGCTTTTTGCCGGCCTGGAATAATGACGGGCTCTACTGGAGGCTTTTAAACGACAGGCCGGGGTCAGGGCTGGCCGCTGAAAAGACGGGCTATGCCGGCAGCTTTTTAAGCCACCGGCTGGCCCCCGGCGTCATAAGGCCGGCAGCCCCGGCAGATCCCGAGGTTGAGGTGTCCTACGATAACAGTATAGTCAGAAGAACGGTAAGGGCAGGTGTTGGCGGCAGTCTTTTTTCCCCGGTCAGCCCCCTCATAAAAACTATGACGGGAGATGGCTATGAGATTTCAGCAGAGTCAGACGTGGCCGAGCCTGCGGAGTTTATCAGAGTCTGTGACCTGGGCGGGGAATATTTGAAAAAAATAGCCGATTACCTCGGAATTTTCGGCAGGGGTGGAGAAAGCGGGCCGGGGATCGTGCTGACTGGATCAACATATGCCGGTGCAGGCGGCAAGGACGAAAGAGTTTATCATTACCCGGGCTGCCGGTATATTGGCAGGATAAAGGAAATAAGGGAATTTAGTTCTGTGGCCGAGGCCAAGGCCGCCGGGTATCACCTGTGCATTAAGTGCGCGGAAAGCAGGCGCAAACAGCTGGAGTCCCCAGGCGGCAAGTCCCCGGACGGCAGTGATTGGTGAAGAGGTAATAAAATTGCGTACCAGGCCGGGTGAGAGAGGATCGGTAACCATATACCTTCTCATAATGCTTCTGGCTTTGATTTTTTTTCTGGGACTGCTGGTGGACCTGGGGAGGATCAGAATAGCCCAGAATCAGCTGAGAAAGGCAGCCAATACAGCGTCCAGGTCACTCCTGGCCGATTATGACCAGGCCCTGAAGGACCAATACGGGCTTTTTGCCATGTCCACCGGCCCGGTGGAGGGCCGTAAGCAGGAATTCAACAGGTACCTGGCGGCAAATCTGGCGGGAGCTCCGGCCGGGAGCTTCTCTTTACTTGACTTCAGGCTGGAGGACAGCAGCATTATAGTGATCCGGCCCCTGGAAGACACCGCGGTATTGCAGCAGCAGATACTGGAGGAGATGAAATACCGGGCTCCGGTGGATTTGGCGGTGGAGGTGGCCGGCCGTTTCAGGGAGCTGGGAGGGCTGTTCGGCGTATTCGGCATGGCCGAAAAAGAAAAGAAAAATATTGAAAGCATTGATGCCGGAATGAGGGATATAAAGGAAGGCAACAGGAAGATCCGCCAGCTGAGCGACAGGCGCAGTAAATTGAGGGAGGAAATAAAAAGAAAAGAAAGCCGTCTGAACGGGCTGAAGGAAAAGCTGGCCGGAGGCGGCCCGCCATCGCTGGAAAAAGAGATATCTTTACTAAAGGCCGGCATAGAAAGGGACAGGAGGATGTCCGGCCAGCTAAAAGGGGATATAAGGGAAGAGGCTGCCCGGGTAAGGGAAGCCAGGGACCGGATAGAAGAGAGTCTCACCAGCCTGGAAAAGGGCCGGGGAATGACTGGCGGCCCGGCAGGGGACGGGGCGGCGGGCGGGGATGAACTGGAACGGGCCATAGCCGATGCGGACAGGTTCATAAAGGAAAGTCTGTCGGAATACACCGGAAGGCTTAAGCAGGATCTGGAAAATGACTTTCCCCGGGACGCCCTTGACAGCATAGGCACAGCCGGGGACGAGGAAAGCTTTGACCAGGCCTGCGGCGGGCTGGAGGGCGGTGGGGAAGGTGGTGAAACCAGCCTGGAGGAAGAGTCCCAAAAAATGGCCAGTGAAGAGAAAAGCCGCCTCGATCTTCTTAAGTCAGGGCCCCACGTCCAGCTGGTCAATTCCTTTGAAGGGCGCGGGGACAGCTTCTCCCGGGGGGCCGAGGTGATTGAGACCGGAGAAAAGCTGTTGGACATAATAAACATGGAAGAAGAGCTTATTGGAGTAAGGGATGAATTATTTATAAACGAGTTTGTGCTGTCGGAAAGGGGCGGCAAGCTCAGGTTTGAGAACCTGGCCGCCAATGACTTCAATACTGAAAGGGCCGATGCCGAGTATATTATCTGCGGCTCCTGGATGAAAGCGCTGGAGCAGGTCTGGCTGGTCCGGTTCACCCTGGATGCGCCGGCCTATTTTGTGCTCAGGTTTAAGGTTTTCGGGCCTGTCTGGGGAACAGCGGCCGCACTGGCGGTGGGGGCCGTCCAGGCCTCTGTGGATACCCTTAAGCTTATTAAAAATGAGGAAATAGGCATAATAGAGGTCTTTCCTCCCGGAGGCTGCAGGCTGCAGGACATAAAAGTAAACTACAGGGATATGCTGCGGCTGGTGGCCCTTATAAACAGTGACCGGGAGGGGAAGCTAACCAGAACTGCCGGGAAAATAGGAGAAAGAACCGGGGCCGACCTGAGCGGGTCATCCACAGCGGTATTCGGGGATGTTACTGTATCGGTCCGCCTCTGGTTTCTGCCGGCCGTGGGCATAGGGGAAATGGCGGCCGGCCCCTTTGACACGGTGATAAGAGGGGGCAGGTGTTATATTACAAAGAATGTTGAATACAGTTACTAGGCAGTCAGCTGTATGTAAAAAGCCGGACCGGCAGAGGGGCGGCGTTACACTGGAGGCCACCATAGTCTTTCCTGTGTTCCTGGCCTTCATGCTGCTGATTATTAATTTTATAAGGCTGGGCATGGTGTATCTGGCGGTAAACCACGCCGTCGGCGAGACTGCCAAGCAGATTGCCACCCATGCCTATCCGCTGGTGTATGTCAAGAACGGGGTGGACGGTCTGGAGTCCAAAATGGGAGTGTCCGGCATAGCCTCCCTGGAGTCGGACACCGCCCGCCGGCTGATGGCCTCTGTAAAGGGAGATGTGTCCCAGGAGGTGCTGGACAAAGTTATGGGGGAGATAACTTCGTCAAAGATGCAGGATTACCTTCCGGGGGGAGTTATAGGCCGGGAGGATATTCAAATTGATGTGAGGATGTGCAATCCCTGGGCGGATGAAGACACAGCCTACAGTTTTCACGGAATGGCTTTGCACAAAGAGGATATAGCCATCGCCGCCCATTACCGGGTGAGAATGTTCTTTCCCTTTGCCGGGGCCAGGGAGATAAGCCTTTCCAGCATGGCTGTGGAAAGGGCATGGGTGCGCTGATGGGATGGTATATGAATCAGTTCTTTATAATAAAAAGCATACTTCTTCTGGTAATGCTGGGGCTGGCTCTGGGGCAGGACATCCGGGAGAAGAAGATAAAAAACTGGGTCACCTTTCCTGCCGCCCTGGCCGGGATAATAATAAACTTCTGGGAGGCAGGTCCTGGTGGACTGGCCTTTGCGCTGCAGGGCTGGCTGGTCCCGGTGCTGTCTCTGCTGCTGCTTTACAGAATGAATGTGATGGGCGCGGGGGACATAAAGCTTTTTGCGGCCATCGGCGCCCTGCTGGGACTGAAATTTACAGCTTGCTGCTTTATTTTTTCAGTATTTGCCGGCGGGGCGATAGCCTTTGTAATACTGGCGAAAGATAGGGCACTGGCGGCCCGCATGAAAAAAATGTGCGCCTATCTGGGATTTATGGCGGCCTCCGGGAGAATTATTCCATACTCGGCCAGAGGGGACGGCAGCTCTAAATTCATTTTTTCTGCCGCCATTGTCCCTGGAACCATTATGCAGCTGCTGATAACTCTGTTTCAGTTAAAGGGGGTGAATATCAATGTCGGAGGAGTTTTATGGTTTTAGACTTTCTGAGGTAGAAGACCCGCCGGGCCTGATGCTGGAGCACGGGGAGGGCGCCGGGTTGATACACTACCAGGTGGAAATGATCACCGGCAACAGTATCCCCGGGCTATTAGGCGCAGCCGTCCGCCGCCGGGATGACCTTTTTTCAATCTGCTACCATTCTGTGGAGTATATTCCTCTGGGGGTCTACCTGAAAAAGGAGGGAATCACCAGGGATCAATTTATTTTAATGGTAAATCATTTAAAAAATATTTTCAGGGAGATCAAAAAGTATTTTTTAAGTCCGGATTCCATTGTCCTGGCGGAAAGATACATATATGTCAAGGAAGGCCTGAAGGACATGGCCCTTTTATACATACCGGGGGAACTCCGGCAGGATATAAACACATCTTTAAGGGATCTGCTCATCAGTATAATTGCCCACTCGGAGGATGCCGCCGACCCCGACATGGCGCGCTTTACCAAAAGCATCAAGGAAGGAGGCGTCAGTATAAATAACCTGGACAGGTTTATAATGGAATTCTTCACCCGGTATGAAAAATTTAAAACAGTCAGCCTGCCCGGCCCGGAGGGTCATCCCGGCCCGGATCCGCCGGACCGCCCAGAGTCACAAGGCCGAAGTACCGGTAAGAGAACCGGCATTTATGCAGGGGGGGCCATAGCGGCCGCTGTTTTTGCAGTGGCGGCGGCTGGTGAGAAGGCTCCGGGGCTGCAGACCGCTGCCGGTTTACTTTTGGCGCTGATCAGCGCCGGGGCGGTGCTGTATATCTATCTTAAAACAAGGGCAGCCGGGGTGGGCCGGGAAAAAGAGGATTCATCACAGGGTCCCGGCGCTGCGGAAAGATCTGCCGGAGGGCCGGCTGCAGACTCTGTCCCCCGTGCCAAAACGCCAGGAGCCGGGGTCTTTGTCCCGTTGGTTTACAAAAAGGCAGAAAAAAAAATGGAACTCCCGCCCACGCAGGGATCTCCCGGAAATGGCGCGCCAGTTTTAAAAATTAGCAGGGAAGGTAAGGAAGAAATAGTTTTAATAGACAAAAAGGAGTTCTATATCGGCAGAAGCAGGGCGGTGGCCGATTACGGCGAGATATCTGATGAAGGGGTTGAAAAAATACATGCCAAGATTATCAGCAGTGATACAGGGTATCAGATAATGGACCTGGGCACTGAAAAAGGCACCTATGTAAATGGGCAGAGAATTGAAAGCAGCCGGCCCCACCGGATTAAATACAAGGATGTTATTATGCTGGCCGGCCTGGAGCTTGTTTTTGATCAGGGCTGAAGGCAATAAAAAGGCCGCCCTTCGGGCGGTGCCGTTTAAGCGGAATGGGGACACACC
>JAMCVT010000104.1 GCA_023475565.1 Actinomycetota bacterium
GCAAAGCCATGACCATTGAGCAAATCTTCTTTAAAAGCCAGAAAGAGCGCAGGCTGTATGAATTGAGAGAGAAGGCCGCCAGAGACGAAATTTCCATGGTTACCGGGGCAAAGGCAGAGGGCAAGGCAGAGGGCAAGGCAGAAGGCAAGGCAGAGGGTAAGGCAGAAGGCAAGGCAGAGGGTAAGGTTGAAATGGCCTGGGATGCCGTCTGCAAGTACCTGGATGCCAGATTTTCTGATGCCTCACTTGGCCTTCAGGAAGAAGTTAAGATGATTAATAATTTAGTTGTGTTGGATAAAATCATTAGCAAAATCTACACAGCCAACAGCATAGAAGAAGCGGCAGCTATTGTATGGGAAGCAAAAAAAATTACCGGTTAGAGGCAATCGGGGCAATTGTGGGTTTAGTTGGCTCAAGGATAATAACAAGTATCACCACACCTTCCGGCTCCGGGAAGACGAGACCGGAGAACTGCTTAACGAGGATCTGGAAATCCACCTGCTGGAATTGCCGAAGGTGACGAAACTTAAGCGCAGGCCTCATGATAGATAATGTCAAGGGGACGGAGGGAATGACACAAAGTTAACCGGTTTTCGGTTAATGAATACTTTATAAAGGAGCCTATTATTTCTGATAATGGGCATGTCCAGAATTTGCGGATTTACCCCGGATTTACCTCCGGGGTTTTCTTTGTGCTTTAGAGGGAATGGGTGGTTTTGCAAGGATGTAATGCGGGGTTTTGTATGAATAAGACGAAAACTTTTTCTTGGGTATTTACCATAATATGGTTATAATGGTGGCGTAATAATACTGTGGATAAGATGGTCGCCAGACAACTGCAGGAAGCAATCAAGGCCTGGAAAGGAGTGAACATCTTCAATAGACTCATAATTTTATCCCTGCTTTGCATAATACCCTTGCTTTTTGTTTCGGTTTCATTTGCCAGTGGAAAGTACATAGAAAGCCTTATGTCAGAAATCTCTTTTATGTCGGAATACAAAAACAATAGTGATTATGTTACGAAGGCTGAGCTGGTAGATGTAATTAACGAGCTTGAAAAAAAACAGGCGGTGATTGACAATAAACAGCAAAATGAGTTGATTCAGAAAGCACAGAAGGCCGTTTTTGTAGTCAAAACCGATAAGGGAATAGGGGCAGCAGTAGCTGTAAGTGACGACCTTATCGTTATTTGCCGGCATGCGGCGGGATACCTCTATTATATAAAGGACTCCAGCGGGAAACAGATATATGCTGTGCCCGAGAAAAAAAGTGATTCTTGTGACCTGGCAGCATACCGGGTTGTGGGTGAGAAGCTGGCATACTGCCTGCCGCTGGCAAGTAGTGTGCTGAAGGGCGAAAAAGTGTTTATAATCGGTCATCCCACGGGGGAATTAACCTATTCGGCAACAAGCGGGATAATTTCAAACGAGGAAGTAAAAGTAGAAGGGCAAGAGTATTTTCAAATTGATGCCTCAATCAACAGGGGAAACAGCGGAGGCCCGGTAATCAATTCAGCAGGCGAACTGGTTGGAATTGTATCACGGAAGGTTAACAACAGTGAGGGTATCGGATTGGCTGTGCCGGTGAATGAAATACGGGAGTTTGCATTTTGATACAGGGCAGATAAAAAATAATAACCAATCAGTTGATTCGACTAGGTTCTCGATATATTATTAAGGGATAAGAAAGATTTGCGGACAATCGTTAACAATGGCGGATTAGAAAAGGGGACAGCTTATTATGAAAGCCATTATTTTGGCCGGGGGCAGTGGAACCAGGCTTTGGCCAATCAGCCGCACCTATTTTCCCAAACAATTTTTAAAACTGAAAACCATGAACAAATCCATATTTCAACAGGCTGTTGAGAGATGTCTCAGGTTTACCGGCCTGGATCAGCTATACATAATAACCAACGCCAGCTACAAATTTTTGGTGCAGGGTCAGATAGAAGAGCTGGGAAAAGGATTTGTTCCAGGAAATATATTAATCGAGCCGGTGGGAAGAAATACTCTGCCGGCCATATATTTCGGGGTAAAAGAAATACAAAAAAACGGTGATGATGTAGTGGCGGTCTTTCCGTCAGACCATCTTATCGGGGATGAAAAGGAATTTACCGGCAACATTAATAAAGGCCTGGAACTGGCCGGTGAATACCTTATTACCTTTGGCATTAAACCCTGCAAGCCTCACACCGGCTATGGCTACATCAGGCCTGAGGAGGCTGTTGGGAACGGTTACCTGGCTGGTGAATTCAAAGAAAAGCCGGACCACCAGACAGCCCTCTCCTACCTGGATAAGGGCTATCTGTGGAACAGCGGCATGTTTATGTTTAGGACGGATATTTTTGCGGAAGAAGTAAGGCGGCATTGTCCGGAGGTTTTTGAAGCTTTTGCTGCCGGGGGTGTTGATGAAAGCTTTGAAAATACCCCAAATATATCGATTGACTATGGTATTATGGAAAAGTCACGAAGGGTGGCCGTCATCCCCATGGATGTCAAATGGAGTGACCTGGGCAGCTTTGATGCCTTTTACGATGAGCTTCCCCGTGATGAAAACGGCAATGTTTCCTTTAACGGTGACATACTGATTGACTCGGGGAATAACCTGCTCTATACCGATCAGGGTAAGGCGGTGGCCCTTATTGGGGTCAATGATTTGATTGTGGTGGACGAAAAAGACGCTCTGCTCATCTGCCGGAGGGACCAATCCCAGAAGGTTAAAGAGGTGGTTGGCAGACTAAAGGCGGCCAATGACAGCCGGGCGGACTTTCACCTCAACGTGTACCGGCCCTGGGGTTCCTACACTGTTCTGGAAGAGGGGCTGTTTTATAAAATAAAGAGAATTACTGTACTGCCGGGTAAAAGATTAAGCTACCAGCTGCACTATCACCGCAGTGAACATTGGGTGGTGGTCAGGGGCACCGCCGATGTGACCATAGAAGGAACCAAAGCAATTGTCAGGAGCGGTGAGAGCACGTTTATCAAGACCGGGTTCAGGCACAGGCTGGAGAACCCGGGTAAGACACCCTTGGAGATTATCGAGGTGCAGCTTGGCGAATATTTGGAGGAAGACGATATAGTGAGGTTTGATGATGACTTTGGGAGGTGCGTATGAGCATTGAACATACTGGTCACCGGCGGGGCGGGCTATATAGGCAGCCACACCGTCCGCCGTCTTATTCGTAAAAATTACAATGTAGTAGTCCTGGACAACCTCTCCAAGGGCCACCGGGCTGCTGTTGGTGGGGTAAAGCTGGTCGTCGGGGATACCTCGGACAGGGTGCTGTTGAAAAAACTGTTTTCAGAATGCAAAATTGACGCCGTCATTCATTTTGCGGCCAGCAGCCTGGTGGGGGAGTCGGCGATAGCGCCTTCAGCATACTATCAAAACAATGTGGCGGGCGGTCTGTCTCTTCTTGATGCTATGGCGGAGTCAGGTGTCCGCCGCCTTATTTTCTCCTCCACCGCCGCAGTATACGGTGAGCCGAAGGAAATACCCATACCGGAGGAGCACTTCGCCAGCCCGGTAAACCCCTACGGGGCCACCAAGCTGGCCATGGAGGAGGCCATGAGGTGGTATGCCGGGGCATACGGCCTGCATTACGCTTCCCTGCGCTATTTCAACGCTGCCGGGGCGGACCCGGCCGGAGACATCGGGGAGGATCACAGCCCGGAGACCCACCTGATTCCCATTGTGCTGAAGGCTGCGCTAAATGTCCTGCCCCGCATAGAGATTTTCGGCGCCGACTACGCCACGCCGGACGGAACCTGTATAAGGGACTATGTTCATGTAAATGACCTGGCGGAGGCCCACATTCTGGCGCTGGAGCCGCTTTTTTCAGGCGCTTCTCCGGCTGTATACAACCTGGGAAACGGCTGCGGCCATTCGGTGCTGGAAGTGATAAAGGCCGCCGAGGTGGTGACGGGCAGGCCCATACCGGTACGTTACTCGGAACGCCGTCCCGGAGATCCGGCGGTACTGGTGGCCGGTGCCGGCAGGATTAAAGCCCAGCTGGGCTGGAGCCCCCGCTATACAGCCATCGGGGATATTATTGAAACAGCCTGGATCTGGCATAAAAACCACCCGCAGGGGTATGAAAAATAGATAAAAAACGGGGTATAGAATTGCGCCGGTGGCTTTTGGTATTGGCTTTCCTTTTAATAATAGCCCACTTTTCCTCCCAGCCCTTTGCCGATCAGGATTTGCGGGCGGAAATAGCGCAGCGGCAGCGATTGGTCCAGGTGGTTGAGAAGTTGCCGCCTGTGCGCTTTTCCTATGACGGGCAGGAGGTGGACAGCCGCAGGGCCCCGGTGGATTTCATCCAGTTTTGGCTGCGCAAGGGTGCCCATATTATTTTGTACGGCTTCCTGGGGCTTGTCATTTCTTATGCCCTGAAGGCCGGAGGAATAAAGGGTGTAAAAAGCTGGCTGCTGGCCGGTGGGCTGCTTCTCCTGGCGGCTCTCCTTGATGAAAGGAATCAGCTAAGAATACCCGGGCGCACCGGGAGGCCGGCTGATGTTTTTCTGGACCTGTCCGGCTATGTATTTTTGACCCTGGTATGGCAAATGTGCAAATTGCCGCTGAGGCTGTCGATCTTTAACCTTAAAAAAGTAAAATAATGGAAATTTTCCCAGGGGGTTAAGAAGGGGGAGTTCCCCCTTTTTCTTCCCGGAGGATATGCAAAGCCCCGTATCTGATTGGTTCCGGCCAAGAACAGTCCGCCGGGGTCTGACATACCATAGCATATGCCATCATTTTCCCGGCTTCGCCACATATAATGTAGTATCCGGTGCAGTGTATATTTGCATAAAGGCTGGAGGGATATACGTGAACGGTAAAGAATTCGTTGTTTCCCGGGACGACTGGTCTCTTCACCGCAAGGGTGAGATTGACAGGCAGCGCCACCGGGAAAAGGTTAAAGAGGCCATAAAGAAAAACCTGGCGGATATTGTGAGTGAGGAAAGTATCATCATGTCAGACGGCAACAAGGTGATAAGGGTGCCCATCCGGTCACTGGATGAGTACCATTTTCGCTTTGATCAGGGCAAAAAGAAGCATGCCGGACAGGGGGACGGGAAAAGCAGTGTTGGCGATGTGCTGGGAACCGACCCCCAGCAGTCCGGGCCGGGCAAAAACAAGGGGGCGGGAGAGGAGCCGGGGGTTGACTATTATGAGACCGATATTTCTATTGACGAGCTGGCCGAACTGATTTTCGAGGACCTCGGCCTGCCCAACCTGGACCAGAAGAAGAAGCCGGAGATTTCTTCCGAGTCCCTGGAGTTTAAGGATGTCAGGAAAACCGGAATATCAGGCAATATAGACAGAAAGCGCACCATATTCGAGGTGCTGAAAAGAAACGCTCTGAAAGGAAATCCGGGGCTGCACGGCATCAGGAAGGATGATCTGCGCTTTAAGACCTGGGAAAAAACTTATAAGTATGAGTCAAACGCAGTGGTGCTGGCCATGATGGACACCTCGGGCTCCATGGGCACCTATGAAAAGTATATTGCCCGCAGCTTTTTTTTCTGGATGGTTAAATTTCTGCGCACCAAGTATCAGAATGTGCACATTGTGTTTGTGGCACACCATGTAGAAGCCAGGGAAACCACCGAGGAGGAGTTTTTTACCAAGGGCGCCAGCGGAGGAACCCGCTGTTCCTCCGCATACAAGCTGGCCCTTGAAATAATTGAGAAAAGATACAGCCCCCAGGATTACAATATCTATGCCTTTCACTTTTCCGACGGCGACAATCTGGCCACGGATAATGAGCTTTGTGTCAGGCTGGTCAACGATCTGCTTATGAACTGCAACCTGGTGGGGTATGGGGAAATAGAGGGGCCATACTATTACACCAGCACCCTGAGATCGGCCTATAAAAAAATTGCCGACCCAAAATTCACTTCAATAACCGTAAAGGATAAAACAGGGGTATACCCGGCCCTTAAAAAATTTTTTTCTCCGGACACGGAAAACATCAGTCCATAGTCTTTATCACTACAGAATAATGACCTGGCCTTCCGCAGGCTAAATTGCGGCACCAATTATTGCCTGTTAGCTTGCAAATTCTCGCACTACGTGGCTGTTTCTTGATTTTCCTCAGCAGCCGGCAGTAGTGAAATATGCAGTAAAAAACTGCATTTAAGGGCAAAAATGCGGCAGAGACTTTACTGCCGGTCTACAGAGTTGAAAACGGGGCTTGACGAAAAGAGCGCTTTTATCGCAAAGTGTTAGTACCGGATGTAGGTGCTATACCAGATAGGAAGTGTTCATATGGAGTTAATCAGCATTACGCCCAGTTCTCCACTGTGCAGGGAATTTGAAAATGACGAAATGCTGAATTATGCCTGGATTTCAGACCTGACCGGGTGCTCCTTCAATGGAATACTGGCCGGCGGGGAGCTGGCTGCCAGGATGGCCTGGCAGCCGGACCCCCCCTGGTGTACGGAAAAAGGTGTTGTAGGCATAGTTTCGCTGGAAACGCTGCACAAGTTCCGCAGGATGGGGTACGCCCAGGTGCTGGTGGACTATGTGCGCGAAATGTTTACTGACAGCCCGGTGGTATTTGAAGTAAATACCCCCTGGGCGTATCACTTCTGGCAGAGATACAACCCTGTGAGCCTGGGCAGGGGAAGGGGCCACTCGACGCTCTTAAAGCTGAAGCCCCTTGGCAAAAACAGGGAAGCCATCTGATTTAAAAAGCCAAAGGCAGGAAATCCTGCCTTTTTGTTTGTCCATGATCTTTTGGTAACAATCATTATCGCGCAGCAGCCGGCAGGGTCATGCTTTTATTTCCCTGTCATACAGCACAATGCGGTTTTTACCAGTATTTTTGGCCTTATAAAGGGCCAGATCGGCTTTCTTGATAAGAGTGTCCTGGGTGTCTTCCTTTTCATAAAAGGCCGCGCCTATGCTTACGGTTATTGAAAGGCTTATGCCGTTGTGATCGAAAATGGTGTCCTGAATGATCTCCCTTATCTGGTTGAGCCTTTCAAGACCTTTTTCACCGGATATATTCTGCATTATCAGTATGAATTCCTCACCGCCATACCTGGCAAATACATCGTCTTTCCTGATCATATTTTTGATTATTCCGGTCATTCCCTTCAAAACGGCATCCCCGGCGTCATGCCCGTGCGTATCGTTAACTATTTTAAAATCGTCGATGTCGAACATGGCCACTGCCAGGGTCCTTTCTTCCGGGATATTGGCAAGTATTTTATCAAAGCAGCTGAAGAAATAGGTCCTGTTATACAGGCCGGTGAGGAAGTCTGTATTGGCCATTGTATTCACTTTTTCATAGAGCTTGGCATTTTCAATGGCCATGCTTATCTGGTTGCAGATTATCTCCATAAAGCGGGCGTCTTCCGCGTCAAACAGGTTGTCCTCTGTGTGCCCGGTTATAATTACGCCCAGGAGAAACTTGTTTTTAATCACCGGAGTAAAGGTTATTCTTGTAACAGGCTCGAAATCCTTAACTTCCTCCATAAAAATTTTATCACTCAGCTTGTCTATTTTATCCAGGTAATAAAGCGCCCTGTTTCTTATATTGTCCAGCAGGTCGTACCTTTTTTCATTTGAGACAAGATAGCGGACACCGCTCTGGTTCTCTTCGAATATGCATATGGTGCAGGTATTTACACCCATAATGCCGACGATAATATCGTTAACTGTATTTAAAAGCCTGTCCAGTTCAAGAGTGGAGTTGATGGTATCGCTTACCATCTGCAGGGTGAACAGCTCGGCAACATTTTTGGATATTTTTTCATGGTTTATTTTATAGGTTCTGAGCTCTTTTTCCACCTCGGTTTTTTCTCTGTTTAGAAGAGTGTTCAGCTCCTGCAGCTCCCAGAGGTCTTTTCTGTCATTTTCATGTTCCCTGCCAAGCTTTCCGGAAATGGCCGTCCTGGTCACAGCAATTCCCAGCAGTACTGCGATAATAGTAAGGTATATGTAGTGGGAGGAGGGCCGGCTGCTCAGTTCTTCAGGCCCCGATAAGCCTACAAAAATAAAAAAAGTGGCGAGGAGGGCAATTTCTGCGACAGTCAGGCACAGCTGCATTTTTTTATTCTTATCAGTCATTCAATTTTCACGCCCCCACTGGTGTTACCTTGTCCGGGTGGAGATACTTTTCCTATAGTATTATATAGCCATATAATAAAATTATCAATTCCAGCAAATATTAAAAGGGTTTTTAAGTTTTTTGCCGGTATAAGTTGCCTTTCCTGTAAGCCGGAGGGGCAAACCCCAGTGTATGGTCTTTTTTTTGTAATGACAAACTTTTTATTTTATGATATTAATATATTCAAATGAATGTTTTAATGATGGTGGGTGATATGTATGGTTAACCGTAAAAGGGATGATGTCTGCGAGGTGTTCTGCTCCGACAGGGAGAAGGTGGAAAAGATCAGGTCCATGGTGGGCGTAACTGAGGGGATGGCGCAGGTATTCAAGGCTATGGCCGATGAAACAAGGTTGAAAATTGTATATGCCCTTTCCCTTGAAGAGCTCTGCGTTTGCGATGTGGCCGGCATAATCGGCAGCTCGGTGGCCACGGCATCACACCACCTGAGGCTTTTGGGCAATAGCGGGCTGGCCGGGTACAGGCGGGAAGGGAAAATGGTTTTTTACAGCCTCAGGGATGACTGTGTCAGGGAAATAATAAACTCGGCCTTAAAGCACAGGCAGCATGACGGGAGATGTTTTTGATGTACGGAAAACAGGCTAGCGATGGCAGCCTTATAAAGGCTGTCCGGGATTACGGGTACAGGGCCAGGCCCGAGCCCCCTGCGGATGGGGCCAGCTCCTCTGTGTTCTGGGTTTCCGGACTTGACTGTGCGGACTGCGCCGCCAGGCTGGAAAAAAGAATAGCGGCACTGGACGGTGTGGAAGAGGCTGCCATAAATTTCGGGAGTGGAAGGATGAATGTAACTCATACGGCGCCCGCCTTGCTTGTAATTAATGCGGTCAAGGATGCCGGCTACAGCGTAGAAATGAGGCGGGGCGCGCATCCCGGCGATGGGGACGGCCAGAGGAAGACCAGGCTTTTGACCACAGCCCTGTCGGGGGTGTTTATGGCGGCGGGTTTTATTTCGGGACTGCTGGGGGCCGGAGAATATGCAGCTGCGGGGCTTTTTCTGATGGGGATACTGTCCGGGGGCTTTCCCGTGGCCAGAAGCGGCTTTTATGCCGCCAGGTCACTGAGTCTGGACATGAATTTCCTGATGACGGTGGCGGTGCTGGGAGCTGTTGCCATTGGTCAGTGGGCCGAGGGGGCCATGGTTGTTTTTCTTTTTGCCCTGGGCAATTACCTCCAGGCATATACCATCGATAAAACCCGCCATTCCATCCGGGAGCTGATGGAGCTTTCGCCCCGGGAGGCGCAGGTCAGGAGGGACGGCGGGGTGCTTACCGTTCCTGTGGAAGATGTGTTGCCGGGAGATGCGGTTATTGTAAAGCCGGGACAAAACATACCGGTGGACGGAAAGGTTAAGTGGGGAAATTCGTCGGTGAACCAGGCCCCCATTACCGGTGAGTCGGCGCCGGCAGAGAAGGGCCCGGGCGATCAGGTTTATGCCGGCACAATCAACCAGGAGGGGGCCCTGGAGGTTGAGGCGTCATGCCGCTTCAGGGATACCACTCTTTCCCGCATCATAGGCCTGGTGGAGGAGGCCCAGGCCCAGAAAGCCCCCTCCCAGCAGCTGGTGGACAGGTTCTCTTTTTACTATACCCCTGCGGTGCTGGCGGTGGCCCTGGCCTCGACACTGCTGCCTGTATTTTTCTTTCAGCAGCCCTTTGTCCCCTGGTTTGAAAAGTCCCTTATCCTGCTGGTTATTTCCTGCCCCTGCGCCCTTGTTATATCAACCCCGGTGTCAATTATTTCGGCCATTGGGAGCGCTGCCAAAAAAGGTGTGCTGATCAAGGGGGGGGCCTATCTGGAGGAGGCCGGGCAGCTGGATACGGTGGCCTTTGATAAGACCGGCACCCTGACCTATGGAAGGCCCTGTGTTACAGAGGTAACCCCTGTTGGGGGCGCAGGCCGGGCGGAGGTGCTGGCCGTGGCGGCGGCTGTGGAAGCTTTTTCCGAGCACCCCCTGGCCGGCTCCGTGGTGGAAAAGGCCCGGGAAGAGGGTCTTGCCATACCTCCGGCGGCTGATTTTGTTTCCTTCGCCGGGAAAGGGGCCGGGGCCGAGGTGGCCGGGAAGCGTTATTACGTGGGGAGCCTGAAGCTGTTCGAGGAACTGGGGGCTGCGCCGGGGGGGTGGCGGGACAGGGCGGATCAGCTGCTTAAAGGCGGAAAAACCGTGGTGCTGGTGGGATCCCCCAAAGGGGTAATGGGTATAATAACACTGACCGACAGGGTAAGGCCGGGACTGAGGAATATAATGGGGGAGCTAAAAGCGGTGGGTATTCGCAGGGTGGTCATGCTGACCGGGGACAATGCAGGCACTGCGGGGGCAGTGGCCGCCGAGGCGGGGGTGGCCGAATACAGGGCTGACCTGCTGCCCCGGGAAAAGCTTGAAGCTATCAGGGAGCTCAAAAAGGCCGGCCGGGTGGCTATGGTGGGGGACGGTATAAATGATGCACCGGCCCTGGCCCTGGCCGATATAGGCATTGCCATGGGCGGGGCGGGCACCGATACCGCCATTGAGACAGCGGACATTGCGCTTATGGCTGACGACCTTTCCAGGCTTCCCTATGCCATTCGCCTCAGCCGGAAAGCCCTGAAAACTATAAAGCAGAACATTGCCTTTGCCCTTCTGATCAAGGCTGTATTTATCACTATGACTTTTTTTGGCTATGGAACCCTCTGGATGGCTGTGTTTGCCGATACCGGCGCTTCCCTGCTGGTAACCCTCAATGGAATGAGGCTTTTGAGGGTGAAGGGGTAGCCGGGCAGTGCCCTGGAGTCTGAGATTGAATTTATTCGTAAAAGGGATGGAGATGGTTGATATGTTTGAAGATAAGCTGAAAGAGAAGGGCATTGATTTACCCCCGGTGGCCAGGCCTGTGGCGGCCTATGTTCCCGCCGTGCTGGTGGACAAGTACGTGTACACCTCCGGTCAGATTCCCTTCGTGGAGGGTGAATTGAAATACAAGGGCCGGGTAGGCGGCGACCTGTCTGATAAGGAGGGCTATGCGGCCGCCAGGATATGCGCGCTCAACTGTCTCAGCGCTGTCCGGAGTGTGGCCGGCAGCCTGGACAACATTGAAAGGATAGTGAAGGTTACCGGCTTTGTCAACAGCGCCCAGGGTTTTTCCGGGCAGCCGGGAGTTATCAATGGCGCCTCGGAACTGCTGGGCCAGGTTTTCGGAGAGGCCGGCAGGCACGCCAGGTCGGCGGTGGGGGTCAGTGAGCTGCCCCTGAATGCGGCGGTTGAGGTGGAAATGGTTGTAAAGCTGAGATAAATGCTTGAGGGTAATACCTCCGGTCGGGAGACAGCGGCTGCAGATACGGAACCCGCCAGTACCGGGCGGACTATGTTGACCGGGAGATACCTCCGACAAAGTAAAAGAGTCTGTGGATGTGCCCGTATTAGATGTTGTCACCGGAGGACCTGACCAACTGGGCGGTCTTATGAAGGATTTGTACCGGGTCAAAAGTGAATAGTTCAGAGTAAAATGATTCAATAATTCCTGAATTCGGTCATAGTTAATATCATGATATTGTTATAACGTACTTTTAATATATAGTGAAATTTACGACAGCGCTATTTTACTGTTAGGGACCGATAATAATCTTTTAGATTAAACATGTTGCATTTTCTTTGATGGATGAGTAAAATAACCTTAATAAATTTGAAGTAAGAATGATTTAACCAGGCTTTGGGGAAAGGGATGGCCGTCATGGGCATTAACCTGTCCAAAATAATTGAAACGGTAAAAAAAGAGCTGAATGAAGCCAATACCCTTAAGCTGGAGCCATACAGCGGCAGCCTGGCCGGTGTGGACGGCTGGCTTTCTCCCAGCGGGACTTTTTATGCCTGCTCTTACCATGACCACCTGGTTTATGCGGATAAACTGAGCGACAAGATGGGATACAAGAGGGTAAATAAATTTCCCTTCCAGCTTAACGGGGAGTATACCCTGGAAAAGATGGGCTGGATAAAGATAAGCCTCAGCAGGGTTGTTGTATATAAGGGTATGACCATAACCAAAAAGCAGCTGGATTTTCTTTTTGACTATTACGTCAGCAACAGCAAAAAAGACGAGTTTATGGAGATATTCGAAATGTACGAGGATAACTGAGGAATATACAGCCTTAAAAGGACAGCATCATCCGAAGCAGCCTGTGTTATGCCGAACCCCGCAAGGGGTTGTATTTTTGTTAAGAGAGCACAGAGAAATTTATATATCATATATTACTGAATAGTAAATAGTTACACAAACATATTAATATTTGCTTATCTAAGTGTTATTGTATAATTGAGGCTTGAAAATAAGCCTTGTCTGGACATGCTGCACGCTGATCCCAGGATGGGCAAAACAGGAGGGAGGATATTCTGTGGTTAATTTCTGGGAAGGACAAATTGACTACATAATATTCCTTAACGGCCTGACGCTGGTTATACTTTCGGCGGTGTGCCTTTCCCTGATCAGGGCCGGCAACCGCCTGCTGCCCTGGTCAGGCCTTTTTTTGTTCGGCTTATGCCAGGGGGTATATGAATGGCTTGAGCTGGTGTCCCTCAGCCTGGGCGACGGTATGCAGTTTAAGTTTCCCCGGGTTTTTTTGCTGTTTGTGTCCTATGTGTTCCTGGTGGAGTTTGGGCGGGCCGGGATCAAAAGAATTACTGGCCGGGTGACGGGCAGGTGGATATTTGTCCCCCTTCTGGCGCTGTCTTTCTGGGGTGTGCTGGGCGGTCCGGACGGTCTTAACGCCTCTTTGAGATACGGCCCGGGCATGGCCGGGGGAGTTCTGGCATCGGCTGCCCTGCTTATTTCTTCCGGGGGGCAGGTGCGGGATTTAGACCGCAGGCTTAAGGCGGCCGGCCTGGGCATGGCGTTTTATGCCCTGTTCATGGCAGTGGTGCCGCAGGCCGGGTTTTTCCCGGCATCTATTATAAATCAGCAGTCCTTCCTGGAAACTGCCGGTTTTTCTATTAAGCTGGTCCAGGCCCTGACCATTTTTATCCTGGCCATGTCCCTTTGGTCATACCTGCTTTCCCAACGCAGAATAGAGCTTGATCTGTCTGAGCGCTACCAGGGCAGGCGGTATGTTTTCCTTATTGTTATAAATGTGGTATTGATCCTGGGGCTGGGCTGGGGGTCGGCCTGTTACTGGGGCAGCTTTTCCCTTAACGGGCTAAGGGCAAACAGCAGAAATAACATCAGTCAGCTGTCTCTTATTCTTTTGGGGGAGCTTACTGATGCCAGACGCAGCGTCACCTCACTGTCAGGTTCACCCTGGATAGCTCCGGCCCTTATCAGCCGGACTACTGGGGACATAAAAAGGGCCGATTCAGTTCTGGACAGGTATAAAAGCGCCATGGAGGCATCGGCCTGCCTTTTGCTTGACAGGGAGGGGAAGGTCGTTGCCTCCTCCGGAAGCGGTACGGCAGAAAGCCTCCAGGGCAATGACTTTAAGTCTATGCATTATATAAGGGCAACCCTGTCCGGTGATGCAGGCTGGTATTTTGAGCCCGGGGGGGAAAATGGCAGCAGGTATTATTATTCCGGGTTTCCGGTAAAGGACAGCCAGGGCAGAATAATCGGGGCGGCAGTAATTAAAAAGAATCTGGCGGCTGTAGAAAGGGACTTCAGGCAGTATCGCTACTGTTTTCTTGTTGATCCCAACGGCTATATCTACCTTTCCAGCGATGAAGATATGCACTATTTGCCCCTTTGGCTGCCTGAAGGCGGGGAAGCCGTAAAGGCGGTCCTGCCAGTCAGGATAGAAGACGGGGATTACATGCTGTTTAAAGGGGCCGGCTATATTGCCGCCCGCCGGGAGATAGGCAGCGGGGGCTGGTCGGTGGTGCTTTTAAGCTCCACGGAGCAGGTATGGGTTTACCGTTTTTTCTGTATATGTATAACTCTTGTTCTGTGTGTGCTGATTATAGTGTTTTATACAGCCTTAATGTCAACCAGGGAGTGGGCGGGCCGTATTTCCCTGTCCGAGCGCAAGTATCATAGCCTGGTGGAGGGATCGCCCAACTTCGTCAAAATATTTGACCGGGAGGGCCGCTTTATCACCGCCAACCCATCGGGATTGATGGCCATGGGGTGGCGGGAGGCTGATGTTATCGGCAAAGAATTCAGCCATTTTTGGCCGCAGGATACACGTCCGGTGGTGGAAAAGGCCTTGGCAGAGGTTCTGCAGGGGGAGCGCTGTTCCTTTGAGGCCAGCTGCAACCGGAACGATGGCGTACCGGTTACCTGGAATGTTACACTATACCCCATCTACGAGGAGGATGGGGGGTGCCGCCATTTGGTGGGTATTTCCACCAATGTGACAGAACGCAGGAAGGCCGAGGAAGCCTTAAGGGAAAGCGAGGCAAAATTCAGGACACTCTATGACTCTGCCAATGACGCCATTATTATTATGGACGGGACTTTTTTTGTGGACTGCAATCCCAAGGCCCTTAATATGTTCGGCTGTGACCGCAGCCGGATTATAGGCCGGAACCTGCTTGACTTTTCCCCGGAGAGGCAGCCTGACGGAACTTCCTCGCAGGAAAAGGCCGGGGAACTGATTAATGCCGTGCTGGATGGGGAGTCCAGGTATTTCCAGTGGCGCCACAGCCGCCCGGATGGAACATTGTACGACACTGAGATAAGCCTCAACCGGATAAAGCTGAAGGATATGTATTATGTCCAGGCCATATTCAGAGACATTACCAGGCGAAAATTAAGGGAGGAGCAGCTGCGCCTCCACGCCGCAGCCCTCCAGTCGGTCGCCAACGCCATTGTCATTACCGACCCGGAAGGGTGTATTACCTGGATAAACCCGGCCTTCACCGTCCTCACCGGCTATACCTCTGAAGAGGCCATAGGTAAGAATATGAGTATTCTCAAATCGGGCGCCCATGATGAAGGCTTTTACAAGGATCTCTGGGATACCATTTTTTCCGGACTGGTCTGGCACGGGGAAACTCAAAACCGTCACAAGAGCGGAAGCCTTTACACCGAGGAGCAGACCATTACGCCGGTAAGGGACGAGGACGGCAGGATTACTCATTTTGTGGCCATAAAGCAGGATGTTACCGCGCGCAAGCAGCAGGAGCAGCAGCTCAGCTACATGGCCACCCATGACCCGCTTACCAGCCTCCCCAACCGCCGGGTACTGGAGGATTCTCTCAAGCGGACGGTGGCCCGGGCCGGTCGCGGCGTCCACAGCAGCCTTCTGTTTATGGACCTGGACAATTTTAAGCTGGTCAACGACACACTGGGGCACACCGCCGGGGACCAGGTGCTTTACACCCTGACCAGGCTGCTGCTGAACATGCTGCGCAACGGGGACCTGCTGGTCCGGTTCGGGGGGGACGAATTTGCGGTGCTGCTGGAGGGTGTTTCTGCCGAAGAGGCGCTGAACATAGCCGAGCGTATGCGCCGAGAGGTGGAGGAATACCGCTTTACAGCTGATGACCAGAATTTCCACCTCACTCTCAGCATAGGCATGGTCATTGTCGACGGGGAGCACAGCCCCGGGGTCATTCTGTCCCAGGCCGACACCGCCATGTATATGGCCAAGGAGCAGGGTAAAAACAGGGTGGTGGTTTACCGCCCCGAGGATGGTGTTCTGGCCAGGCTCACCGAGGACAGCCAATGGGCCGCCAGGGTAAAATCATCTCTGGCGGAGGACCGTTTTGTTCTGTATTACCAGCCTCTGGTCAGGGTCAGCGAGGACCGGGTGGAGCACTACGAGGCGCTGGTCAGGATGATCGGTGAAGACAGCAGTATTATATTGCCGGAGCAATTCATACCTATTGCCGAGCGGTTCAGCCTCATGCCCCAGGTTGACCGCTGGGTCTTCAAAAAAGTGATCAGTACCCTGCAGAATAACCCCGCCGTAAGAATCTTTATGAATCTGTCAGGCAGCAGCCTGGCCGACGAAACCTTCACCGCCTTTATAGAGGAGCAGCTGGGCCTGTCGGGAATTGACCCGGGGCGGCTGGGATTTGAAATCACCGAAACAGCGGTGGTGCAGGACATGGTGGCGGCCGAGCGCTGGGTGAAGCGCATCAAGGCCCTGGGCTGCCGCTTTGCCCTGGATGACTTCGGAGCAGGGTTCAATTCATTCATATACCTGCACAACCTGTCAGTGGACCAGTTAAAAATAGACGGCTACTACATCCGCACCCTGGAGACCGACCCCACCCGCTACGCCCTGGTAAAAGCCATGCACGCCCTGGCCCGCACCCTGAACATGGAAACCGTGGCCGAGTATGTGGAAAATGAGGCCACCCTCCAGATAGTAAAGAATATCGGCATAACCTATGGCCAGGGCTATTACATTGGCAAGCCCCATCCAAGGCTGCCTGGGGGGGAGGAATAAGCTTGAGGGTAATACCTCCGGTCTCCCGACCACAGGTATTACCCATAAGCAGTCTCCCTCCACCGAAACGGCATTTAATTATATTAAATTTGTACAATCCCTCCGGCATACTTTAGATGTATGGGAGGGATTTATTTATGAAAGCTGTGCATGAATTAAGGCTTCTTGAGGAGGCCATTGAGAAGATTACCGGAAAGGCCCTGGAATTTGGCCTTGATTTCTACAAGATGTATTTCGAGATATGCCCGGCTGAAATTATTTATACCTTTGGGGCTTACGGAATGCCCACCAGGTTTTCACACTGGACCTTCGGCAAAAGCTACCAGAAAATGAAGACCCAGTATGACTACAACCTCAGCCGGATATACGAGATGGTCATCAACTCCGACCCCTGCTATGCCTTCTTGCTGGAGGGAAACACCCTGGTGCAGAACAAAATGGTGGTGGCCCACGTGCTGGGGCACAGCGACTTTTTTAAAAACAACGCTTATTTCAGACAGACCTCCAGGGGTATGGTGGAGACTATGTCCAGCGCGGCCAACCGGTTTAGGGACTACGAGTTCAAACTGGGCAAACTGAAGGTGGAGCAGTTCCTGGACTCCATTATTGCCATCCAGGAGCAGGTGGACCCATACAGGTATGTCAAGGGTGCCGATAAGGGGGCGGAAAGGGGCGCCGGGGAAGGCGGCTGCGGCGGCAGGTGCGGGGGCAAGTGCAGCCACGGCCAGGGCAGTAAGGGCCGCCATAAGGAAAAGGAAACACCTTACGACGACCTGTGGGACCTGGAAAAAAAGGATGGCTGGGGGGGTGGCTGCGGTGAGGAGAAGTCCAACAAATTCCCAGAAAGCCCGGAAAAGGATCTGCTGCTCTTTATAATGACCCATTCCCGGGACCTGGAGGACTGGCAGAGAGATGTAATATCGGTGGCCCGCCAGGAAATGCTCTACTTCTGGCCCCAGATGGAAACCAAAATAATGAACGAGGGCTGGGCCACATACTGGCACATGAGGATCATGAGGGAGATGGACCTCGATGTGGACGAGGCTATTGACTACGCAAAGATGCACGCCGGTGTGGTTCAGCCCTCAAGAATGCGGATCAACCCGTACCTGCTGGGGCTTAAAATATTCGAGGACATAGAAAAGCGGTGGGATGAACCCACTGAGGAAGAAAGAAAAAAATACGGACGCCCCGGTGGTGAGGGAAGAAAAAAAATATTCGAGGTGCGGGAAACCGAGAACGACATTTCCTTCCTCAGGAACTACCTGACCAGGGAGATAATAGAGGATCAGGATCTTTACCTTTTTAAAAAAGTGGGCTCCGAGTGGAAGATCACCGACAAGGAGTGGGAGGCCGTCCGGGACAGCATTGTGGACGGCATGACCTACTGCGGGTATCCATACATAGTGGTGGAAGACGGGGACTTCAACCGGCGCGGAGAGCTGTACCTCAGACACCAGTTCGAGGGAGTGGAGCTGGATGTTTTCTACCTGGAGCGCACCCTTCCCCACGTGTTCAAACTCTGGGGCCGCCCGGCCCACCTGGAAACACTGCTGGATAATAAAAAAGTTCTTTTCTCCTACAACGGGGAGAAGGTCTCTAAAAAATTTGTCTGACTTTTAACACCCGGCCCGGCCCCATTATTTTTAAAAAAAAGAGCAGGGTTCTTTGTCCTGCTCTTACTAAGGGGAATTTATGAATAGAGGAGAAAGCTGTGAGGCTTTCATGCTGTATCCTTATTATGCATCCCTTTCCTTAAGGGCAAATGAATACAACCTTAAAATAAGATTAAATTTGATTTAATTTTTTAATGCCGGCCATGCTTTCACCGGCAGAAACTGATTACCGGACAGGCTGTGCAGAAAAGAAAAACAGACCCCGCCTTATGGCGGAGTCTGTTTAAAATGGTTGCGGGAGTAGGACTTGAACCTACGACCTTCGGGTTATGAGCCCGACGAGCTGCCGACTGCTCCATCCCGCGGCGGCCTGTTAAGTATAACACAGAGGTAAAAGTTTGGGAAGCATATTAGTGCGGCAGATGGGGGCCGGTATAACAGTTGCTTTACTGGTTTTTTGGGGCGGTTTTGTTAAAATTGCTTTATTTAAGTGGAAATTTTCAGAAAACTGAAGGAAAAACGGAGGAAAATGTTGTATAATTTTTATATGATGTTCAGCTAAAAGTACATGGCTTTTTATAAAGGCATAACGACAGAAAGCGAGGCTGCCTATGACAAACAATACGCTGCCAATTCTGGATAACCTTCCGGGGATGATTTACCGCTGCTCTGCCGATGAGAACTGGAGTTTTCAGTATGTCAGCGGGGGATGCCGCTTCCTTACAGGTTTTAAACAGTCCGATTTAATTGAAAGTAAAAAAAATTCTCATAAATCACTGGTGTATCCAGGGGACCTGAAAATGGTGCTGAACGTTATAAAATCTGCCATTGCCGGGGGGAGTTCCTATTCTCTCAGGTACAGGATTGTTGACTCCCTGGGAGTGCCCAGGCAGGTACTGGAACAGGGCCGGGCGGTGATGTCCGATTCCGGTGAGCTTTTATCCCTTGAGGGATTTATTGCAGCGGCCGAAGGCACCGGGGTGGCGGGGAACTCCTGCGGGAACGCTGCTATGGATCTGCACAGCTGCGAAATGATTAAGGCCCTTCCTGACTTGAAGTTTATGCCGGACAGGGGTGGATGTTTGCTTCAGTACAAGGAAGCGCGGGGTTTTAGGCTGCCCTATGCCGCCGAAAAGATTGATGGCAGGAACATAAACGAGGCTTTTCCAGGCAATATGGCCGCTCAAATAAGGCATTTTGCCGAAAGGGCACTGCAAACGGCGGAGGTTCAAAATTTTATTTTTCAGATTCCGGTGTCCGGGGCTGCCCGGGAGTATGAGGCCAGGGTCACCATCAGCGGGGCCGCTGACAACAGTATGCACCGGGAGAAGCCGCACCGCAGCCGCAGCGCCCGCAGCTCAATAGTCCAGGCGCTGGTGAAGGCGCTGGAGGCAGGGGACTTCATTACCGGTGGGCATGCCGACCGTCTGCAGGATATTGTGGAAAAGGTGGCCCGGGATCTGGGCCTGTCCGATAGGAGTATAACGGACCTAAGGCTTCTGGCAAAATTTCACGATATAGGAAAAGTTGGCATCCCGGACCGCATTCTCTTCAAACCCGGCCCCCTTACAATGGACGAATACAATGAAATGAAGCGCCATACCGAGATTGGCCGCTGTATTGCCGAAGCAGCCCCCGACCTGGCACCCATTGCCGACTGGATATTAAAGCACCACGAGTGGTGGAATGGGGAGGGGTATCCCCATGGGCTGAAGGGGGATAATATTCCCATGGAGTGCCGCATACTGTCCATGGCTGACGCATACGACGCCATGACCAGTGACCGCCCCTACCGCAAGGCTATGCAGCACGAGGCTGCGGTGGAAGAGATTGCCAGGTGCGCGGGAAGCCAGTTCGACCCGGAGCTGGTGCCGGTATTTATCCGCTCGGTGTCGGGAAGGTAATATAAAATTTGGGCTATTCGCGGCTAATTCTGTCCCCTTACGTAATTAAGCAGGCCTCCGGCCTTTATTATTTTGACCTGCCGGTCCGAAAGGCTGTGCTTTACGTGGTAGGTCATGTTTTTACCGGCGTTATATACCTTTATGGTATTGGCCGGCAGGGACTCTGTCAGTTTCTCCAGCACCAGGGCGTCCCCGGCCTCTATGCTGTCATAATCACCTTCATTTTCAAACATAAGCGGCAGGAGCCCGAAATTTACCAGGTTCTGCATATGAATCCTGGCGAAGGATTTGGCTATTACGGCCTTTATGCCCAGGTAAAGGGGCGCTAAAACGGCGTGCTCACGGCTGGACCCCTGGCCGTAGTTGGCCCCGCCCACTATTATACCCCCGCCGGCCTCCTGCGCCCTCCTGGCAAAGGAGGAGTCCACCCTTTCAAAGGCGTACATGGATATGGCCGGTATATTGGACCTGAGCGCCAGTATTTTGGCGCCGGCAGGCATGATGTGGTCGGTGGTGATATTGTCTCCAACTTTCAGGAGCACCTCACCCTGTATGCTGTTCCCCATAGGATAAGATTTTGGGAAGGGCTTTATGTTTGGCCCCCTCACGAGGCATTCATTTTCACTGTCAGCCGGAGGGGGTATAATCATGCTGTCATCCACCGGGTAGCTTTCCGGCAGTGATACCTCAACGGGCTGTCCCAGGTCCCGGGGATCGGTTATTTCCCCTGTAAGGGCTGCAGCCGCCGCAGCCTCGCAGCTGACCAGATAAATGCCGGCATCGGCCGTGCCGCTCCTTCCTTCGAAATTACGGTTGGAGGTTCTAAGCGATATACCGCCGGACGGGGGGGACTGCCCCACACCAACGCAGGGACCGCAGGCACACTCCAGTAGCCTTGCCCCGGCCCCAACCAGGTCGGCCAGGCTGCCGTTGGAGGCCAGTGCTCTAAGTACCTGGCGGGACCCCGGGGCAATGACCAGGCTTACTTCGGGGTGTACGGTTTTGCCTTTTAGTATGGAGGCTACCTTCATCAGGTCGGTAAAAGACGAGTTTGTGCAGCTGCCTATAAAAACCTGGTCTACCTTTTTACCCGCCGCCCCGGACAGCTTTACCACATTGTCCGGCATGTGGGGCAGGGCAATGAGGGGTTCCAGCCCGTTCAGGTCTATATCCACCACTTCATCATAAACGGCGTCCGGGTCAGGCAGCATTTCAGTGAAATTATGCACCCTGGACTGGGCGGCCAGGAAACGCCTGGTAACCTCATCCGAGGGGAACACCGATGAGGTGGCTCCCAGCTCGGCCCCCATGTTGGTAATGGTGGCCCGCTCGGGCACGCTGAGCTGTGACACCCCTTCGCCGGTGTACTCCATCACCCTGCCCACACCCCCCTTGACGGTCAGCCTGCGCAGCACTTCAAGTATTATGTCCTTGGCTGAGACCCAGGGGGAAGGCTTGCCGTGCAGCCTTATATTGACCACCCGGGGCATGGCCAGGTAAAAGGGGTATCCGGCCATGGCGGTGGCCACGTCCAGGCCTCCGGCGCCTATGGCCAGCATTCCCAGACCCCCGCAGGTGGGGGTGTGGCTGTCCGATCCCAGCAGTGTTTTACCCGGTACTCCGAAGCGCTCAAGATGCACCTGGTGGCATATTCCGTTGCCCATCCGCGAAAAAAAAGCTCCGAATTTTGCGGCTCCGCTTTGGAGAAATCTATGGTCATCGGCGTTTTCATAGCCGACCTGCAGTGTGTTGTGGTCAATGTAGCTGACTGAAAGCTCTGTCTTGACTGAAGGAAGGCCGATGGCCTCGAATTCCAGGTAGGCCATGGTTCCCGTAGCATCCTGGGTAAGTGTCTGGTCTATTCTTATGGCGATTTCCTTCCCCGGTTCCATTTCACCTTCCACCAGGTGAGAGGAAATTATTTTCTGGGTAATGCTCAGTCCCACAAATACACATCCTTTCCAAAACCATTTAAAAAAAACAAAAAATTATGCCTGTCCGTTAAAACCACACAATTGTATTTTACATGTTGGGAAAACTGTTGTCGATATTTTATAGCTATTTATCTGTGTCAGCATTTTCCGGCGGGGCCGCCGGGGCCCCAGACAAAGGATTTTTTATAAAAAAAAGGGGAACGGGGCATTTTTATCGAAATTTCCCAGATATATTTGAATTCGGGGAGTGTTCCCATGTTTGAAGAAGAATTTGAAAAACTGGCACGCACCCAGATAAAAGAGGACAGCACAATTTTCGCGCTGGATATAGGAACCCGGACGGTAATTGGCAATGTGGCGGCCGTTTCCGGCGCCAGTCTCAGGATTGTGGCCCAGAGCATCACCGAGCACGAGAGCAGGGCTGTTTTTGACGGCCAGATACATGACATATTCAAGGTTGCCCAGGCGGTAAAAAGAGTCAAGGAGGACCTGGAGGCCAAGCTGGGCTTCAAGCTGAAAAAAGTGGCCATTGCCGCCGCCGGAAGATCTCTCAAAACCCGCTTTGCCCACATTGAGCAGGAAATTGGCGAGGATATAGAGATTGACCACTTGATCTGCCGGGGGCTGGAAATGGACGCCGTGAAGGAAGCCCACAGGCAGCTCAGGGAGGAAACAGGGGAGGTCCGGGAGGAAGAGTTTTACTGTGTGGGCTATACGGTGGTGAGCTATTACCTCAACAGCTATTCCATCACCAGCCTGGCGGGCCATTACGGCAGGAATGTAGGGGTTGACGTGCTGGCCACCTTCCTTCCCAATTCCGTGGTCAACAGCCTTTATTCCGTGCTCAGCAGGGTAAACCTGGAGCCCATCAGCCTCACCCTGGAGCCCATAGCTGCAGCCAGCGCCATTATTCCCGACAATTACAGGCTGTTAAACCTGGCGCTGCTGGATATAGGCGCGGGAACCTCCGATATCGCCATTACCAGGGACGGGGCCATAGTGGCCTATGGAATGGTGCCCCTGGCCGGTGATGAGATTACCGAGGCGCTGGCCCAGGACTTCCTGGCCGACTTCAACACCGCCGAGTATATAAAGAGGCGGCTGGCCGGGGGAGAGGATATAACCTTCCATGATATTATGGGCATAGAGAGGAAGATTACCTGCCCGGAAGCTCTGGAGGTGCTGGCGCCCTCCCTGGATAGCCTTGCTGCCAGGATTACTGAGGAGATTTTAAGGCTTAACGGCAATAAATCGCCAAAATCCATATTCTGTGTGGGAGGCGGGGGACAGGTCCCCACCTTTACCGGGAGGGTGGCCGAAAAACTGGGCCTTTCCCCGGACAGGGTAGGCTTAAGGGGAAGAAAATCCATACCGGGCCTGCTGGTGGAAGAAGAGGCCATAAGCGGTCCCGAAGGGGTAACCGTGGTGGGTATTGCCAGGGTGGCCCTGGACAGTGTGGGCCACAACTTTATCACCATCAACATAAACGATAAGGACTACAGGCTTTTCCACTCCAGGGAGCTAACTGTGTTTGACGCCCTGGGGCTGGCCGATTATAATCTGGGCGACTTGGTGGGCAAAAATGGGAAAGACCTGCGCTTTGTGCTCAACGGGGAAAGAAAGGTTATTTACGGGGGCCTGTGCAAGCCTGCCGAAGTTTATATAAACGGCGAGACGGCCAACCTTAAAAGCGGGCTTAAAGAGGACGACAGAATTACCATTGTAAAGGCCGTCAGGGGAGAGGATGCCTCGGCATCCCCGGGTGACTTTACCGGACAGTACAGATCCCTTTCGGTCCAGGTAAACGGCAGTGACGAAGTGGCCGATCCCCAGTGTTTTATTAACGGGAAAAAAGTTTCTCCGGACCGGAGCATTGCTGATGGTGACCGGGTGGAGATAAGGGAAGTTGAGGATGCTGCCGGGCTGGCTGAATATATGGGCTACAGCCCGGATTATTACGGGGTTTTTGTGGAAGATAAGGAAGTTTCCGCAGACAGCAGGCTGTCCGGTGGGGACAAATTGGAATTCCGGCTGAAGGAACAGACTGTGCCCGGGGCCGGCGCGCCCGTCTCCCCCGCTGCGGGCAAAAGTATCGAGGTAACCGTAAATGATGAAAAAATAGTGCTGTCCGGGAAAATTTCTTATATTTTCGTTGATATTTTTTCTGTGGTAAACCTTGACCTATCCGAGATATCATCGGGCAGCAAGATAAAACTGGTTCATAACGGGCAGAGCGCCGGATACACCGACCCCATCGAAGAGGGGGACGTAATAGAGGTGGGATGGGAATAGGCGGCTAATGGGCATTTCTTTCCGGTCGGAATTCAGAATTCAGAATCCAGGAGTCAGAATGGCTTGAGCATTACTTATTTGAATAAAACAGACAGGCTTTAACATTATAAATTCGGCTTTCGCCGCCCGTTGGGCGGCGTTTTATGTGCCGTTCGAAAGACATGGCAATCATTGGGCGAAAAGGAATGCTTTTCTATTCTGAATTCTGACTTCTGAATTCTGTATTCCGACCGGATTTATTCTCAGTATGAGCATAATTTTAGAGTAGGAAAAAGCCTATGGATATCAGCAGGTAGGTGGTGAATAGAATAAGACCCTCCAGGTAATCTGTTTCGTTGTCCCGGACCATGTTGTTAACCACCACTATGGCCAGTATTATGCTGAGTATCTCCAGGGGACTGAAGAGAAGGTTCATGGGATGTCCGAAGAAGTAGCCCAGGAAAACCAGCACCGGCGCCACGAAAAGGGCAATCTGCACCGATGATCCCACCGCTATTTCGAGGGCTATGTTCATCTTGTTCTTGAGTGACATCAGCACAGCCGCGCTGTGCTCGGCGGCGTTGCCCACTATGGGCACCAGTATAAGTCCCACGAACACCTCCGACAGCCCCAGTATTTTGGTGGCCGGGCGCAGCGAGGTGACCAGTATCTCGCTCATGGCCACGATGGCCACCACGGACAGTATCATTATGCCCAGGCTCTTGCCCATGCTCCATTCAGACTCGTGGGCCACGTGCTCTATGTGGAAAAGGTGCCTGTGAGTCTTGAAAGAAAAGATCATGCTGGTTATGTATATTAAAACAAGGCCTACGGCGGTCCACAGACTGAGGGTCTGAAGATGATCGGCGCTTATATGCCCGGAAAAGGAAAAAATGGCCGGCACCGACAGGGCGGTAACGATCATCAGCAGGAGCGAGGTGTTGAGGTTGGCCACGTTTTCACTGAAGCAGAGCTTCTTATACTTCAGCCCCCCTATGAAGGCTGAAAGGCCCAGCACCAGAAGTATGTTGCCCAGTATGCTGCCGGCCAGGCTGGCCTTAACCACTGTTAGCAGCCCCTCTCTCAGGGCCAGTATGGTTATAATCAGCTCGGCCGCATTGCCCAGGGTGGCGTTTATAAGTCCCCCCACCCGGGGTCCGGTGTGCACCGCCAGCTCCTCGGTGGCCTTGCCCAGTACTGCGGCCAGGGGGACGATGGCCAGGAGGGTTACCAGAAAAATGGCGGCCTCGTTGGCATGTACTATTTCCATGTAAATAGCCAGGGGTACCGCCAACAGCAGAAAATTAAGGTATTTCATCACTTTCTCCAATCCCGTATGAATTTTTTAAGTTACATTGTTGTGAATTTATTATAAGTATTTTTTTATATTTTTTAAACAGGGGGAAATATAAAAAAAGATTGGGGGGTGATGCAGATGCGGCCTCTGTGGAAAGGCGCAGTAAGTTTCGGACTTATATATGTGCCTGTAAAAATGTACGCGGCCACTGAAAAAAAGGACATAAAATTCAATTATCTGCATGAAAAGTGCAAAACGCCGGTACAGTACCGCAAATACTGCCCGTATTGTGACACCGAGGTGACCCAGGAGGAGGTGGTGCGGGGCTACGAATATGAAAAGGGCAAGTTTGTGGTCATGAAAGAGGAGGATTTTGAACGTCTTCCCGGGGAAAAGACCCGCAGCGTAGAGATACTGGACTTTGTGGATCTGGGTGAAATAGACCCGGTGTTTTACGATAAGGCCTATTATCTGGCCCCCGGGGACGGCGGGCAGAAGGTGTACGACCTTCTAAAAAGAGCCATGGGGGAGACCAAAAAGGTGGCGGTGGCCAGGGTGGTCATAAGGAGCAAAGAGGCTCTGGCCGTTTTAAGGACAGCCGAAAATGCGCTTATGATGAGCACCATGTTCTACCCGGACGAGGTCAGAAACCCGGCCGTGATAGAGGAGCTGGGATACCGGGTGGAACTTCATGACAACGAGGTAAAAATGGCGGTCAGCCTGGTGGAAAACCTTTCTTCACGCTTTGAGCCGGAAAAATACACCAACCGTTACCGGGAGGCGCTCATGGAGGCCATTCAAGCCAAGGTCACCGGCCGGGAGGTAGAGGCGCCGGCAGCCCCCGGGGCCGATAACGTGGTGGACCTGATGTCGGCCCTGAAGGCCAGCATCGACCTGGCCAAAAAGGCCAGGGAAGGGGAAGCTGACACAAAGGAGACGCCGCCCGCCCGCAGGAGGAGGAAGACGGTTTGATACTTAGATGAAAAGGCTTCGGGGGTCGGAATCCAGAATTAAGAATTCAGAAGCCAGAAGGGGAAAGGCATTCCTTTGCTGACAAAGCAACTTGCTGCTAATATTATTTTGACTAAAGAATGCAGCATGCAATAAACTTCTGAATTCTGACTTCTGGCTTCTGTATTCCGACCGGAAAAACTGTCCCTTAAGCTAGAAAAGGCTGTATATCTCCAGCAGTATGGCGGTAACGGCTGCCGCCATCACCGGGCCGCAGGGGACGCCCCTTAAAAAAACGGTACCCAGTATGGTGCCCACCGTCATTCCGAAAATTATTTCAGGCATCACCTTCATGAGCTTTAAGCCCTCATTGTTCAGGTGGGTGGCCAGGGCTCCGCCGAAAAGGGCAATGACACCGGGCACTGTTGAAAAGCTGTATTTCACTTCTTTTATACTGACCTGGCCTTTGGCCAGGGGCAGCAGTATATAGACCATCAGCACCAGCAGCCCGAATTTGAGGCCTCTTTTTTCCAGCACGGGAAGCACATACTGCTCCATACCGGAAAATTTAACGGCCATCAGTATGCAGCTGGCCATGGCCACCAGGTTGGACTTTCCTACTATGGCTATGATGAGAAGAAACAGCAGTACCAGCATAGGCGTGTCCATGTCTGTATCCCACCAGTGATATAGAATGAAAAGCCGGGCCTTTAGCTTTCTATACTTTTAATTTATTGGACTGGTATCCACAATATGCCAAACTGGGCCGGGAGGTGCCGCTTATGGCCGGCAGAACGCCAATACCGCTGATCAGGCCGATGCTGGCGGTAAAGTCCGATCCCTTCGACAGCAGTGAATATCTTTTCGAGGTTAAGTGGGACGGCTACCGCGCCATGGTTTATTTGGACAGCGGAGTTACTGAGATACGTTCGCGGAACCTGCTTGATATTACCGGTCTTTTTCCGGAATTGGGCGGTATGCACCTGAATATAAAAGGGCTGCCGGCCCTTCTTGACGGGGAGTTGGTGGTTTTTTCCGGGGGCAGGCCCTCTTTCCGGGAGCTACAGACCAGGGGAAGGCTTTTGGATGCAGGTAAAATAAAGAGGGCCGCTGAAAAATCTCCCGCCCGGTTTCTGGCCTTTGACATTTTGTATGTTTCCGGGCGGCCTGTTCTGGAGGAAGCCCTGGAGAGGAGAAAGGATCTGCTGGCCGGAGCGGTAAAAGTGGATTCTGCTCTGGTGATACCGGAATTCGTCCGGGGGGAGGGCCTGCTGCTGGCCGAGGCCACCCGGCAAAAAGGGCTTGAGGGGATAGTGGCCAAGGCCCTTAAAAGCCCCTACCTGCCTGGAAAGAGATCCCCATACTGGAAGAAAATAAGGCATACAAAGGAGGCCGACCTGGTTATCTGCGGGTATAGGGCCGGGAAGGGGGGGAGAAAGCTGGGATCTCTTCTGCTTTGCGCCTTTGAGGGCGGGAAACCTTCCTTTGCCGGGAAGGTGGGGACAGGGTTCGGCAGGGAAACCGAAGAAGATCTCATACATAAGCTTGACCCTTTGAAAATAGAAGGGCCCTCCCTTCCGGTACCCCGGGGGGAAGAGGCCGGCGTGGCCTGGGTAAAGCCGTTATTGGTGTGTGCGGTGCAGTACCTGGAAAGGACCGCGGACGGATACCTTCGCCATCCCTCCTTCAAGGGTCTGAGACCTGACAAGGGGCCTTGGGAGTGCCCGGTGCCTGAAGACTGATCCGAAGGCAGCAGCCGTGTCCTATAAAATAGTTAGGCACTCCTGGTTTGCCCTGGACATAGAATGGAAGAAAGGTTTTTAAATACCTTCAGGTTTGGAAAAGGGGGAAACAGCCTTATGGGCAGCGGGACCAACCCGTATATTTTATTTCTGATACTTATACTGCTTATAATGGGGTTTGACCAGGACGGAGGCAAAAAGCTGGAAGTGATGAGGAATGTAATGGACAGGATGGCCAGCGCCATGAATAACTTCAAGACCGGCATGAGCTCGCTGGCAGTGGATTTTGAAGAGATTCATCTTTTGATGAAGGATATCAGGTAGGTTTTAAAAGTAAAAGCATGATCCTCACACGTTACAGCGTTAATAAAGAAGGAGTCCCAGGGAACCCGGAACTCCTTCCGTATATCCTGCAGCTTTCAAGGTTAGACACCGGCTGCTTTGGACTGGGCCTCCCGGATTTCCCGCCTTTCTTTGGCGATACCCTGGAACAGCATGTACAGTATGCAGGCGGTGAGGCCGCAGGCGCCTAAAAGCACCACTACACCTCCGATGTTGGTATACAAAATATTCATCTGGTAGTCCGCCCACCACTCAGGCTTTTTGGCCACCTCCATAATGTAGTGGTGCATCTTCTCCTTACCGCCCGGGGTAATGGACCCTGTTATAATGCTGGCCTTGTCACCGGTGATTCCGTCGGCCTTCAGCAGCGCCTTGACCGCTTTGTCATAGGACTGGGTGTAGAACCAGGCGACCTGCTTGAGCACTACCGAGCTAAAGGCGAATAAGCAGGCGATGGCGTACACCAGGCGGATGATGATGCCGTGCACGTACTTGGTGCAGACGGTGCCGAACTGGGCGCCCACGGCTGCGCCGGTGAGCATTATGCAGGCCGCTATCAGCTCGACCTTGCCCTTGACGCCGTAGGTGAATCCGCCGTAAGCACCGGAGAACATCACCTCGAACAGGTCTGTTCCTACGGCTACCTTGGTAGGCAGGCCCAGTATGTAAATCAGGGCGGGCACTCGCAGGAGGCCCCCGCCGATGCCCAGTATGCCGGCCACGAACCCGCAGACGATGCCCACGAATACGCAGCTCCAGAGGGAGAGCCTCATCCGGGTGACCTTGCAGTGAAATACAGGAGGAATTTCCTTAAGTGTTTCGTTAATCCATTTGGATAATTTGTTGCCCACTATGTCCTTGACTGCCTGGCCGGTTTCTTTTTCAACTTTCCTTGCGCTCAGGTAATCCTTCAGCATTAGATAGAACATGCCGAGCAGTATGGCCATGTAGATGTAGCGGACCACCGGTCCGGCCAGTCCCTTTTTATTCAACCACATCAGGCACTGGGCGCCAACCTCAACGCCGGAGAAGGTGCCTATCAGCATAAAGACGGCGATGGCCGCGCTTACGTGCCCGAATTTCCAGTGCCTGAAGCTGGACACTATGGATTTGCCGGCCACGTGGGCCATGTCGGTGGCCACCGCGTAGACCATGGGAAAACCGAATATGTTCAGGGCGGGAGTAACCAGCCAGGCGCCCCCCAGCCCGAAGTAACCGCCTACCACGCCTACGGAGAAGCCGATTACCAGTAACGGCCACCAGGCCATTTCAACGCCGCTTAGTGGCATATAAAGCATAATTTCACCTCCAAATTTATATAGCCATTTTGTTAAGTGAGTTAATTAAGAATTTTGCATAAGAACTATTTCACAAACCCGGAGAAAAATATTCTCGTCACTGCCCGGGTAGTTGATCTTCGAATTCTTTTTTATAGTTGCCCAAATTTATGCCGGTCAGTCTAATTACTAGGTCCGCTGCCAACGCCAGTATAGTGCCCATGCCCGACATGGTTACTACTACCAATAAGCCGCTCATCATTCTGTTCGTCTTGGCCAGCCCGGCCACCCACTCAAAGTATTCGTACATGCTTGACCCTCCCTTCATTTACTAGATGTGGCTCATCCCTGGAGGAACTTTAAAGTTACCAGGAGATAAACCCAGTACCCGACACTTATTGTACAAAAGCATACTGTGAAGACTCGAAATAGGAGTTTACCCATAAAATTTCACCTCCCTTCACTATTTGATCAGGTTGAGAACTTCTTGCAACAACATGTTAAAATATGTAAATTTTTTATGTGAAATTTTGTACTATTTAGATGCAGAAAAAGGCCGGTTGCATTCAAATAATTCTCTGAATACACCCGACCTATCGTTTTTCGATTCGGTCAAATTATTTTATTTGGTAAAATTTTAACAAGCTGTTAATTAACTGTCAAGATTTTTTTCTAATCTGCGGGTTCTGCTGATACACTACATTCCCGGCGGCTTGGGACGCCATATTATGTGCGGTGTTTCCGGGTTCCAGTAGGCGTCGCAGTCGAGGCAGCAGTATTTACCCAGAGAAGGTATGAAGCAGATGATTATACCTCCAAAGAAAAGGAAAGGAATCAGTATACGGCCCATAGGATATAAAAAGCCCAGGAAGTAGCATATTAACGATCCTCCGATGGCCATGCCAAGTCCCGCCGCCGTCCTCATTTTTTTTCCCGCTATAGTGTTGGTGGATTTGCAGTCGGGACAGGGTGGAGTGACTATTTTAAAAAAGGGAGATTTCATGGCAAGCCCTCCTAAACCCGGAAAATGTGAACTAAATCACATGTTGTTGTATTAAAAATAACAAATGCTGTTCAAAATGTCAACCGCTTTTGTGAAATTTGTTGCATCATGAATGTATAAATGGTCAATATCTCCAGTCAAAATTTCCGGCAGAAACGCGGGAGCTATTTTGGCGATACCCGGCCCAGGTAATAGCCACCCAGGAATATGGTGACGATTACTATAAAATGAAAGACTGCCCATCCGCTTTTCCCATAGCGGAAAAGCTCACTGTCAAGCGGTTTTCTCAGGTGGGCCGGGATTATAAGACCCCCCGCCCACTCAAAAAGCAGGAGGAATATCCACCACCAGGTGTAAGAGGCCCAGAAATTCCACATAGGTTGGTACACTATCAGCTTGGTGTTAAGTCTGGCCAGTGTTTCGGCAGTCATCCCCAGGTGGACGACGGCCCAGTAAAAAGGTATTTTACCGGCCCAGACCCTGGGGCTGTACCTTACTCCTGCCAGGACAATAAAGGGGAATACCGTCAGAATGGCGATAAAGGGCATCCTCCCTTCTATCCCCGGTATAAGCACCTTGGGGAAGGTGTAAAAATTAAGTTTGATAAAAATGTAGCACAATATATTTCCAATGACCCCGGTCAGTATAAAAAGAAGCCCGTATCTTTTCCAGTCCAGCCTCAGTATGGGGTACGCCGCGGCCAGGCTCAGTGCAACCGATGACAGTAAAATTATTCTATCCCTGTCCCATTGAAACTCCAGCATGGCATAATCCCCTTCGCACCTGTCGTTTTGGAGCTAATTTGAATTATTTATATGTCTATTGAGGGAAAATAACCAAAAACACGGAGGATTATTCATGGGCAGCACTGTTGTCCGGGTGGAGGGGCGTGAGGTCAGGCTTTCCAACCTGGAAAAGGTTTTCTGGCCGGAGGGAATCACCAAGGAGCAGTTGGTGGGGTATTACTCGGACATTGCCCCGGTGGTCATACCCCACCTGCGGAACCGGCCCCTGGTCATGAAAAGGTATCCGGACGGAATTGACGGGGAGTCATTCTATCAAAAGGAGTGCCCCGATTACGCCCCGGACTGGATCGAGACCTACCCGGTCAGCCACTCGGAAAAGAATATAAACTATATTGTCTGCAATGACGCGGCCACCCTTGTCTGGCTGGCCAACCAGGCCTGCATAGAAATCCATGCCTGGCTCTCGGTACTGGATAATGTTGAGTGCCCGGACATAGCGGTTATGGATCTGGACCCTTCGGAAGGAGTGCCCTTTGACGATGTTATGGACGTCGCCCTTCTCTGCAGGAGGGCGCTGGAGGAATACGGCCTCAAACCCTTTGCCAAGACATCGGGGGCCAGTGGGCTGCACATTTTTGTCCCCATCGAGAGCAGCTATCCCTTCCGCACAGTGACACTGGCCATGCAGCATGTGGCCGAACTGATTACCGGGGTGTACCCTGCCAAGGCTACGGTGGAAAGGGCGGTGGCCAAAAGAACCGGGAAGATCTACCTGGATTACCTGCAAAATGCCAGGGGAAGGACTATGGCCTTCCAGTACAGCCTCAGGCCCCTGCCCGGCGCCCCGGCTTCCACCCCCCTGCTGTGGGAGGAGATAGAAGGGAGGCGGGTAAATCCGGGTTTGTTCAACATCAACACTATTTTTCAGAGGATTGATAAATACGGTGACCTGCTGGGGGATATGCGGGGCCACAGGCGGTCCCTGGCCGGGCTGCTGTCGGCGGCGGGCTATAAGGGCAGGACCGGGGAAACCACCGCCGGTGTATATGCCGGTGCTCATCCCTGATAAGGGCGCTAAAAACAAAAATTTTCGGTAAGGTGCAGGAAAACAGGCGGCTCCCCCCGAAGTCCCTTCTGATAATATATGGAAGAAGTTGCCGGGAAGTGGTTTTCGTGGATGAAAAGGAATGCTATTTAGGCTGGCAGATGCTTTTGCCCGGAGCAGCCAAAAGGGTATGGCACCTTTTTGATCGCTTCGGCTCCCCTGCTGATGCCTGGAGGTCCACCGAGAAGCAGCTGGTAACAGTCGGAGGTTTTACCCCGGACGGGGCCAGGGAGCTTGTTTTACGGAGAAGGGCAATCAATCCCGAGGCCGAAATGGCTTTCCTGGAAAAGAAAGAGGTATCCTTTCTTTCATATAGCGACCCGGGTTATCCGGATTTGCTTAAAAAAATATTCGACCCCCCGCCGGGCCTTTTTGTAAAAGGAGAACTGACTGGCAGTGGAATGCAGGCCGTCGCTATTGTGGGGTCCCGCCGGGCTACCCGCTATGGCCTGGCCGTGGCTGAAAAACTGGCCGGGGAACTGGCCGGCTCCGGGGTCACGGTGGTCAGCGGCCTGGCCAGGGGTATAGATACGGCGGCCCACCAGGGGGCGCTGGCCGCAGGCGGGCGGACTGCGGCAGTGCTGGGCTGCGGGGTGGACGTGGGCTATCCGGCGGCCAACCGGAAGCTGAAGGATGAAATAGTTATGGCCGGGGCGGTGATCAGTGAGTTCCCCCTGCAGACCACACCCCAGCCCTGGCATTTTCCTATCAGGAACCGTATTGTCAGCGGCCTTTCCAGCGGGGTTGTCATAGTAGAGTGCGCCGAAAAGAGCGGCGCTTTGATAACCGCTGATTTTGCCCTGGAGCAGGGCCGGGAGGTAATGGCCGTGCCGGGCAATATAACCTCGGAAATGAGCCGGGGTCCCAACATGCTTATAAGGCAGGGGGCCAGGCCGGTGGAGAATGCGGGGGATGTGCTGGAGGAACTGGGGCTGGACCGGCTGTTCAGGGTGGCAAGGCCTGAGGCGCCGGCGGTCAGGGTAAGCCCCGAGGAGGAGGCCGTGAACAATACACTTTCCAATGATCCGGTTACTCTTGACCACATTGTGGAGCGGTCCGGACTGGCCGCCCAAAAAGCCCTGGCCGCCCTCACCTTTCTTGAAATGAAAGGCTTTGCCCGCCAGCTTCCCGGCAGGCTTTACGTTAGTTCCGGAAAAAGGTTTCAATAAAAAAAGAGATCATTTTGCATGAATTGGCAAATCCGATCATATTTTAAAATCAAGTTTTTCAGACTATAATACCGTTACGGTGATAGAAAATTGAGGTGTATTGTTTGGAAAAAACACTTGTGATTGTTGAATCCCCGGCCAAGGCCAAGAGCATTGGCAAGTTCTTGGGCAGCAAGTACTTTGTCAAGGCCTCGATGGGCCACATAAGGGACTTGCCCAAAAGCCAGTTCGGGGTTGACCCCGATAAGGGCTTTGAGCCCAAGTACATTGCCATCAGGGGAAAGGGCGACATAATAAAGGAGCTGAGGACTGCGGTAAAGAAGGCCGGCCGGGTGCTTCTGGCCTCCGACCCTGACCGGGAAGGAGAGGCCATAGCCTGGCACCTGCAGCACCTGCTCGGGCTTGATCCCGGTCAGAAATGCCGTATAGAGTTTAATGAGATTACCAAAAACGCAGTCTTAAGCGCGGTAAAAAACCCCAGGCCCATAGACGGAAACAGGGTCAACGCCCAGCAGGCCAGACGCATACTGGACAGGCTGGTGGGGTATAACTTAAGCCCCCTGCTCTGGAAAAAGGTAAAAAAGGGCTTAAGCGCCGGGCGCGTCCAGTCTGTGGCGGTACGCCTCATCTGCGACCGGGAGGAAGAAATAGATTCCTTTATCCAGGAGGAATACTGGACTCTGACAGCCATGCTGGCCAGGGGAAAGGAAGCCTTTGAAGCCAGGCTGCACAGGATAGGGGACCGGAAGGCGGACATACCCAGCGAGGCCAGGGTGAATGAAATACAGGACGACCTGAAGGGCAAGAGCTTTGTGGTGGCCAGGGTGGTCCGCAAGGAAAAGCTTCGCCAGCCTCCGGCGCCGTTCATCACCAGCAGCCTTCAGCAGGAGGCGTACCGGAAGCTTAATTTTGCCGCCAGGAAGACCATGTCTGTGGCCCAGCAGCTTTACGAGGGTATAGACCTTGGTAAAGACGGGCCTTCCGGACTTATAACCTATATAAGGACCGATTCCACCAGGGTTTCCGATACCGCCCGGCAGGAGGCGGCCGATTTTATAAGCAGGCGCTATGGGAAGGAATATTTAGGGAGCGGAGTGAGACCGTCTGCCGCTCCCAAGGGAAAGATACAGGATGCCCACGAGGCCGTCAGGCCTACCTCGGTAGATAAAGAGCCGGAATTGGTAAAGGCTTTCCTGACCAATGACCAGTACAGGCTTTACAGGCTGGTCTGGGATAGGTTTATGGCCAGCCAGATGAGCCCGGCGGTAATCGACACCACCAGCGTGGACATTAAGGCCGGTGATTACACCTTCCGGGCCACCGGGTCCATTATAAAATTTAACGGCTACATGAGGGTATATACTGAAGCCAGGGACGAGGGGCCGGAAGAGGAAGACAACCGGACCCTGCCCCAGCTTGCCGGGGGGGACCGGCTGGAGAAGAAGGCCCTTGTTCCGAAGCAGCACTTTACCCAGCCGCCTCCCCGGTATTCCGATGCCACTCTGATCAAGGCCCTGGAGGAAAAGGGCATCGGACGGCCCAGCACCTACGCCCCCATTGTGGAAACAATCCAGAAGCGCGGGTACGTGGTGAAGGAGAAAAAACAGTTTTATCCCACCGAGCTGGGTATGGTGGTGGTGAATTTACTCAAAGAATATTTCAGAGACATTATTGATGTTGAATTTACCGCCGCCATGGAAGATAAGCTGGACAATATAGAAGAGGGTGACATCGAGTGGGTGGGGGTGCTGAGAGAATTTTACCTGCCCTTCAGGGAGATACTGACCAGAGCCGAGAAGGAGATTGGACATGTCGACCTGGCCGATGAGGTCACTGACGAGCTGTGTGAAAACTGCTCCCGGAACCTGGTGATTAAGATGGGCCGCTACGGCAAGTTTCTGGCCTGCCCCGGTTTTCCCGAGTGCAGGTACACCAGGCCTTTGCTGGAGCCTACCGGGGTCAAGTGCCCCCAGTGCTCCGGGGAACTGGTATTAAGGAGAAGCAAGAAGGGGAGGACCTTTTACGGGTGCAGCTCATACCCGGACTGCCAGTTTACCGTGTGGGACCGCCCTTCCCAGGAAAAGTGCCCTGATTGCGGCGGGATGATGGTTTACAAAAAATACAAGGGTAAAGAAACGCTCAAATGTTCGAACCCGGACTGCGGGACCCAGGATAAAAAGGCCGACACCGTGGAAAAGGTCCGCAAGGTCCCGGCCAGGGAAGCCGGAAAAGCCGGGGCTGACTCTAAAAAAGCCCCCTCCAGGGCAGCCGGAAAGGCCGGGGCGGACCCCAAAAAAGCTCCCTCCAAGGCAGCCGGTAAGGCCGGGGCTGCCAAGAAGACCAAAAAGGTTACCGGTTCTGCCGGCGGTGAAGGCCCGGGCCAGAAAAAGAACGGCAGCAGGATTGCATCGGGAAGGTAGTTGTGGCTTATGGGTAGTAACTATGGTCAGAATACAGGAGACAGAATACAGGAGACAGGAGTTTTTGCAAGTTATGCCCTGAGGTTATAAATTCCTCATTACTGTGGCATTAAAAGATTTATTTCAATTATCCGCAAACTGCACCATTAGAGGTAGAGAGTAGATTCCCTCTAGGCTACAGAGCACGGAGGCTTAAGGCCTGACTAATATGCTTTTGGCAACTTATAAGGCTGCCTGGAAATTCTGTCTACTGTCTCCTGTCTACTGTCTACTGTCTACTGGCGCAACAGGAGGTTTGTTTTGGATTATATAACCGTTGTGGGCGCCGGCCTGGCCGGGTCGGAGGCTGCCTGGCAGGCGGCCCGGCTTGGCGTAAGGGTAAGGCTGTATGAAATGAGGCCTGTACAAACCACCCCGGCCCACCGGACCGGAGGCTTTGCCGAGCTGGTCTGCAGCAATTCGCTGCGCTCAGCCTCGCTGGAGAATGCGGTGGGGCTGCTGAAGGAAGAAATGCGCAGGCTGGACTCGCTTATAATGGCGGCGGCGGATCGTCACAGGGTTCCCGCCGGTGGCGCTCTGGCTGTAGACCGGGACCTTTTTTCCTCGGCGGTGACCGGTGCTCTGGAAGAAAACCCCCTGGTGGAGGTTATCCGGGAGGAAGTAGCTTCTATACCGGAAGGAGGTATAGTTGTGCTGGCCACCGGCCCCCTCACCCCGGAAACCATGGTGCGGTCCATAAAGGAGCTGACCGGCCAGGAGTATCTTTATTTTTACGATGCTGTAGCTCCCATAGTAACGCTGGAGTCCATCAACCTGGAAAAGGCTTTCCTCTCCTCCAGGTACGGAAAGGGAGAGGCTGATTACATAAACTGTCCCATGGACAGGGAGGAATATATCAGTTTCCGGGAGGAGCTGGCCGGGGCCGAAAGAGCCCCCAGAAAGGATTTTGAAAAGGAAGTTAACTTTGAGGGATGTATGCCTATTGAGGTGCTGGCCTCCAGGGGAGAGGACACTATGCGCTACGGCCCTTTAAAGCCGGTGGGCCTTACCGACCCGCACACCGGTCAAAGGCCTTACGCCGTGGTCCAGCTGAGGCAGGATAATGCCGCCGGCACCCTTTACAATATGGTGGGGTTCCAGACCCACCTCAAATGGCCCGAGCAGCAGAGGGTCTTAAGAATGATACCAGGCCTGGAGAAGGCTGAATTTGCCCGCTACGGGGTTATGCACCGGAATACGTACATAAACTCTCCGGTGGTGCTGGAGGCCACCTACCAGTGCAGACTGAGGCCCGGGCTGTTCTTTGCCGGGCAGATTACCGGGGTGGAAGGCTATGTGGAGTCGGCTTCCTCGGGACTGGTGGCCGGCATAAACGCCGCCCGCCTGCATATGGGAAGAGAACTGCCGGCTTTTCCCCCGGTGACCGCCCACGGCTCCCTGGCCCGCTATATCACAGGCGCCGACCCGCGCAAGTTTCAGCCTATGAATGTTACCTTCGGCCTTTTCCCTGAGCTGGAAAGCCACGTAAAGGACCGTAAGGTCAGGAATTCCATGTATGCCGAAAGAGCCCTCGGCAGTCTGGCAGGATTCCTGAAAACCTTAGAGATAAGAGATATAGGAAAATAGATAATTTCCAAAGGGTTGGCAAGTGAGAGTCACCCTTGCGCTTGCGGGGTGAAGGACCGGTAGTCCTGAGGGGCGGCAGCCCCTTCTTAATAAGCGAGGGACTATGATTTATCATTATATTGACAGCTATATAAATTACCTGGAGACCGAAAAGAACTGCTCCGGGCACACTGTGTCGGGATATCGCCGGGATTTGTTTCACGGTGTTGATTTTTTTGCAGGGGCCCTGGGCAGGAAGGATTCTGAACTGCTGCCCGGGGATATTGACGTAAGGCTGATGAGGTCTTACCTGGGGGACCTGTTTTACAGCGGGCTGGCCAAGACTACCGTTTCCAGACGTCTTTCCGCCTGGAGGTCTTTTTTTCGCTACCTTGGCCGCGAGGGCCTGATAGAAAGGAATCCCCTCAAGGGGCTGTCCTCCTTAAAGGCCGGCCGGAGACTTCCCCACTTCCTGTTCCGGGAGGAGTGCGGCGTCCTTATCGAGTCTCCGGGGGGCGGGAGTCCCCTGCCGCTGAGAGACAGGGCCATTATGGAGGTTTTATACTCCTCCGGCATAAGGGTGGGGGAGTTGGTGAGCCTTGATCTGGAAAATGTAAGGCTGAGCGCCGGGGATATTACTGTGATGGGGAAGGGTTCCCGGGAAAGGGTTGCCCCCCTGGGTTCGTATGCGGTCGAGTCACTTAGGCTGTATCTGGATGAAGGCAGGCCCAGGCTGGTAAAGGACTCCGGGGAAAGAGCGGTATTCGTAAATTTCCGGGGAGGCAGGATTACTGACCGGGGGGTAAGGAAAATAATTAAAAAATATGTGAACCTGCTGGGCCTGCAGAGCACCATCAGCCCCCACACTATGCGCCACACCTTTGCCACCCACATGCTGGACAACGGCGCCGATCTGAGGGCGGTCCAGGAAATACTGGGGCACAAAAACCTGTCCACGACACAGATATATACTCATCTGACCAGAGAGCGTCTAAAACAGGTGTACTTAAAGTCCCATCCCAGGGTTAAAATGAAAAAAGATGAAGGCTGAATGCATTTCAGTATATAGTTCCGCACCGTCAATGTCAGCCGGGGCTGACCCGGCATATGTATATAGCCAGGATGAAAGGAAGAGAGCGATGTTTCATGCCACAACCATAGTCGCGGTAAAAAAGGGGGGGTCGGTGGCCATGGCCGGTGACGGCCAGGTAACCTTCGGCCAGAATACTATTTTAAAGCACAGGGCCAGGAAGCTTCGCCGCCTGCACAACAACTCGGTGCTGGCCGGCTTCGCGGGGTCTGTGGCCGATGCCTTTACCCTTTTCGAAAAATTCGAGGGAAAGCTGGAGGCATACAGGGGCAACCTCCAGAGGGCGGCCGTGGAGCTGGCCAAGGACTGGAGAATGGACAGGGTCCTAAGAAAGCTGGAGGCCCTGCTGATTGTGGCCGACAAGGACAAAATGCTGGTCATCTCCGGAGGTGGAGAGGTCATAGAGCCCGATGACGATATTGTGGCCATCGGGTCCGGGGGTCCCTATGCCCTGGCCGCGGCCCGGGCCCTGGCCAGGCACACTGACCTGGCGGCTGCCGATATTGCCGGGAAGGCCCTGGGAATAGCCGCCGAAATATGTGTGTACACCAACAGTGAAATTATTGTTGAGGAGCTTTAAAAACGCTTATTCTGAAAAAAACCACTGTCGGAATACAGAATTCAGAATTCAGAATTCAGATTTCCGGGTTGCCAAAAGTAGTCACCAAGGATAATGAAAATTCGGGTCCTTTTAAGGCCACAGAGGACACAGAGTTATATCTGCACGACTAATCAGCCTCATAATGACTTATTAGGAATGCCCAAACCATTTTTGAATTCTGACTCCTGACTTCTGACTTCTGTATTCCGACCGGAGGTAATGCCCATTAGCTATTTGAGGAGGTTTTGAGATGGAATCCCTTACACCCCGGGAGATAGTGGAAGAGCTTGATAAATACATAGTGGGTCAGGGCAGGGCCAAAAAAGCAGTGGCCATAGCCTTAAGGAATCGTTACAGGAGATCTATGCTTCCCCAGGATCTCAAGGATGAGGTGGTGCCCAAAAACATTCTTATGATAGGACCCACGGGGGTTGGCAAGACCGAGATAGCCCGGAGGCTGGCCAGGCTTGTGAGGGCTCCCTTTGTAAAGGTGGAGGCCACCAAGTTTACCGAAGTGGGCTATGTGGGCCGGGATGTTGAGAGCATGGTCAGGGACCTGGTGGAAACAGCTATCAGGATGGTAAGGTCAGAAAGGATGGCCAGGGTTGAGGAAAGGGCCGGGAAAATGGCTGATGAAAGGATTATAGAGCTCCTGGCCCCACTTCCGAGGCAGGACTCCTCTCTTAAGAATCCCCTGGAAATGATTTTCGGAGGTAAACAGCCGGATTCCCAGGCTTCCCGGGATAATGATCAGCTTGCCCGCCGCATTGAATTTGAGAGGGAAAGCCTCCGTGAAAAGCTGACCCGGGGTGAGCTGGAAAATGAGCACGTGGAAATTGAGGTGGAGGAAAGCGCCACCCCCATGCTGGAGGTTTTCACCGGGGCCGGCGTGGAGGAAATGGGCATAAACATTCAGGATATGCTGGGCGGTCTTTTCCCGAAGAAAAAGAAGAAAAGAAGGGTTACCGTCTCCGATGCCCGCAAGATACTCGTTCAGCAGGAGGCCCAGAAGCTTATAGACATGGATGAGGTTACCTCCGAGGCGGTGAAGAGGGCCGAGGAAAGCGGGATAATATTCCTGGATGAAATTGACAAGATAGCTGTCAGGGACGGAGGATCCGGACCTGATGTTTCCAGGGGCGGGGTTCAGAGGGATATACTGCCCATAGTGGAGGGATCCACAGTGGTAACCAAGTATGGGCCGGTGAAGACCGATCACATTCTGTTTATAGCCGCCGGGGCCTTTCACATGTCCAAACCCTCTGACCTCATACCGGAGCTGCAGGGCCGCTTCCCCATCAGGGTTGAACTGGACAGCCTCAGTGAAGAGGATTTTCTGCAAATTCTGACAGAGCCCCAAAATTCTCTTATCAAACAATATACCGCACTGCTTGCCACTGAAGGGCTGAATGTGGAATTTTCGCAAAATTCGCTTGTCGAAATTGCAAAAATCGCTTATACTGTTAATGGGCAAACTGAAAATATAGGTGCCAGAAGGCTCCATACAATTATGGAAAAATTACTGGAAGATTTATCCTTTGATGCGCCTTCAATGCAAAACACAATGTTTAACATCGACCAGTCTTATGTTATGAAGAAACTTAATGATGTCGCCAAGAACGAGGACTTGAGCCGATACATACTATGAGGAGGGAGCTGTAGTTTAAATTGAGGGACTTGTTGGAAAAGACCCGGTCTATTAACAAGTTACTCCAGAAGTCTGCGGGCTACCCGGTGGACTATAAGGAAATAGCAGCCATACTGAGCGATAACATAGGCTGCAGCGTATATATTATCGACAGGCGGGGAAAAAACCTTGGCCATGCCTATCTTAGGGGCTTCACCTGTGAGATAATGAGGGACATAGTAGAGTCTCCGGAAGGATTTCCGGAGGATTATACCGATGCCCTGCTGCGCATGAGTGAAACCAACGCAAATTTCTGTCAGACTGTCAATATTTGTGTCTTCAGTCACGATAAGAAATGTAAATTCAGCAACAAGATAACCACCGTGGTTCCCATTGTGGGGGCCGGTTCCCGGCTGGGCACACTGTTGCTGGCCAAATTCGACGAGACCTTTACCGATGAGGACCTCATACTGGCCGAGTACGGGGCCACCGTGGTGGGCATGGAGATATTAAGGGCCAGGGCCGGGCGCATGGAGGAAGAGGCCCGCAAGAGGGCGGCCGTGCAGATAGCGCTGGGTACCCTTTCCTACTCGGAACTGGATGCCGTGCAGCATATCTTCAAGCAGCTGGAGGGTGATGAGGGACTGCTGGTGGCCAGCAAAATAGCGGACCGGGTGGGCATCACCAGAAGTGTGATAGTAAATGCCCTGAGGAAATTTGAAAGCGCCGGTGTTATTGAGTCCAAATCCCTGGGAATGAAGGGCACGTATATAAGGGTGCTTAACGACAGGCTTCTGGAAGAGCTGGAAAGAATGAGCCAGCACTGAGAAAAAGATAAATTGAATAACGTATGTTAATTAGGGGCGGTATCAAAAACCGGCCCTATTTGTATTTCTTAAGCCCGACAAAAAGGTAGTTGCCAAGCGGCACCATCAGAGGTTGAAAATACAAGGAATGCCCCCAAACCCTTCTGTATTCTGAATTCTGTATTCCGACCGATAAGAATTTCAGTATAAGCGTCTTTTTGACCTTGCATTGATATGGATTTTTGTGTTAAAATCAACATTGGCGTTAAATTACACACGCCGTTGGATTCCGGACAAGGGTGCCCTGGCGGGCTTTGGCCGGAAATGAAGGCGGCGGAGGCTAAAACCAGGCGGGAAGGAGGTGTACTTATGGCTGTAATTTCTATGAAGCAACTCCTGGAGGCAGGGGTTCACTTTGGGCACCAGACCAGAAGATGGAATCCCAAGATGGAAACATACATTTATATAGCCCGTAACGGTATTTACATTATTGACCTGCAGAAAACCGTGCGCAAGGTTGACGAGGCGTACGATTTCGTGAAGTCTCTGTCTGCCGCGGGCGAGACCATATTGTTTGTAGGGACTAAGAAACAGGCCCAGGAAGCGGTTAGGGAAGAAGCCGAAAAGTGCGGTATGTTTTTTGTGAACCAGCGCTGGCTCGGCGGAATGCTCACCAACTTCCAAACCATTCGCCGCCGTATTGACAGGCTGCACGAGCTTGAGAAGATGGAAGCCGACGGCAGGATGGGTCTTCGTCCTAAAAAAGAAGTTGCCGAGCTTATGCATGAAAAGGAACGTCTGACCAAATTCCTGGGCGGTATTAAAGATATGCGCCGTTTGCCCGGAGCAGTTTTTATAATTGACCCCCGTAAGGAAAGGATTGCTGTGGCGGAAGCACGCAAATTGGGTATTCCCATCGTGGCAATCGTGGATACCAACTGCGACCCCGACGAAATTGACTATGTCATACCGGGTAATGACGATGCCATCAGGGCTGTCAGGCTCTTGACCGGCAAGATGGCTGAAGCGGTCCTGGAAGGCAAGCAGGGAGAGCAGTTAGCTGCTGAAGAGTAATAGCTTTTTTTGCCTGGTGGGGGCACTTTAGTGGTCGTCAGTCGTAGGGCATCGGACGTCGGTAAGAGGGGATTTGACCGTGGGTCAAATGTCAACGGGACTTACGACTGACGACCTACGACTGACGACTGAAGGTGCCCCTGCCTTTTTAATGTGCCTCCCAAGCCCTGCAGCTGCAAAAGAATCGTTTGCCGGGGGTTAATTTGGGAGATAATACATAGCACTGGCATTTTGGAGAGCACTCAATTATTGATTTTTATACCGGAGGAGGAATGGATATGGCTGAAATTAGCGCGTCGCTAGTTAAGGAACTGCGTGAAAGAACCGGAGCAGGAATGATGGACTGCAAAAAAGCCCTGGGAGAGGTAGGGGGCGATCTTGAAAAGGCCATCGATTTTCTGAGGGAAAAGGGTCTGGCTGCCGCTGCCAAAAAATCCGGCAGGGTCACAGCTGAGGGCCTGGTGGAGTCGTATATACACGGCGGAGGACGGATTGGTGTTCTGGTGGAGGTAAACTGTGAGACCGATTTTGTGGCCAAAACCGATGAATTCAAGGCTCTGGTCAGGGACATCGCCATGCAGATAGCCGCCTCCAAGCCCGAGTGCATTCGGCGGGAGGAAGTGCCGGAGGAAACAATCACCAGGGAGAAGGAAGTTCTGGCCGCCCAGGCTGCCAACGAGGGCAAGCCGGAGAAAATAATACAAAAAATGGTGGAGGGCCGGATAGAGAAATATTACAAGGAAGTGTGCCTTCTGGAACAGCCTTTCATCAAAGACCCGGATAAAACAGTGAAACAGCTGCTGACTGAAAGTATCTCCAAGATAGGAGAGAATATTTCGGTGCGCAGGTTTGCCAGGTTTGAGCTGGGCGAGGGACTTCAAAAGAGGTCCGATGATTTCGCCGCCGAGGTGGCGGCCGCCACAAAATGTTAATAAGCGCTGCGTCCGGGTGAAGGGATTATTTTCAATTTGTAGAATATGAGAGGTATTTGGATGGAGACTCCCAAATATTTGCGGGTGGTTTTAAAGCTGAGCGGTGAGGCTCTGGCGGGGAACCAGGGCTACGGCATAAACCCCGAGGTTGTTAATTCTATTGCCACACAGATAGAAGATATAGCCAGGCTGAATGTGCAGATCGCCATAGTAGTGGGCGGGGGCAACATATGGCGTGGGGTGGCCGGCAGCGCCAAGGGTATGGACAGGGCCACTGCGGACTACATGGGCATGCTGGCCACGGTAATAAACGCCCTGGCCCTGCAGGACGGCCTGGAGAAGATAGGGGTGGACAGCAGGGTTCAGACAGCCATTGAGATGAGGTCGGTGGCTGAGCCTTATATAAGGCGCCGCGCCATAAGGCACATGGAAAAGGGAAGGGTGGTCATATTTGCCGCCGGAACCGGGAACCCCTATTTTTCCACCGATACCACGGCAGCCCTGCGGGCCGCTGAGCTGGAGGCCGAAGTGATACTTATGGCCAAGCAGGTCAATGGCGTTTATGACAGTGATCCCCGTAAAAACCCCCACGCCCGGAAATTTGAGAGTATGACTTATATAGATATGCTCAACAGGGGACTGGCGGTCATGGACGCCACGGCCACCTCTCTGTGCATGGACAATAATATTCCCCTGGTCGTGTTCAATATTAACGATAGGGGAAACATTATGAAAGCGGTTATCGGAGAAACAGTAGGTACATATATTGGGGGTGAATTGATTGGCTAAGGAGATTATTTCTGAAGCGGAAGCCAACATGAAAAAAACTCTTGAGATTGTCAAAAAGGAATATGCCTCCATGAGAGCCGGACGGGCCACCCCGGCCCTGCTGGACAAGGTTAATGTGAATTATTACGGCACACCTACTCCGGTAAGCCAGATGGCCAATATTACCGCACCTGAGGCCAGGCTCCTGGTCATACAGCCCTGGGACAAGTCATCGCTGCCGGAAATCGAAAAAGCTATACTCAAGTCAGACCTGGGTATCAACCCTACCAGTGACGGAACTGTTATAAGGCTGGCCATTCCCCAGCTTACCCAGGAAAGAAGGCAGGAACTGGTCAAGGTAATCAGGAAAAAGGCCGAGGAGGGCCGGGTGGCCGTCCGCAATGTACGCAGGGACGCCAATGACGCCCTAAAGGCAAAGGAGAAGAAGGGCGATCTCTCTGAGGACGACCTGCGCCGCACCCAGGATGAGGTCCAGAAGATGACTGATAAATACATAAAAGAAATTGACCAGATAACCGGACACAAAGAGCAGGAGATAACACAGGTTTGAACGGCCGGCTGGAGGCGGATCTGCTTGCCGTCACCAGGGAAGAGGCGGTGGCTGTACTGGAGAGGGCCGGCCTCTTCGTTCAGGTGCAGCATACCGGGGCGTCCGGCGGGCTCCCCGGCGGCTGTGCGGTGGAAAGGGTGGTCCGCTTTTGTCTCCGGGAAAACACCGGTGTTATAACAGTTGCCCGTGAACTGACCCGCCTTTCAGGAGATAGGAAACCTTTTTCGGCAGCCGGCGGACTGGAAAAGTGAAACAGTTCTGCCGGAGCGTCCGGTCGCGTATAATAATTGCGGGGTGAGGGACCGAAAGTCCTAAAGGGGCGGCAGCCCCTTCTAAAAGGAGGTGTAGAATGGGTTACCGTATAACCGGTGAGTGCCTGGCGTGTGGGACCTGCATGGAATCATGCCCCAACGAGGCTATAACTGAGGGGGAAACCTACAACATCGACCACGATAAATGCGAAAGATGCGGCATATGCATTGATTCCTGTCCCACCGGAGCCATTGTTGAAGAAAATAACCCCCTCTGACCGTGAGGGGGTTGTCTTATATTTTCTCACAGGCACTGCTTTCCGGTCGGAATCCAGAATTCAGAAGCCAGGAGTCAGAATTTTTTGCAAGCTGTACTCTGAGGGCAGGCCGAATGCCTTGATTTATAGCTGTCTTTTGACCTATAAGGAATGCCTGAAATTCTGGATTCTGAATTCTGACTCCTGTATTCCGACCGCAAAGAATTTCAGAATAAGCTATTCCGGGGATGCATCTTGGTAATATAATGGTTGTGAAGCAATTTGTGGGGGGTGAGCCGGTGTTTAAAAATATCGTGAACCTGGTGCGCAGGGCCCCGGACAGGGAAATAGACCAGGAGGATTTGCTTAAAGCGGCCCTGGACCCCTCCCGCATGCCTCGCCATGTGGCTATAATAATGGATGGAAATGGCAGGTGGGCCCGCAGCAGGGGCTTGCCCCGCTCTTTAGGGCACCGGGCCGGAGTCGAGTCCCTCCGCGAGGTGGTAAAAATAAGCTCCGAGATTGGGCTCGAATTTCTTACGGTATACGCTTTCTCCACCGAGAACTGGAAGCGTCCCCGGGAGGAAGTGGACAGCCTGATGGACCTGCTGGTGGAGTACCTCTATAAGGAAATAAAAGACCTTATAAAGAACAATGTCAGGGTAAGGGCTATAGGAAAGCTGGCTGAACTTCCCCCAAAGGCCCATGAGGCTGTTGTCCGGGCCCATGAAATGTCAAAAAAATGCACCGGGCTCAATTTTAATATCGCCCTCAATTACGGGGGGAGGGTTGAGCTGGAAGATGCTGTCAGGATGATTGGCGCCAAGGTGGCCGCCGGGGAGCTCTCTCCCGGCGACATCAACCAGAGTGTTATTTCGGACCACCTGTATACGGCGGGCCAGCCTGATCCCGATATTCTAATACGTCCGGCCGGAGATTTACGGCTCAGTAATTTTCTTCTGTGGCAGCTGGCGTACACGGAATTCTGGCTTACTGATGTAATGTGGCCGGATTTTAAAAGAATTCACCTGATTAAGGCGGTGGTTGACTTTCAGAGGAGAAACCGCCGGTTCGGGGGACTAAATGAGTAGGCTGGTGATTATTTGCTGTATCAGAGGGTCTTGAGCGCCGCTGTGGGAATCCCTGTTTTGCTGGCGGCTGTCTGGCGGGGGGGCTGGCTGCTTTTTGCCGCCACCGTGCTGCTAATGCTTCTTTCTCTTTATGAGTTTAATAGATTATTTATTGTGATGGGAACAAAGACATCCTTTTTCATAATGGCGGCCGGTATGCTGGTTTTATCGGCCGGCGCCCTGTGGGGAGGCGCCGGGGCCTATGGGCTGGCGGTAGTCCCGGTGGTTATGCTCATGCTTATAAGCGGGGTGCTGAGCTACCCCGGGGTAACACCTGCGGCTGTGGCCGTAAGGCTGACCGGGACACTGTACGTAAGTCTTCTTATTTATTTTTACCTGATCAGGACACTGGATGGCGGGCAACTGTGGATACTGACCCTACTGGCGGCCATCTGGGCCGGCGACACCGTGGCCTATTTTACCGGCAAAAAATTGGGCAAAAGGAAGCTGGCCCCGGATTTGAGCCCCGGCAAGACCGTTGAGGGCGCTGTGTGCGGGTTGGCCGGTTGTATCCTGGGGGCCTTTGCGGTATATTTTCTGTTTCCTGCACTGCCTTCGGGACAGGTTCTGGCAGTGGGCGCGGTGGCCGGTGTTTTCGGTATAATTGGCGACCTTTTTGAGTCAAGCCTGAAGAGGCAGGGGGGGATAAAGGACAGCGGAACTGTTATCCCCGGCCATGGAGGAGTGTTGGACAGGTTTGACAGCCTGATCTTTGCCGCCCCTGCGGTTTACTATCTTTTATCCTTTTGGTCAATAGGATGAGGAGTCGTTGATATGTCAAAGTATATCCAGGCTGTTATTCTGACAGGGGCCTCCCTGGCCCTGATATATTTCTCTGCGCTTTACTTTGTGCCGGAGCTGTTTGTCATTTTAAGCAGTGCTTTGGCCCTGCTGGTGCCCTTTATTATTGCCGCTCTGGTGGCCCTCTTGATGGAGCCGGCCATAAGCCTTCTTACCACCAGGACCCGTATGAGCCGGTCTGCGGCAGTGGCCCTGTCAATGCTGGCCTTCTTCGGGAGCTTCGGCCTTCTGGTCACCTTTGCCATTACCAGGCTGGTCAGGGAGCTGAGTGAACTTTCTCTGTACCTTCCCCGGTATGTAAAGCCTGTTCAGGAGTTTACCACCTACACCTTTGAGCGCAGTAAACTGCTGTATTTCAGCCTGCCTCCGGATGTTACGCTAAAATTTAGGGAAGGCCTGGGAAACATGACCGGCAACCTTTCCAACATGGCCGGGTCCCTGGCCCAGTTTCTTATAGGACTGGCCTCGGCCCTTCCGGGGGCGGTGCTCGGTATAATAGTTGCGCTGATAGCCATTTATTTTTTCAGCAAGGACCGGGAGCTTATTGTCAAACTGTGGATGAACCTTATACCTTCCCCATGGAGTGACAGGAGCCTGCAGGTGATCAGGGAGGTGTCCCGGGCTTTCCTGAGCTATATCAGGGCCCAGGCCTTTCTGGTCTCCCTTACCACTGTACAGGCTATCGCGGGGCTTTATATAATAGGCGCCAGGTATGCCCTGACCATGGGGCTCCTGATAGGTTTTTTCGATGTTCTGCCGGTGCTGGGGCCGGCCGCCATTATTCTGCCCTGGGCCGTATGGAGCTTTATAAGCGGCAATGTGGCCTTCGGTGTAAAGCTTGTGGTGCTCTACCTTCTGCTATGGCTGGTCAGGCAAACCCTTGAGGCCAGGGTGGTGGCCGCCAACCTGGGGCTGCATCCCCTGGCGGTGCTGGCCGTCATGTATATAGGCCTGAATATAATCGGGGTGGCCGGCCTTTTTCTGGGACCCTTACTGCTGATAACCTTCCAGTCCATTTACAAGGCGGTAAAAAGGGTGTAATTTATAGAATTAATTCCGGGGGTGTGTTTTATTAAAGGAGTTTCCATACTGGGCAGCACTGGTTCTATCGGCCGCCAGGCGCTGGACGTGCTGGACGGGCTGCCTGACTTTCGCATCGTGGGGCTGGCAGCCGGGAAAAATATAAAGCTGCTGAAAGAACAGATAATAAGGTACAGGCCTCTACTGGTCTCGGTCGAAAAAGAGGACGATGCGCTGGAGCTGGCCCGGGAGTTGGCCGGAAAGGGCACCGAAATACTCTGGGGGTCTGAGGGGCTGCTGGCTGTGGCCGCTCATCCTGCTGCCGGAGTGGTGATCACTGCGGTGACCGGCACGGCCGGGCTCCTGCCGACGGTGGAGGCCATCAGCGCCGGGAAGGACATTGCCCTGGCCAACAAGGAGACGCTGGTTGCGGCGGGCTCCCTGGTGACCGGCCTGGCGGCCCAAAAAGGGGTTAATATTCTTCCGGTGGACAGCGAGCACTCGGCCATATGGCAGTGTTTACGGGGATCCCGGCCCGGTGAGGTGGAAAGTATAATTCTAACCGCATCTGGAGGCCCTTTCCGAAAGGAGAGGGACCTGGAAAGGGTTACCGTGTCAAAGGCCCTGGCTCACCCCAACTGGAGCATGGGAAAGAAAATAACAGTGGACTCAGCCACCCTCATGAACAAGGGCCTGGAGGTTATTGAGGCCAGGTGGCTGTTTGGACTTGATTACGATAGAATAAGGGTGGTGGTCCATCCCCAGAGCATAATACACTCCATGGTGGAGTTCAGGGACGGGTCAGTGCTGGCCCAGCTTGGGCTGCCGGACATGAAGCTGCCCATTCAGTATGCCCTCACCTATCCGGACCGGCTGCCCGGGAATGTTCCCAGGCTGGACCCGGCCAAAATGAGCGCATTGACTTTCGAGCCCCCGGACATAGTCCGGTTCCCCCTTCTTGACCTGGCTTACCGGGTGGGCAGGCGTGGCGGCACCCTTCCGGCGGCCATGAACGCTGCCAATGAGGCGGCCGTGGAATTGTTTCTGGCCGGGAGAATAAGGTTCACATCTATTTACAGGGTGGTGGAGGAAGTGGTAGGCCGCCATGACATTACAGACCGGCCCGGCCTTGAAGAGATACTGGAGGCCGACCGCTGGGCCAGGGAAAAGGCCTCGGTGGCGGACACCAGATAACAGCGGCCTGCCGGAATGAAATAATGCGGTAATACGGCAGAATATAATAAGCCGGTTAAAGCCCGGGAGGGTTTTAAGCTTAAAAATAAAGGGTGATAAATTATGGGTACTTTTCTTGCTTCAATTGTTGTTTTCGGGCTGCTTATTTTTTTTCATGAACTGGGCCATTTCGTGGTGGCCAAAAGGGTGGGCATAAAGGTTCATGAATTCAGCATGGGCTTCGGGCCCAAAATTGTTTCGGTACCCAGGGGGGAGACAGCGTACAACCTGCGGCTTCTTCCACTGGGGGGCTTCGTCCGCATGGCCGGAATGGACCCCTCCGAGGAGGAGGAAGAGGTTGATGAGGAAAGGGGCTTTAACAGGAAGTCGGTACTGCAGAGGACAGGGGTAATAATAGCCGGGCCGCTGATGAATTTTGTGCTGGCAGTTGTGCTGATTGCGGCTATTTTCATGTTCTACGGACTTCCCGACGCCCCCACCACCAGGGTCCGTGATGTGCTGGAAGGAAAGCCGGCGGCAGTGGCAGGGATTCATCCCGGTGATGTGATTACCGGCATTGGCGGGACCAGGATAGAAAGCTGGGAAATGCTCAGCCAGGCCGTGGCCTCCAGCTCCGGAAAGCCTCTCGATATAACGGTAAACCGGGGTGGACATCAGGTTACTATTAAAAATGTAATCCCCTACTCCGATGAGGGGCACTACCGGATAGGCATTCAGCCCACCCTGAAGAAGGCCAACCCCATCACCGCCCTGGCCCTGGGAACCAAACACACCGCTTACACCACTGCACAGATTTTGAACCTGCTGGGCCAGGGGCTGATCGGGAAAACTCCCATACAGCTGGGGGGGCCGGTGCAGATAGTGGCCACCATTGGCGAGGCTGTTAAAAGCACCAGCTGGCTTCTCAACCTGGTGAGCGTGGCCACACTGCTCTCCATAAGCCTGGGACTGTTCAATCTTTTTCCCATACCGGCGCTGGACGGCAGCCGCATTCTGTTTTTGCTGATCGAAAAATTGCGGGGCCGGCCTGTGGAGCCGCAGAAGGAAAATTTTATCCATATGATCGGCTTTGGCCTGCTGCTGCTCCTGATAGTGGTTATAACCTATAACGATATACTCAGGATAGTAATAAAGGCGGGTATATAGGGCCATGGAGGGTGTCATGCACAGGAACAATACCCGGGCCATTATGGTGGGATCTGTCCGGGTGGGGGGCGGGGCGCCGGTTTCGGTGCAGTCCATGACCAATACCGACACCAGGGACGCCTCCTCCACCGCAGCCCAGATTAACGAGCTGGCGGCGGCCGGGTGTGAGATAGCCCGGGTGGCCGTTCCCGATCAGCAGGCCGCCGAGGCCCTGGGCGAAATAAGAAGGAATATTTCTCTGCCGCTTATTGCCGACATACACTTTGACTACCGGCTGGCCCTTACTGCCCTGGAGTCCGGGATTGACGGGCTGAGGATTAACCCCGGCAACATAGGCGGCAGGGAAAAGGTTAAGGCTGTGGTGGAGGCCTGCAGGGAAAGAAAAATTCCCATCCGCATAGGGGTAAACGCCGGCTCCCTGGAAAAGGACCTGCTGGAAAGGTACGGCGGGCCTTCGGCCGGGGCCATGGTGGAAAGCGCCCTGCGGCATGTGCGGCTGCTGGAGGAACTGGACTACAGGGAAATCAAGATTTCCCTCAAGGCCTCCAATGTGCCTATGATGATAGAGGCATACAGGTCCCTGGCTGAAAAGGCTGATTACCCCCTGCATGTGGGTGTTACCGAGTCGGGCACGGTAAGGTCGGGCACGGTAAAGTCTGCGGTGGGTATAGGGGCGCTTTTGGCCATGGGTATAGGCGACACCATAAGGGTTTCTCTCACCGGCCACCCGGCGCACGAGGTGAGGGTGGGCTATGAAATATTGAAAACACTGGGCTTAAGACAGCGGGGGGTGGAGCTTATTTCCTGCCCCACCTGCGGCAGGACAAGGATTGACATAATTTCCATCGCCAACCGGGTGGAGGATCTTTTAGCCGGTGTAGAGGCCCCTCTTAAAGTGGCTGTGATGGGGTGTGCCGTAAACGGCCCGGGAGAGGCCCGCCACGCCGATGTAGGCATTGCCGGCGGCAGGGGGGAGGGCCTTGTTTTCAGGAAGGGCCGGGTAATCCGTAGGGTTCCGGAAGAATACCTGGTGGACGAGCTGATGAAAGAGGTTAATGCAATTATTAATGGGACAGCCCCTTAAGAATACTTATACTGAAATTATTACCGGTCGGAATACAGAATTCAGAATTCAGAAGTCAGAATGCCTTAGGCATTCCTTACAAGTTGTTCCGTCTCCGGATTACTGCATGCAAAAAATCTGGATTCTGACTCCTGGCTTTTGGCTTCCGACCGCATAGAAATTCAGAATAAGCTATTTTCGTAGTAGTTGCCTATACTGCAAGCGGCACCGTCAGATTATGAAAATACAAGGAATGCCCGGAATTCTGAATTCTGGGTTCTGACAGGAAAGCAATACTTATAAGTATTTTTACACCAAGGAGGAATTTAGTTGAGGGTTTCGGAAATGCTGCTGCCCACACTGAGGGAGACTCCGGCCGAGGCCGAGATAATAAGTCACCAGCTGATGGTGCGGGCAGGCTATATCAGAAAGGCCGCAGCGGGTGTTTACACCTTACTTCCCCTGGCCTGGCGGGTTGTAAAAAAGATTGAGGCCATTGTAAGGGAGGAGATGGACAGGGAGGGCGGGCAGGAAATTATGATGCCCATCATCCAGCCGGCCGAGCTCTGGCAGGAATCCGGGCGCTGGAATGTATACGGCCCCGAGCTGTTCAGGCTAAAAGACAGGCACGGCAGGGACTTCTGCCTGGGACCCACCCATGAGGAGATTATCACCGACCTGGTAAGGGGGGAGGTCTCCTCGTACAAACAGCTGCCCCTTCTGCTGTACCAGGTGCAGAACAAGTACCGGGACGAGAGAAGGCCCCGCTTCGGCCTGATGAGGGGCCGGGAGTTTATAATGAAGGACCTTTATTCCTTTGATAGGGATGAAGAGGGGCTGGAGGTGAGCTACCGGAAGATGTATAACGCCTATTCCCGGATATTCCGGCGCTGCGGCCTCAAATTCAGGCCGGTGGAGGCCGATTCCGGGGCCATTGGCGGAAACGACACCCATGAGTTCATGGTGCTGGCCGATTCGGGAGAGGCGCTGGTGGTATACTGTCCCAAGGAGTCCTGCGGTTATGCCGCCAATGTGGAAAGGGCGGACAGCCCCCCGGACTTGACCGGGCCCGGGGAAGAGGCCAGGCCGGTCCAGGCTCTGGAAACTCCCGGCCTGCGCACGGTGGAGGAGGTAACCTCTTTTTTAAAAATTTCACCCAGAAAGCTTATTAAAACACTTATATACAGTACCGATAAGGGTATGGTGGCGGCTCTGGTCAGGGGTGACCGGGATGTCAACGAGATAAAGCTCATGAAGGTGGTGGGCGCCATCAACATGGAGCTGGCCGCACCCGAAGAGGTGTCAAGGGTTACCGGTGCTCTGCCGGGCTTTGCGGGCCCGGTGGGCCTGTCAGGGATTAAGGTGGTGGCCGATCCCGAGGTGGGGGCCATTTCCAATGCAGTGTCGGGATCGAACAAAAAGGACGTCCACCTTGTCAATGTAAACCCCGGCCGGGACTTCAGGCCGGATAGTGTGGCCGACATAAGAACCGTCAGGGCCGGGGACCCCTGTCCCCGGTGCGGCGCGGCCCTGGCCGGGGCCAGGGGCATTGAGGTGGGCCAGGTCTTTAAGCTGGGCGCCAAGTACAGCACGGTGCTGGGAGCCACCTTCCTGGATGAAAAGGGCCGGAGCAGGCCCATAGTGATGGGGTGCTACGGTATAGGGGTAACCAGGACCATGGCTGCGGCCATAGAGCAAAACCATGATGAGAACGGCATAATATGGCCTGTTTCCATAGCTCCCTTCCAGGTGGTGGTGGTGCTGGTCAGCGTTAAGGACAGCGGCCAGGCCGGCCTGGCGGAAAAGGTCTACCGGATGCTTACCGGTGCCGGGATAGAAACCGTTATTGATGACCGCAACGAAAGGCCGGGGGTCAAATTCAAGGATGCCGATCTGGTGGGGTACCCGGTGCGGGTGACGGTGGGATCAAAGGGGGTGGCCTCGGGTGAAGTGGAACTGCGCCTGAGAACGGGCGGGGACACAGCCATGGTTCCGGTGCACGAACTGGTAAGCAGGGTTTCCCGGATACTGGCCGGTGAGCAGGTGGCGGGTGAATGACGGCAGGCTGCCGTAATATACTTATCCTTTCTGTCAGCGCCGGGGAGGGCCACATGAGGGCCGCCGGGGCGCTCAAAGCTGCTCTTTTAACGGTGCAGCCCGGCAGTGAGGTCATCATTCTGGACACCTTCAGGCACACCAGCCCGTTTCTGGAGAAAATAATACTGGGCGCCTACATGGAGATGCTTAAACGGACCCCTTACCTGTACGGCTACCTGTACACCCAGTCTGAAAAGGGACGTACCCTGTCCGGCTTTGCCAAGGAGGAATTCAACCGCCTGCTGAGCAGGTTTTCTGCGGCCAGGCTGCTGGAATATATAAAAAAACAGCGCCCCGATGTGGTGGTATGCACCCACCCCTTCCCCCTGGGGGTTATTTCAACTGTAAAAAAATCCGGCGCCATAAGCTGTTTTTCAGTGGGGGCCATAACCGACCTGACTATTCACCCGTACTGGGTTTTCCCGGAAACAGACCTTTATTTTGTGGGCGCGGAAAAGCTGGCCGGGGACCTGGCCGGTTTCGGCATTCCCACAGAAAGGATCCATGCCACCGGCATACCCATAGACCCCTCTTTCGGTTCAGTGGCGGACAGAAATTCGGTTTTGGAAGGGTATGGCCTGGACGGGAGCCTTGCCACCATACTTGTTATGGGCGGGGGGCTGGGTATGGGACCCCTGGCGGAGTCGGTAAAGGCTCTGGGAAACCTGGAAAGCAGCTGTCAGATTATAGTTGTAGCCGGAAAGAATGTCCAGCTGAAGGAGAATGTCGACAGCATCGCCCCGGGGCTGAAAAACACTGTCCGGGCGCTGGGTTTTGTTAATAATGTGCACCAGCTTATGGCCTCCTCGGACCTGATGGTCAGCAAGGCCGGAGGGCTTTCCTGCAGTGAGGCGCTGGCGTGCGGGCTGCCCCTTTTCCTGTTGGACCCCCTTCCCGGACAGGAGGAGCGGAACAGCTCCTTTTTAGAGGCCGAGGGTGCTGCCGTGGCTGTTTCCGGGGTGGGGGACCTGGCTGAAAAGATATCGGCATGCCTTGCCCGGCCGCACAGACTGAAAGAAATGTCCGGAGAGGCTGCCCGGCTGGGCAGGCCGGATTCCGCGTTTTTGGCGGCAGGCCTTATAAATAGCCTGTTCCAGTCTGCTGTTCCGGAGCTGGGATGATCTAAACGGCGGACTGCAATAAAAAGACCTGAGTTGGTATAAAATTTTATCAATAATGGCTATTATAATATAAGAAGACCAGCCGGGGCTAATATTTTACAGCTTTTACTTGTCAAGGTTTTTCCGTTGTGATATACTAACTGTGTTTGGAGCAAGGAAACTGTTTTTTTTTCGAAGGAGTGGGTATTCCCCACTCTTTCGTCTTATAATATCCGGCTTCCGGAACAAACCCGGGAGTACAGGTGCCTCCCGTCAGGGAGGCGGTATTTTTAAGCCAGGGAGGATTGTAATGGCTGTTAAAAACAGCGTGGCCACTGTAGTCGCGGAATTAGCCGCTCCCGCCGCCGGGGAACTGGGCCTGGAGCTGGTTGATGTCGAGTTCCTTAAGGAGGGCGGCCGGTGGATTCTGCGGGTTTTTATAGACAAGGACATACCCGGGGGGGTCACCCACAATGACTGCGAGGCGCTGTCCCAAAGGCTGGATGTGCTTCTGGACGAGGCTGACCACATCTCTCAAACATACTATCTGGAAGTATCATCACCCGGGATAGAGAGGCCCCTTAAGAAGCAGGAGGACTTCCGGAAATTTGCCGGGCATATGGTCAACATAACCACCTACGCGCCGCTGGCGGGCCGGAAAAAATTTACCGGAAAGCTTGAGGGAACAGGTGAAGGAGTGCTTTTGATCGAGGAAGAAGGCAGGAGCATAACTATTCCCATGGACCAGATTTCTTCGGCAAAGCTGCACGTTAAGATTTAAATTTCTTTATGGTTTGGGAGGCACAGGGGATGAATACCGAATTTTTGGAAGCCCTTAATGATCTGGAAAAGGAAAAGGGGATAGCTGTCGGTGTTTTGCTGGAAGCTATTGAGGCGGCGCTGCTGTCGGCTTATAAAAGGAATTTCGGATCGCTGCAGAACGCCAGGGTCAGCATAGACAGGGATACCGGCGAATTTAAAGTATATTCCCAGCGTACGGTGGTTGAAGAGGTTAGCGACCCCAGACTTGAAATATCTCTTTCCGGGGCCAGGGAAATCGACCCCCGCTATGATCTGGGCGAAATAGTGGAAGATGAGGTTACGCCCAGGAATTTCGGCCGTATTGCCGCCCAGACCGCCAAGCAGGTGGTTGTACAGCGGATCCGGGAGGCCGAGAGGAATATAATATACGAGGAATTCGCCAACCGGGAAGGGGATATTATCACCGGGGTTATCCAGCGGGTGGAGCAGAAAAATGTGTATATTGAGCTGGGTAAAACCGAGGCCATTCTGACACCCTCCGAGCAGATGCCGGGAGAGGAATACCGGCAGGGAAACAGGGTAAAAGCTTATATCGTGGAGGTCAAAAAGACCAACAAGGCCCCCCAGATTATTGTTTCCAGGACTCATCCCGGACTTCTTAAAAGGCTTTTTGAGCTTGAGGTGCCGGAACTTTACGAGGGGGTTGTGGAGCTTAAGGCGGTGGCCAGGGAGGCCGGTTACAGGTCAAAAATAGCTGTTTACTCCCGGGATGAAAATGTTGACCCGGTGGGCGCCTGCGTCGGCCCCAAGGGGATGAGGGTGCAGTCCATTGTTAACGAGTTAAACGGGGAAAAGATAGATATTATCAAGTGGAATTCCGACCCTTCCAAGTTCGTGGCCGCGTCATTAAGTCCTGCCAAGGTGGTGGCGGTGGAAATATGGGATGAGGAAAAGGTGGCCCGGGTGATAGTGCCGGATTACCAGCTTTCCCTGGCCATTGGCAAGGAGGGGCAGAATGCCCGCCTGGCCGCCAAACTTACCAACTGGAAGATAGACATCAAGAGCGAGTCCCAGATGGAGGAAATCTACCGGCAGGAGGGCTACGAGGAATACTACAGCGAGGACGGGGAGGCATATTCGGAGGAGGAATTACCCGAAGGTGATTTTGTGAGCAAAGAGGACTACGTCAAATAGGAGGGGGAAAGTTGCCCAAGGTAAGAAAAATTCCTCAGCGGATGTGCGTTGGATGCCAGGAGATGAAGCCCAAGAAGGAATTGATCAGAATTGTGCGCACCCCCCAGGATAGTATAGAAATAGATAACACCGGGAAAAAATCCGGCCGGGGGGCCTATATTTGCCCCCGTGTTGAGTGCCTGCAGCGGGCCAGCAAGGAAAAGAGACTGGAAAAGGCCCTTCAGAGACAGATATCAAAGGAAATATACCAGGTGCTGGCAGAGAGGTTGGAGACATAGTGGGTTCGGTGCTTAATATAATCAGCCTTGCCCGCCGGGCCAGGTGCGTGGAAAGCGGCGATGCCGCCGTGCGGGGGGCTATAGGCAGGGGAAAGGTCAGGCTTGTCATACTGGCCGGCGACGCTGCGCAAAGAACTAAAAAAGCCTTTGAACTGTTGGCGGGGGATGCCGGGATACCCCTGATAGTATATGGAAGCAAGGATAGCCTGGGCAGGATACTGGGTAAGCCTTCCCGGTCGGTGGTGGCAGTTACCGACCAGAATCTTGCCAAAGGGATAGTTGGGGCTATGGAAAAGGGGGGCATGGATTGAATAACAGAGGAAGCAGTTGTTGTACAGCTTTTAAGATTAATCCGGTTAAACATGGGAGGTGAATATATGGTAAAAAAACGGGTGCATGAACTTGCCAAAGAACTTGACATAGAAAGCAAAGATATAATTAAAGGAATGACACAACTGGGTATCAGTGTGAAGTCTCACATGAGTACCCTTGAGGATGGGGAGATAGAACGCTTTTTGAATACATTCCATAATAAGGGACAGAGTCCCGCTGGAACCCCGAAGGTGAATAATAGACCTCCCGCCGCCCAGCCTGCCGGAGTACCCGCGCCGGCTGCCGAAAAACAGCCGCCGAAAGATATGCCCCGCCGTGAGACGGCCCAGGAAGAAAAAGATGACAAAAAGCCGCCGATGGATAAAAGACGGCAGGATAGCAGAAGGGATCCCAGGTATGACCGGGGGCCGGGACTGGTTGACCGGGTGCCGTCACGCCCTCCTGACAGGAGGTTCGAGGACCGTGCCGCCCGTACGTCTTCACCGCCCAAAAGGCCGCAGCCTTCCGCTCCCCCCCACAGGCAGGAGCCTGTGAGAAGCCACCAGCAATCTGAACCGGCCAAGGCTGCTCTTCCTGGGCGGACTGAGGGGCAGGATCCGGCTGACAGGGCTGCTGACAGGTTCCAGCAGAGACCGGCCCCAGTGGACCAGCAGCAGGGTAAGGATAGACCCAAATATCCCGACCGCCAGAGGCCGGCAGCAGCCCAGGGGTTCCAGGATCAGCAAAGGGATCAGCGGCCGCCGGTGCCGGGAAACAGGCCGGCCGGTGAAGTAAAAAGAGAACAGGATAACAGGCCCGGCTTCAGGCCCGGGGGTGACAACCGGGGCTTCCAGCAGCGGGGTCCGGCGGGAGGTTTCGACAGGCCCCGGCCTGATGGCAACCGCCCCCAAACTATGGGCGACAGGCCCAGAAATGATGGGCCCAGGCCTGATTTTAACCGTCCTGGTCAGCCCAGGCCAATGGGTGACCGCCCTGGTCAGCCCAGGCCGGCCGGCGACCGCCCGGCCAGACCCCCCGGAGCCGGTGCGGGCAGGAATGCCCCCGGCAATAGGCCGGGAGGCGGCGCCCCTGTCTTAAAAGTTCCCAAGGTGCCCGAACAGGCCAAGGGTGTGGATAAAATTAAGGCCTCGGAAAAGTCCAGGACCAGGATCCAGCAGACCCAGGCCAAGGGCTTCGCCAAGGGCCGGGATAAAAGGGTTGAAAATGATAGCAACCGCGCCAGAAATTCAGCCAGAAGAAAAGGACAGCAAAAACCCAGGCCGGAACAGAGGCCCATGCCCCCCCTGGAGAAGAAGCCTGTTATAATAGGTGAATCCATAACTGTTCAGGAACTGGCCGAGAAGATGAAAAAAAGCCCGGCGGAGCTGATTAAGAAGCTTATGCTGCTGGGCACCCTGGCCACCATAAACCAGGAAATAGATGCGGACACAGCCACTATTCTGGCCGGGGATTTCGGCTTTGAGGTGGAGATCAGGATTGAGCTGGACGCTGAGGGCAGACTGGAGGTTGAACAGGAGGATAAACCGGAAGACCTTCTGCCCAGGCCCTGTGTGGTAACCGTTATGGGCCATGTGGACCACGGGAAAACCTCGCTTCTGGACGCCATCAGGGAAAGCAACGTCATTGCCACCGAGGCCGGGGGTATAACTCAGCACATTGGCGCCTACCAGGCTGAGCATAACAATAAAAAGATTACCTTTGTGGACACACCGGGCCACGAGGCCTTCACAGCCATGAGGGCCAGGGGCGCCAACGTCACCGATATAGTGGTGCTGGTGGTGGCCGCCGATGACGGGGTTATGCCCCAGACCATTGAGGCCATCAACCACGCCAAGGCTGCCGAGGTTCCTATTATAGTGGCCGTTAACAAAATGGATAAGCCGGATGCCAGCCCGGACAGGGTCAAGCAGCAGCTTACCGAATACCATCTGGTGCCCGAGGAGTGGGGCGGCGATACTATTTGTGTTCCGGTTAGCGCCAAGGCCAGGGAAGGGCTTGATGACCTTCTGGAGAGCATACTCCTGGTGTCCGAGGTGAGCGAATTTAAGGCCAACCCCCACAGGGCGGCCCGGGGAACCGTGATTGAGGCCGAGCTTGACAAGGGGCGGGGTCCTGTGGCAAGCGTGCTGGTACAGAACGGCACCCTGCAGATAGGCGACAATATAGTGGCCGGCACAGCCTTCGGTAAGGTCAGGGCCATGATGGACGACAAGGGCAGGCGGATTAAAAAGGCCGCTCCTTCCACCCCGGTGGAGGTGCTGGGCTTCCATGACGTTCCCGAGGCCGGGGATGCCTTTTATGTGGTCAGGGACGATAAGACCATGAGGCAGATCATTGATAAGAGGGTCGTCAAGAAGAGACAGGAAGAGGTCAAGACAGTGAGCAGGGTTACCCTGGAGGACCTGTTTAAGAATATCCAGGAGGGCCAGATAAAAGAGCTCAACCTTATCGTAAAGGCCGATGTCCAGGGCTCGGTGGAGGCAATCAAGCAGTCTCTGGAAAGACTCTCCACTAATGAAGTAAAGGTCAATATAATCCACGGCGGGGTGGGGGCCATAAGGGAAACCGATATTATGTTTGCCTCGACGTCCAATGCCATTATTATCGGCTTTAACGTCCGGCCCGATGTCAATGCCCGCAGGGCCGCCGAGAATGAAAAGGTGGATATAAGGCTCTACAGGGTTATATACGATGCCATCAATGAGGTAAAGGCGGCCATGAGCGGTCTTCTGGAGCCCGAGCTGAAAGAGGTGGTCATCGGGCGGGTGGAGGTCCGCAAGGTATTTAAGGCCTCCAAGCTGGGCAACATTGCCGGCTGCTACGTGACCGAGGGGAAAATATCAAGAGACGCCGGTATCAGGCTGATCAGAGACGGCATAGTAATATATGAAGGCAAGGTGGACTCCCTAAAGAGGTTCAAGGATGACGCCAAGGATGTGGCCCAGGGCTACGAGTGCGGCCTGACCCTGGAAAATTACCAGGATATCCGTGAGGGGGACATGATAGAGGCGTACACCACCGAGGAAATAAAGAGAGAGCTGGCCTGACCCCTTTGATGGTTTTAATGCAGGCCATCAGGGCATAATTTCCATGGGGGGTGAATCTATTGTCTCACAGGCCGGGAAGATTGGCGGAGGCCTTAAAAAAAGAGATTTCCGATATACTGATAAATGAGATAAAGGATCCTCGTATTGGCTTTGTCACCATTACACTGGTGGAAGTGACCCCGGATCTGCGCTATGCCCGTGTATATGCAAGCGTTTTGGGCAATGAGGAGCAGAGAAAATTAACCGCCGGGGCTTTAAGCAGCGCCACGGGCTATATCAGGTCGGAGATAGGCAAGAGAATAAGGCTTAAGTTTACCCCGGAAATTACCTTTAAGCTGGACAGCTCCATCGAGAGAGGCACCAGGATAATAAAGCTCATCGAAGAGGTAAATAGCGAGGGAGAGTCCGGACAATGAACAACAGTCTGAAGGAAATAGCGGCCGCAATTAAAAATTCATCCCGGGTATTGCTGTGCGGGCATGTTGTCCCCGACGGGGACTGTCTGGGCTCGGTGGCCGCCCTGGGACTGGTACTGGAAGGCATGGGCAAGAAGGTTGTCATGGCCAGCCCGGACCCGCTGCCGGAGAATCTTCTTTTCCTGCCCGGAGCCGAAAGGTTTTATACCGGCGGCAACGGGGCCGGGGCGGGCATGGACTTCGATACCTTCATAGTTTTAGACTGCTCTGTGTCGGACAGGCTGGGCAGCTTTAAAAAGTATCTGGACAGGCAGCTGGCAGTTATTAACATTGACCATCATATGAACTCTTCGGATTTCGCGCACTATAACTACCTGGACCCCGGGGCGGCAGCCACCGGGGAAATACTGACCGATCTCATCGGTATTATGGGGGCCCGTATAGACCGGGAAGTGGCTACCTGCCTATATACCGCCATTGTAACCGACACCGGGTCCTTCCAGTATGAGAACACCTCCCCGGAAACCCTCAGGAAGGCGGCTATGCTTATAGAAACAGGAATTCAGGCCTCCAGAATAAATGTGCTGCTTTACGAGGAAAAGCCTTTTCAGAGTATACAGGTTTTGGGTGCTGTGCTGGACAGAATGAAAATAAGCGCCTGCGGAAAAGTTGCCTGGTCAGTGGTGGAAAAAGCTATGCTGGACAGCTTTTCGGCCGGCGTGGAACATACTGATGGACTGATTAATTTTTTACGAACCTTAAAGGGCGTTGAGGTGGCCATTCTTATAAGAGAGATGGATACCGGAAAATACAAGGTGGGGTTTCGCTCCAAGGGAGAGGTTGACGTTCACCGCCTGGCCTCAAGGTTTGGCGGTGGGGGCCATATGCGGGCCTCGGGGTGTGTTCTCTCCGGAAAGCTTGATCAGATTACCGAGATGGTGGTGGGAGAGGCGGTCAAAGAGGTTTCCCAAAAGGGTACCGGCGGATGAATGGCCTGATCAGTGTTTTAAAGCCTCCGGGTATGTCTTCCCACGATGTGGTTAACCGCCTGCGCTCTTTCACAGGAACAAAGAAGGTGGGGCACACCGGCACCCTGGATCCCGGGGCGGCAGGTGTTCTTTTAGTTTGCTGCGGCAGGGCCACACGCCTTATCGAGTACCTGGACCATAACAAAAAATACCGGGCCGAAATAACCTTCGGGATGACCTCATCCACCGGGGACTCCTTTGGGGAGCTGACTCCGGGGGATATGCCGGGAGATTTTTCAATGGAAAGGCTCTTGGATACAATCCGCGGCTTTACCGGGGAAATCAGCCAGGTGCCGCCCATGACTTCCGCGGTGCGCCACCAGGGAAAAAAACTGTACGAACTGGCCCGGGCGGGTAAAGTAGTGGAGCGCCGGGCCCGTCCCGTTAAAATATACAGCCTGGAAATGGCCAGGTGGTATCAGGACCCCCGGAGGCCCAGGGCCTTACTGGATATAAGCTGCTCCGCCGGAACCTACATAAGGACGCTGTGCCAGGATATAGGAGAAAAAATGGGCTGCGGGGCCTACATGAGCTTTCTTTTGCGAACCGGGGTGGGGGATTATGCCATTGCTGACGCGCACACACTGGAGGAACTTAACCATTTAACCCGGGAGGGCAGGCTGCAGGAGGCGGTAATAAGTGTGGAAAGGGCTCTCGCCTTTCTGCCTGAGGTGCGGATAAACGAGGGAACCTTAAAGCCCGTTTGCTCCGGCGCCACCCTTTACCCCCCAGGCATAAAAGACTCCCCCGGGGGCATAGGGGAGGGCGCCCTGGCGGCTCTTGAGTGGGAAGGCAGGTATGTGGCGGTGGCCAGGGCCGCTTACGATGACAGGGGAAGGCTTTGCTTTAAGCCTGAAAAAATAATTGTATAAGCATTTCAGGGGGTAAGCGGTATTTTGGATATATACAGCACATGGAAGGGTGCCGGGGAAAAACATAAGAACATTGTGGTGGGGCTGGGCAACTTCGACGGGATTCACGTCGGGCACCAGAGACTTATTGCGGGCCTGGTGGGCGAGGCCGAAAAGATAGGCGGCACACCCGCCGTTTTCACATTTTATCCGCATCCCCTGGAGGTACTGGTGGGCAAGGCCCCCCCGAGGCTGCTCTCTCAGCAGGCCAAACAGGAAACCTTCAGGCAGATGGGGGTTAAGGCGCTTTTACAGGTGCCCTTCACCCTGGAATTTGCCTCCCGGACTCCTGAAGCTTTCATAGAAAAGGTGCTGGTAAGGGATTTAAAGATAAGGTCGGTGTTTGTGGGGTATAACTACACCTTCGGGCAGGGAGGCAGGGGCAATCCCGAGACACTTATCGAAGGAGGCCGGCGGTACGGCTTCAATGTTTATATTATCCCTCCGGTGACCGTTGACGGGGTGCCTGTAAGCAGCACCCTGATAAGAGGCCTCCTGGCCGATGGCGAGGTGTACGAGGCCAGGAAGTACCTGGGCTATTATCCCTTTGTGGAAGGGGATGTGGTGCCCGGGGACAGCCGGGGAAGATCCCTGGGATTTCCCACTGCCAACCTGAACCTGGAGGAGGGACTGACTGTGCCCGCCAATGGGGTTTACGCGGTGAAGGCGCAGGTGGATGGCGATCATTACCTGGGTGTGGCAAATATAGGGATTAAGCCCACCTTTCAGGGGTTTGGCGCTGTGCCCAACCTGGAGGTGCACCTGCTGGACTTTCACTCGGACCTTTACGGAAAGAAGCTGAAAGTGTTTTTTACCAGGCGGATAAGGGAAGAAAAAAGATTTTCTTCCCCGGGAGAGCTGGTTGAGCAGATACGTATGGACATCAGCAGGGTCAGGGCGGCCCTAACCGACTAGAATAAACTTGGAAGCGGTAAATATAATGAATATAAAAGCCGCCTTTGCCTGTGTGCTTGTGCTGCGTCCGGCAGTTGTGGTAAAATAAACTGGCTGCGGGAGTTAAAAGGAAGGGGATGTCGCCGTGGGAGTCCCCAAATTGGATTCTCCTGAAGAGGAAATAAAGAGGTGGGTAAACCAAATAGCTCTGATATGCCTCAGTGAGGACTTTCAGACGTTAAAAAAGGAACTGGAGACTATATACAGCAAGTCCAACCTGGAAGATTTCAGGACAGTGGCATTTCAGGACGCCCTTTACGCATTTCTCGCCCAGGAAGAAGAAAACCTTTCTATAAATTCCGGCAGAGGCTGAGAAGGTTTAGGGTATGAAAGTGATAATAACTGAGCACGCGCGCAAACGGCTGAAGGATATGCGTCAGGAAAGAATAACCATACAGGATATCAATAGCGCTGCCGCGGGTATTCCGGGAAAGGTGCCCACGGCCACCCGCTTCAGGGGTTTTTTTGCCAAGTCGGGGCGCATGTTTGATATAGTGGCCAAGGACATACCGGGAGGTCGCTTGGTAATAACAGTTATTGGTAAATAATATGAACTGCTGGCTAGGGGATTCGTTCTCCGGCGGTTTGCTTGGCCTGCAGCGATTATTCCGGGGTTAGGAGGTGAATAAAATGGCACTGAGTCAGGAAAAAAAGAATGCCGTTATTGAGCAGCACAAGCTGCACGAGAGTGACACCGGTTCGCCGGAAGTGCAGATTGCTATACTTACCAATAGGATCAAGGCTTTGACCGAGCACCTGAAGATACACAAGAAGGATCACCACTCCAGGAGGGGCCTTCTTAAAATGGTGGGCCAGAGAAGAGCCCTTTTGAATTACCTGAAAGACAGTAATTTTGAGCGCTACCGTGCAATCCTTGAAAAGCTCCAGTTGCGCAAATAATAAGATTTAGAAAAAGCGGAGGAAATTTCCGCTTTTTTTTATAGAGTTAAACGATTTGAATACCATTCACGTATTTTTAGATTATCTGGCAGGAAATACTATAAAATATGTAGAATTACCATCGATTGCTAAAATATGATGAGATAATTGGGAGGATTTAACTGAATGTCAGAGGGAAAGATTCTGAGGAAAGAGATTGAAATTTCCGGCCGTAAGATGATACTGGAGACAGGCAGGGTCGCCAGGCAGGCCAGCGGGGCCGTGCTGGTGAGGTACGGCGACACGGTGGTGCTGGTTACCGCCACCATGGCGAAGAACAAGAGAGAAGGCATTGATTTTTTTCCTCTTACTGTAGATTATGAGGAAAGGCTTTACGCTGTAGGCAAAATCCCCGGGGGATTTATAAAAAGGGAAAGCAGGCCCAGCGAAAAGGCTGTTTTATCAGGGAGGCTTATTGACCGCCCCATAAGGCCCCTTTTCCCGAAAGGATTCAGGAACGAAGTCCAGGTGGTGGCCACGGTTATGTCGGTGGACCAGGACAACGCGCCCGAAATGGCGGCCATGGTAGGCGCCTCAGCAGCCCTGCACCTAAGCCACATACCCTTTGCCGGGCCTATCGGCGGAGTTATCGTGGGACGGGTTGACGGCAGGCTGATTTTCAACCCCGGCATTGTTGAGGCGGAGAAAAGCGATCTGCACCTGGTGGTGGCAGGTACGGCGGATGCCGTAATGATGGTGGAGGCCGGGGCCCAGGAGGTTCCCGAGAGCGCTGTGCTGGAAGCCATCAGCTTCGGGCATGCCAAGGTACAGGAGATTGTCGGGGTCATTGAGGCTTTCAGGGCGGAGGCCCTGGCCATGGGACTGGCCAGGGAAAAGATTGTGCCCGAAGTCAAAGCAGCGGCGCCCGAAGTGGAAGAAGCAGTCTACCCGGTAGCCGTGGAAAAGCTCACCGAGGCCGTCAGGCGCTGCGTCGCGGATAAAATGGACAAGAAAACCAGGGAAAACTTCCTGGATGATATGAAGGATGAAGTGGCTGCCCTGTTTGGGGAAAAATTCCCTGAACAGATGGGATCGGTCAAAAGCGTTATTGACACAGCCGAGAAAAAGGCCATGCGCCAGATGATCCTCAAGGAAAAGATTCGCATAGACGGCCGCAGCACCACCGAGGTAAGGCCAATTACAGTGGAGGTGGGCATACTGCCCAGAACCCATGGGTCAGGGCTTTTTACCAGGGGGCAGACCCAGATACTTTCGGTGGTCACCCTGGGCGCCATTTCCGAGGAGCAGCGCCTTGACGGCCTTGGAGTAGAGGAAACCAAGAGATTCATGCACCATTACAACTTCCCTCCCTGGCAATGTCCTCGGTCCAAGCCCATGCGCTCCCCCGGCAGGCGTGAGATAGGGCACGGGGCCCTTGCCGAGAGGGCGGTGGGAGCAATTATCCCGCCGGAGGATAAATTTCCATATACCATCAGGATAGTATCCGAGGCTTTGGAGTCCAACGGGTCCACCTCCATGGGCAGCGTCTGCGGAAGCTGCCTGGCGCTGATGGATGCCGGTGTGCCCATAAAGTCTCCGGTGGCCGGGGCGGCCATGGGACTGATCAAGGATGGTGACGAGGTGGCCATTCTAACCGATATACAGGGCATAGAGGACCACCTGGGGGACATGGACTTCAAGGTGGCCGGAACTGCCAACGGGGTTACCGCCATGCAGATGGACATCAAGGTGGCCGGTGTGACTCCCGAAGTGCTGGCCAGGGCGGTGGCCCAGGCCACAGATGCCAGGATGCACATACTTGGAAAGATGCTGGAGGTTATATCCACACCCAGGGAGGATCTTTCACGCTATGCTCCCAGGATAATACACTTCAGCATAGATCCGGACAAGATAAGGGATGTTATAGGACCCGGCGGCAAGATTATTAAGAAGATTGTCGAGGAGACCGGGGTGGATATAGACATAGAGGATGACGGCAGGGTTTACATAGCTGCGGTGGACCCCGAGGCCGGCAAGAAGGCGCTGGGCATAATAGAGGGTATAACCAGGGATGTGCAGGTAGGAGAAATATACAACGGCAAGGTGACCAGGGTGACAGACTTCGGCTGCTTTGTGGAGATAATCCCCGGAGTATTGGGCCTGCCCGGCAAGGAGGGTCTGGTGCACATATCACAGCTGGCCCATCACAGGGTGGCCAGGACCGAGGACATTGCCAGGGAAGGGGAACCCATACTGGTAAAGGCCATCGGCTACGACAACCAGGGCCGGCTGAAGCTTTCCCGCAAGGAGGCGGTTCCACCTGAGCCGGGTGAGCTGGAGATGGCCCAGGACAGCGGCGGCCCCCCTCCCCCCAGAAGGGATTTCAGGGATAACCGCCAGCCGCCCCGGGGAAGAAGGAACGACTGACAAATCAATAAAAGAAAGCATATAAACAGAGAGCAGTCACATGCGTCTCTGTTTTTTTAAAATATATGAAATTATGCCGGCGGAGAATTTCCCAGGGTTTTAAAAAGTGGGAGCTCCCCCTCATTGCGGGGTGAGGGACCGATAGTCCTAAAGCGGCGGCAGCCCCTCCTTTTTAATTTTTTGGTAACATAAACTTAACACTGCCATGCAACATTTTTAACCGGTAGTATGATAAAATTTGAGTTATACCTGGATGAGCGCACAGTTTTGGCTCAGCCAAAAACTTTAAGAGCCGGGGGTTTGTTTTTTGTTTAAAAGGTTCAGGGAATTTGCCGGGAGCATAAGCTGGCGGCCTTTGGCCGGCTATTTCCTAATGCTGTTTGTTTTTTATGCGGCCGTGGAGTTTTTTGCCGGGGACAGGGTAAATGCCTGGGCGGTGGTCCTGGTGGCCCTTCCTTTCGCCATAGCCCTGGCCTGGATTCTGTTGAAAAGAATACTGGAGCCCCTGGCGGAGATATCGGAGGCGGCCAGGGAAATGGCCCTGGGCTATCTGGACCGGGAAATAAGGATTTATCACGACGATGAATTAGGGGTGCTGGCCAGGAATATAAACCTTCTGGGCAGAAAGCTGAGGCAGACCATCTATGAGATAACCGAGGAAAAAGACAGGATGGGAGCGGTGCTAAACAGTATGGCCGACGGTGTGATCGCCGTGGATGGCGATGGCCGGGTGCTGCTGGTCAACCCCGTGGTGGAAAAGGCCCTGAACATATCCGGTGAGCAGTGCAGGGGCAAGGACATAGTGGGTGTGATAAGGCACCTGGACTTTGAAAACAGCTTTCAGACCGCCCTGAAAAACCAGGAGGACCTCACCCGGGAGATACAGGTGCTGACCCCGGACCCCAGGTACTACCGGGTCCATTTTACACCCCTGAAGGGGACCGGCAGGGGAGGGGTGGTGGCTCTCTTGCGGGATATTACCGAAAGGCGGCAGCTTGACCAGATGAGGGCTGAGTTTATCGCCAATGTCTCCCATGAGCTGAGAACACCGCTGACATCCATACGGGGATTTCTGGAAACCCTTCTGGACGGGGCCGTTGAGGACAGGGAAACAGCCCTTCGCTTTTTGAAGATTATTGACGCCGAGACCGGGCGTATGACCGGGCTTATAGGGGATCTCTTCTCCCTTTCCAATATAGAAAGCGGAAGGGTGGCGCCGGTCATGGAAGAAATAAAAATGGCCGGTATAATTGACAAGGTCTTTGCCATATTCAGCCATGCCGCCGGGGAAAGGGATATAAAACTCATTTCCGGGATACCGCCGGACTTCCCGGTGCTAACCGGTGACACCGGCATGATCACCAGGGTTTTAATAAACCTGGTGGATAATGCTATAAAGTACAGCCATGACGGAGGCGAGGTTACCCTTTCCGGGGGGCCCGCCGGTGGGGGCGAAATTTTTGTCAGGGTGTCCGACAGGGGCATAGGCATACCCGAGGAAAGTCTTTCCAGAATTTTTGAGCGGCTGTACCGGGTTGATAAAGCCAGATCCAGGGAATACGGCGGCTCCGGCCTCGGCCTGGCTATTGTAAAACATATACTGGAGGCCCACCACGGAAGGATTGAGGTGTCCAGCAGGCCAGGACTGGGCAGTACCTTCACGGTATACCTTCCGGTAAAACAAATTTAAAAACTGTTACCTTTTAGGCTTTTTAAGTGTAAAATGTTTATATTATTTAATCTAATCGGAATCCCGATAGAAGCATTACAGGAGGTAGGCCGGGATGGGCAGGTACCTGTTCGATAAATCACTGAGAGAGATACAAAACGACATTTTACGCATGGGCGGGCTGGTGGAAAAGGCCATCTATGATTCGGTGGACGCCTTCATGAACCAGGATGTTACCGCCGCTGCCGGTGTAATAATGGGAGACGAGCGGATTGACGAGCTGTTTACCGAGATAGAGGATAAATGCATAAAGCTTATAGCCACCCAGCAGCCTATAGCCAGGGATTTAAGGGTGGCGGTGACGGGAATAAAGATACTGACCAGCCTGGAAAGAATGGCCGACCACTCGGTGGATATAGCCAGATCCACCATGTGCCTGGCCGGGCACCCCATGGCCCTGCGCCCCCTGCAGGAAATTCCCCGGATGGCCAGGCTGGCCAGGCAGATGGTCAAAGACGGGCTGGACGCCTATGTGCACCGGGATGTGAACAAGGCCAGGGAAATGTGCGCCATGGACGACCAGGTGGATTTTATTTTCTCACATGTATTCAGGGATACCATCAGCTGCATGGCCGAGGATCCCGGAGTGGTGACCCAGGGCGCCTACCTGCTGTATGTTTCCCGCTACCTGGAGCGTATTGCCGACCACGCCACCAATATAGGGGAGGCTGTCATATACCTGGCCACCGGTGAAAGAAGGGAGCTTAATTAAGCTAAAGGGTACTGCACCCCGGTCGGAATCCAGAATTCAGAATTCAGAATGAGCATACGGTTCTGATCTGTATCCGGGCTGCTTGGGAAACTGTCTCTCGTTGTTATGCCTGCGCCACCCGAGGGGTGGCTTTTAGTTTAGCCGGAAAAGCATATGCACACTATGGCCCCAAAAGTAATTATTGGCCATCTCTTTAAAGGAAGGCTGAAACCGCTTCTGAATTCTGGATTCTGGATTCTGAATTCCGCCACCCAGAGGCGGTCAGAACATTTATGTTTAAAACATGTCGATAATAGTTTAAAATAGGGTAGTAAAATGTTTCGGAGGTGCCGGTTTGTCGAAGGAAAACAGTTTTGATATAGTATCCAGGGTTGATTTGCAGGAGATTGACAACACACTCAATCAGGTCATGAAGGAAATAAGAAGCAGGTTTGACTTCAAGGGCAGCAAGTGCAGCGTGGAATTCAGCGACGGCAGTATTTTAATGCATGCCGACAACGATTTTAAATTAAAAAGCTTGGTGGACATACTGGAGGCAAAGGCGGTAAAAAGAGGGATTAATCTCAAGTCCTTTCGCTACGGCAAAATAGAGAAGGCTTCCGGAGACACCGTCCGGCAGAAGGCCGAGGTTGTCCAGGGGGTGGACAAGGAGCTGGGCAGGGAAATAATAAAGCTGGTAAAGGAAGCCAAGCTGAAAGTGCAGGCCAGCATTCAGGAGGACCAGGTGCGGGTGACCGGGAAAAACAGGGATGACCTGCAGAAGGTAATCCAGCTTATAAAGGATAGGGATTGGGAAATACCCCTTCAATTTGTCAACATGAGAACCTTCTAAGTGAGATATGAGAAGTGAGATGTGAGAAGTGAGATGTGAGATTGATCATAGGGCCGCGAGGGTTGGAATAATCAGCCTGGGGTGCTCCAAAAATCTGGTGGACACCGAAATAATGCTGGGCCTTTTGTCCGGGGCGGGGTATGAAATAGTATCTTCGGCCGGTGAGGCCGATGTTGTAATTATAAATACCTGCGGGTTTATTACCCCCGCCAAGGAAGAGGCGCTGGAAACCATTTTTAAAACCGCCGGGCTGAAAAAAGAGGGCCGCCTTAAAGGGCTGCTGGTGGCGGGGTGCCTGGCCCAGCGCCACGGGCAGGAACTGCTGGCGGAGATGCCGGAAATAGACGGGCTGCTGGGCACCGGGGAGATAGAGAGGGTGGTCTCTCTGGTGGAGGCGGTAATAAGCGGGGAGCGCCCCTGCGCAGTGGGCAGCCCCGGATTTGACTACGGCCGGGTTATGCCCCGGAAGCTGGCCACTCCCAGCCACTGGGCCTACGTTAAAATAGCAGATGGCTGCAGCAACCGCTGCACGTACTGCGCCATCCCGGGAATACGCGGAAATTACCGGAGCAGGCCGGTGGAGGTGCTGGAGGATGAGGTCTCCGGCCTGGTGGCCGGCGGGGTTAAGGAAATAATACTGGTGGCCCAGGACACCACCGCTTACGGTATTGACCTGTACGGGCGCCCCAGGCTGGCTGAGCTGCTGGAGCGCCTGGCCGCCCGGGGAGTGCCCTGGATAAGGGTTATGTACTGCTACCCCACCGGCTTCACCCCTGAGCTGATCAGGGTCATGGGCCGGGAGGAGAATATCTGCAGATATGTGGACCTGCCCCTTCAGCACATAAACGAGGGTATTTTAAGGAAAATGAACCGTAGGGGCGGCCCGGACCAGATAAAGAGGCTTATTCATCAGCTGCGGGAAGCCTTGCCGGGACTTACTCTGCGCACCACGTTTATTGTGGGCTTTCCCGGCGAGGATGAGGCCCGGTTTGAGGAGCTGTACAGATTTGTGGAGGAGACACGCTTTGAGAGGATGGGGGTTTTCAAATTCTGCCCCGAAGAGGGGACTCCCGCCTCACTGATGGAGGATACCGTTTCAGAAGAGGTCAAGGAATACAGGTACCACAGGCTTATGTCGCTGCAGAAGGGCATATCGCTCAGCTTGAACCAGTCCAAGGCCGGCTCCGTGGTCCGGGTCCTGGTGGATGGCAAAAGGCCGGGCCGGGCCAGGCTGTATTACGGCAGGACCGGGGGGGACGCCCCCGAGGTAGACGGGTCGGTTCTTTTTTCACCGGCAGGCCGGGGCGGTATCCGGCCCGGGCAGTTCGTCCAGGTGAGTGTCACCAAGGGCTTTGATTATGGGTTAAGGGGGGTGCTGGCGCTGTGAACCTGCCGAACAGGGTTACACTGGTAAGGATATTTCTTATACCGGTATTTGTGGCTGTGGTCACACTGAGAATACCTTACGGGGACTATATAGCGGCGGTTATATTCATACTGGCGGCCAGTACCGACGGCCTGGACGGCTATATTGCCAGGAAGAGAAAAATGGTTACCAACCTGGGTAAGCTGATGGACCCCCTGGCGGACAAACTTCTGGTTTCCGCCGCGCTCCTGGTGCTGGTCGAGCTGCAGCGCCTGCCCGCCTGGGTGGCCCTTATAATAATAGGGCGGGAGTTTGCGGTAACCGGCTTAAGGGCACTGGCGGCCGCCGACGGGAACATAATTGCGGCCAGGTGGATAGGGAAAGTGAAAACAGTTACCCAGATCGTGGCCATAGTGGCCCTTTTTATAAGGGACCTGCCGCTTCTATTGGGCTATACGGCCATGGGGGTGGCGGTCTTTTTCACCATCTGGTCGGGCTGGGAATACTTCTACCGCAGTTGGTCGGTTATTAAGAATGACGGATACTGAAGACGGCTTATAGGTACTGCTTTGCGGTCGGAATTCAGAATACAGGAGTCAGAAGCCAGAATGGGTTGGCAGAATAAAAAAGACCCCTCGACCTAATCGATCGTGGGGTTCTACTGTTCTTACCTCTCAATCCGCTGGAGGTCTAATATATTAACAAGACCTTCGCGGAGAACCTTTGAAAAATTGATATTTTTCTCCTCGCTTAATTCTTTTAACCACGTCGGCAGGGTAACGTTAACTCTGGAGTATTCTGTCTTTCTATTCCGGTATAACGAGAGAACCACGTCAACCAGGGCCACCGTGACCGTTCCTCCCTCCGGCGGCCTATCATATTCGAGCCCATTAACCGAGGTCGGCCCGGAAACATCGTCGCCATCCTCGATCAGACCTTCCAGGTGGAGGGCAAGTCCTTCCCTGGCTGCGTCCAGGGCTTCCTCGAAGGTCGCTCCGGGGCCGGGGCCAGCGATAAGGCCGGGGAGGTCGGGAAAGGTAATGCTGCATTGTTCTTGACCATCCTCGTCAGTCCAGAAATGGAAAACTGCTGGGTATACATAATAATTCTTAGATTTATTCATTCTATATAAAACCTCCTTGTAGGGAGGCAGAGGGGGGAGATTAGAATTTAATCCCCGACTGCCTTTCAATACTCTTTATGTCGTTTACTGACAGCTTCTTCCCTGTGTGGAGTGATAGCGTTACTTTACCGGGTTTTACAGGGTGTTTATATTGCTTATGACCCCCCTGCCCTTTGATCTCGTACCATCCGTCTGCCAGGAGGATTTTTTCGATTTCCTTCGCTGAGTAGTGTTTCATACTGCCTACCCTCCTGCTAATATTATAATGCGCATTACGAATGCGTGTCAATAAAAATAGGAGATAATAACAAAGGGGGTGGACCCCAAGGGGGTCAGGCCTGAAACCTTGATATTTTGTGCAGCTTTTTTATATGTACTTCCACGCCTTCTTTCCCTCGGGCCAACATCTTGGATATTGCAGATTCAGTAATACCGAATGATTCTGCCAACTCACGGTGAGGTATTCTGGTATATTCCCTGCAAAAGTTTACCAGGGTTCTGCGGGCCAGCCCCAATTATTTTCTCCTGCTTCGGCTAATGAGTTCTTTTACCTCAACTTCATAAATATCTGCGATCAGTTCAATAAGTTCTTTCAGAGACTTTCGTATGAGTTGGTCTTCCAATTTTTCAGGTTCACCGTCATGAGGTCCTTCTTCAAGTTCAACCTGCTTATCTCTTCCTCTTCTTCCCCCATAAAGTCCAGGTATCTGATAACAGCCTGTTGTTTGTTTTCAGAAAAAAGGCCAAGAGGATACGTAGTATCTGTAACCCTTCTTTTTTCAGCAGTTTATATCGCTATGGCTGTTGTACGGATAGTCAATCCCGGTATCCATTTTTGCCCGTTCCGGATTCTGATGAACGTAACGTATAAGGGAAAGCAGGTAGATATCCTTGTTACAGAGTACAGCTTTATACCTTTGTTCAAATACATGCCCGCTGTGCCTATTCGTTTGATTGTACCACGTTGTGTAGGTCTGCTGGATGCCCTGCATGATCTTCCAAAGCGGTTTATCCCCCACTTCTATAGCAGATGCACATGGTTCGACATAACCACCCAGGCATAAAGGCTGAATCCATACCGTTGCTTATATTTTTCTATTAATGACAGGTATTCTTTTTTCTCTAATTCCTGTTTAAATACCCACTCTTTGTTGTTGCCACGACAAATCACATGATATTAAAGCACCAGGGTAGTGTATCCTGGATTTTCTGGGCATTTATTTGTTCCTCCTTTCCTTGTTAAAAACACAAGAAAGCGGCAGGTTGTCTTCTGCCGCAAATATATTACTTGTCATGCATTATGTCAATTATTCAGGCCTGACCCCCTTTGCCCCTCATTTTTACGAACATCTTCCGATTAACATTTTTTACCTCTCTTGCAATTCCCTACTTACACACATCAAAGAGTATACTTCCGTTTGTGACCTGGACAATAAGACCGGATTTTTGTTCCGGCTTAAAAAGATATTTTTAATGTGACAAAAAAAGTGAAGTTTTTCCATTGATAAAAGGAAAACAATATTTTCTGTGGAAATAATTAGTACAATTCAGTAATGCTTAGAAAATATCAGTTCAAAAACAATTTTTTTAAACTGATTAATCGGGGGCAGATTCATGAGCATACTTATTAAGCAACCTATCGTAAAACCTAAAATAGATTTAGCTCGTGTATCTACAGATGTTACAATCCCGCCCTGTGATCAAGTTAAAGTGATGTCGCCAGATCAGTTTGAACAATTTATTACAGAATGGATATACGGGTATAAGCAAAATAAATATTATAAAGTGATGCATATTGGGGGAGCTGGCGATAAAGGACGAGACATTATAGGATATTATGACAATAAACACGTAGACTATTATCAGTGTAAGCACTATGGCTCTGCCTTAACACCTAGTAATTATTATTTGGAATTAGGCAAGCTTTGCTATTTTACTTTTATTGGGGAATACCCTATTCCTAATAAATATTATGTAATGGCTTCTAATGACATTGGTCCGAAATTAATCGACCTATTTTTTGATTCAGATAAATTAAGAAGTTCCCTATTAAGTAATTGGAGGAAATATTGTCAAATGGAAATTACAAAAACCAAAGATATTCCTCTAAACACCAATTTAACTAGCTATATTCAATCATTTGATTTTTCAATCATTGAAACTTATCCTATGGCACAAGTCATAAATGAACACCTGCAAACTATGTATGGAAACATTCGATTCGGCGGAGTTCACATTGACAACCCAAATCCTTTAAATGTTCCAACAAAGTATGAGGCTGATGAATTAAAGTACATAAAAGAATTATTTGATGCTTATTCTGAGGTTTTGGGTAGAATAATTAAAAATATTGATAATTTACAAGGTTTTGCCACATTTCTCAATAACTTTCAACGACAACGAAAGGCATATTTTTCAGCAGAGACAATACGGAGATTTGTCAGAGATACTTTTTCTGATTCAAAAGAATTCAATGTATTAAAAGAAGAGGTTTTCGATGGAATCATAGATACTTGCGAAAAAAGTTTTTGCAATGGATTTGAGCGTTTGAATGCCGTAATGCAGCAGGTTGTATCAGTTTCTACTAGCAAAAGCCTGCTGGATAGTAAAATGAAATATATAGGTAATAGTGAGAAAAAAGGTGTTTGCCATATGCTTGTAAATGAAGACAGAATCAAGTGGGTGAATGGTGATGAATAATATTATCTTCAACTCTAATTTTGAATTGGCAATGCGTTTTTTACTAATACTAAATAGTTCGTTTCCCCGAAGTCTTTCTGTAAAACCGGTTAATAAACATTGATTTTATATGTACCTATGGAAAGGATTTCGATATTATCAACGAAAACCTTCATGGAGATAATGATTTTAGATATAGTGAATTAGCAATAAAAAAAGCTATTGCCAGCAAGGCATTAAAAATTTTAGCATTCCATGACTATATCATTGTACATCATAAGCATACAGGGTTTTATTTTGGAATAACCGAAAATGGCAAAACATTGTGTGCCAATCTCAACGATACTTATGCGGAAAAGTATCAACAGAACGCCAAAAATGCACTAAAACAGTACGAACAGGTAACAGATAGACATTTAGCGGTAGCTATTAACAACATGGCGGCGGATAGGTTTAGGAGGCACATAAATGAATAATATTTATATTCAAAAGCTCCGCATTACTGGTAAAGGGAAATTACCTGCAGAAATAGAATTTGTAAGAGGTCTAAATATAATTTATGGGCCTTCTAACACTGGTAAGACATATATTTTGCAATGTATAGACTATTTATTTGGGGCAAAAGATAACCCGATTAGCCGCGAACATGGATATGACTGCATAACGATAGAAGTCAATACAGGAAGAGAGGTTTTTGCTTTTAGTCGCAAATTAGATTCAAATAAGATAAATGTGGAAGGCATAGACTCCCCATCGCCATTAGGCGAGTATCACGCAGTTAATAGACAAAAATACGAGAAGAGCATTAACTCATTGTGGTTTGATATTTTAGGAATCAAAGAAAAGCATTATGTAATAAAGAATGAAAACTTTGAGAAGCAAACACTTACATTGCGAACATTTATACATATGTTTTTGCTAAGTGAAGAACGGATGATCTCGAAAGGACCAATAGTTTATTCAGGTATTACGACAGCGAAAACAGCAGAAATCTCAGCTCTTTTGTTTTTACTAGACGGAAAAGATCGTGGCATAATGGATTCAAAGGATAAAATATCAATTAAGGAAGCCAAGAAAGAAGTCGTTATTAACTATATTAATCATGAAATTGTGGATTTTTCTAAAAGAAGAAAGGATTTACTAGAACAAAAAAATAATACAGAAGAATTGGATGATAAAATAACGTCAATATTATCTGAATTAAGCGATACAGAAAAGGCAGTTTCAAAAGCCATTCAAGGCAATCAGTGTTTTTGTCAACCGAAAAGTTTACCACTGTGATCACGAAAAAGTTTACCACCTTGGGGTAAAAGATTTGTCCATCGGACAAGAGCATCTTGATAAAATTTTATGTTTTTCCTCAAAGAGCTACAAA
>JAMCVT010000131.1 GCA_023475565.1 Actinomycetota bacterium
TACCTTTTAACTACCCACTATTTTCAACAAAACCAGGGAAAACCACATGGTTGTATACACCATTAATTACTTATATTTACACATAAAACCTTGCTGTATTTCTTCTTGCAAATGAAGTCTAAATTTTATGCAACACTACTGTATCAATTAGACAAATAGAAAGGATTACAGGAATCAATAGGGGTATTGTTTTAAAAGCATAAAAGTGTCAATAACCCCGTCCCCTTGACACTCCTTGACACTTAAAAACATCCGGATTGATGCGACAACGCATTGTGAGGCCGTCGCGAGGATTGAACGGGTCGTAAAATGACACTTTAATGGGATAATATGGATAATTGCAGATGGCTGAATGGAATATTTTGTGATATAATTAAATGATAAAACCTATGATGAATAAGGTGAATAAATGGATATATCCAGTTTACTTGACTTATATAAGTGTGTCATAGATGAGCGTAGACCCTTCGAGGGAGATATGCTCACACAACTCAAAGATTACTATCGTATTGGCCTCACTTGGTCATCCAATGCTCTTGAAGGGAATACCCTAACGGAAAGTGAAACAAAAGTGCTGCTTGAGGATGGATTGACTGTTGGAGGCAAACCCTTGCGTTATACCTTTGAGGCAATCGGCCATGCCAAGGCCTATGATTTTATGTTCACACTGCTTAAAAGCAGAACCATCACGGAAAGAGATATACTAACGATGCATCAAATGTTTTATGAAAATATAGAAAAGGAATATGCGGGAAAATACCGTGACATGGATGTGTTTATCAGTGGTTCGAAATATCCTGTGACAGAAAAAAAACGCATACAGGCAGAAATGGATGGGCTGTTTCAATGGATCGCAACCGAAAGAGATCAGTTTCATCCGGTGGCGTTCGCTGCACAGCTCCACAAGAGATTTGTTTTTATCCATCCGTTTAAAGACGGTAATGGAAGAATTGCGAGACTCATTATGAACACCGCACTAATACAGGACGGATACTTACTGGCTGTAATTCCTCCGGTGCTTAGGCATGAATACATTGAACTTCTGGAAAAGGCCCGTAGAGATGACAAACCCTTTGAGCAGTTTATTGCAGAGCTGGTTACCGAGTCACAAAAGGAAATTATGCGACTTTTGCACATACCAATACCGAAGCTGAGTAGCAAACGGTGCCTGTCACCTAAGAAACTAAGATATTGAATGGAACATCTGCTGCTAAAATTAGTAGGAGGTGTTTTTTTTGGGGGAGGAAGCCAAGGGAGCGCATTCTAATGATACTGCCTGGTACGGAGACAGGATAATTTATTGTCACAGGGACGGAGGAATTGACACGAAAGATATGCGATTTGATAAGACAAAGCAGGGCGGGGAAATGCCAATATATGCCATAAAAAATGGCGAAACAACTTAACGGTTTTATAAAGCATTGGCAGGATAATACAGGAATATCATTGAGAACGGCTGCTCAATTATTGCCCCGTCCCCATGACAACCAAGTTGACCAAGCCCATTGAGTACAAAAGATAATAGAACGGCAATTTACAGGAAAACTGCTAATGTAGTACAATAAGCATATTATAAGGATATAATTATGCTATATGAGGTGAGCAAGATGATGAATATAAAGCCGTCTGCGGCAATCCGGAAAAATTACAACGAAATTTCCGAGCTGTGCAAGCGCACGGGAGAGCCGGTGTACCTAACAAAAAATGGCGAAGGCGATTTGGTGGTCATGGATATTGAAACCTATGCGCGTCGTGAAAGCATGTTGCGTCTCCGGGAAAATCTGATCGCTGCCGAAGAAGGCAGATTAAACGGAAAAAGCGGTTACTCTATTGACGAGGTATCCAATATGATGAAAGCCGCCGTTAGGGAGGTCCTTGATGGGAAGCAAGGCTAAGCCGCACAAGGTTGTGGTTTCCGAAGAAGCCGCGCAGCGGATGGAGATAGCAAGAAAGACGAACGGATAGCAGAATTAAAACAGACGGCCGGAAGTATATGAAGGGGGATTGGAAAATGAAAAATGTCGTTATAGTCGGTTCCGGAATCGGCGGCCTTATTGCCACCTTCTTGAAAAAAAGGGACATAAAGTAACCATATTTGAAGCCCACAGCATGCCTGGCGGCTATACTGCCGGATTTTACAGGAAGGGTTATTATTTTGAGAGCGGCACTCTTTCCTTTGAAGCTTAATGCAGACGTATCATTGCGAAGGGCGGCTAAATTATTGGCAATAAATCGCGAGACACTGCGAAAAATCATGTCAATTCCCCGTCCTTGTGACATAAGCCTGTCCTCTCATTTGACACCTGCAGGGGCATTACGTATAATGTACTAATAGAGTAAAAATAGATCATAATATTAACTAAAAAGATATTAATAGGGAGTGGAGAGTGAAGTCGTTGGGTAAGGTAATTAGTGCGGAGAGTGCAATTGGTCTTATTAAGGATGGCGATACGGTTGCAGTTGATGGTTTGACTTTCGGGTGTCCTGAGGAATTATGTCTGACTGTGGAAGAGTCTTTTTTGAAGACTGGCAAACCAGCCGGTTTAACTCTTTTTGGTCCTGGAGGAGCAGGTAATACAAGGGGTTTGGGATTTGATCATTTTGCTTACGAGGGTCTTATTGCCAAGTACGTTGGTTCTTATCTGAATTTAACCAGGAAATTGGATAAACTCGTCCGCGATGAAAAAACAGAAGGTTATTTGATGCCCTTGGGAGCAGGTTGCCATCTTCTTCGGGAAATAAGTGCCGGGCGCCCGGGTGTTTTTAGAAGCAATGGCTTGAAAACATATATTGATCCCCGGTTTGAAGGGGGAAGACTGAATTCAATCTCTACCGATGCCAAATACATACCCCAAGTAATGAATGTTGCGGGAAAAGATTATTTATTCTTTGAAACTTTCAATATTGATGTAGCCTTCGTCAGGGGTACAACTGCTGATGAGAATGGTAATGTAACTTTCGAAAAAGAAGCAGGTTTTGCGAACGGGCTGGAAATGGCTATGGCTACCAGAAAATGTGGTGGCAAAGTAATTGTCCAGGTGGAGAGGGTTGCCGCCAGAGGCACTCTGAACCCTAAGGATGTAAGAATACCTGGGGTTCTGGTGGATGCCATAGTAGTGGCTCAGCCGAAAAACCATAAGATGACTTGGAATGTTCAATATGATCCTTCAATTAGCGGTGAAATACACTTACCTAAGGGTGAGGCTCCGGCTGTGCCGTTTGATTTTAGAAAGGCTGTGGCGAGAAGGGCGGTTATGGAACTTTCTCCCGGTATGATTGTTAATTTGGGTGCCGGTATGTCTGAATTTATAGGCTCTATTGCCTGGGAAGAAGGTATAGAAGATCAGATAACATTTTCTATTGAAGCTGGGATGATCGGCGGGGTTCCTGGTTTTGGCTTAAATTTCAATACAGCCGTCAATGCTGAATGCATTCTCAGCCAGTCTTCCATGTTGGACTTTTTAGATGGTGGTTTACACTCTATTACCATGCTCGGGTTTGCCCAGATTGATCAATATGGAAATGTGAATGTGAGTAAGGTAAACCAAAGAATTCCAGGGATCGGAGGATTCCACGATGTTGCTCTGAGTCCTAAAAAACGTTTCCATATTGGTGCTTTTACAGCGGGGAAATCGGATATCAGGGTTGAAAACGGTAAGTTAAAAATTGTTGAAGATGGCGATATCTTGAAATTTGTCGATAAGGTTGATCAGATTAGCGCCAGTGGGGAGTATGCTCTGGAAGTTGGGCAGAATACCGGGATTATTACCGACAGATGTGTTTTTGAGTTGACAGCCGATGGCTGGGTTATGGTGGAAATTGCGCCGGGCGTAAGCTTGGAGGAAAATATCTTAGCCAAGATGTCTTTTAAACCAATCATCTCGAGAAATCTCAAAGAAATGTCGGCGGATCTCTTTATGGAGCCTTTATTGGACTTAAAGAATAAATATCCCTGGAAAAGATAAGATAGAATATATATGAAATTAGACTTAGGTTTACTGACAAACCCAGTACTGTGACGGTACTGGGTTTGCTGTATTCTCCAGCGGCGTCAAAACTAAAAAAGTCTACTGGTCATAATAGGGGCTTTTGCCAAGGGATATGATGGGCATGGAAAATCCCCGGTACTGCCGGAACAAGACCCACTTTCAGGTGGAGGATCGGGCTGGAGGCTTCAGACTGGGGTTTTACGGGGAAGGTTCCCACAGGCTGTCCGTTGTACTCGGCGGGGAACAAAGCCGGGGCTGCCTGCTGGCGGACAGTGCTTTGAATAAAACGGCCACAAAAATAGAGGCTCTCTTGACAGATACGGGCGGGAGAAGAAGGACCGGGGCTTTTTCCGCCATGTGGTGCTGAGAAAGTACCACAGCACCGGTGAAATAATGGCCGTACTGGTGACCCGTAGCGGGGACTGGCCAGGGCAGGAATGCTTTGCCAGAGAGTTGGCCCGGGCCGGGGGCGGGTGGTGTTCCTGGTCCGGAACATCAACGACGGCCCCCCGGGGAATTTAACGGTAATGGATGCCTACAGCGGGGTGGAGACCATAGCCCTTTTTATGGCCGGGCAGGCCTGGCGGGTGGTGACCTTGGAGGTTGTGCCCGAGGCGGTGGAGGATGCCCGCAGGAACGCGGAAATGAACGGGATAGACAATATTGAATTCCACACCGGCGAGGTGGAAAAGATGCTCCCCTCCCTGGCTGGCCACGGCCTACGCACGGATGTGGCCGTGCTGGACCCGCCCCGCAAGGGTTGTTACCCGGAAGTACTGAAGTCTGCGGCCCAAATGGAGACGCCCAGGGTGGTTTACGTCTCCTGCGACCCCGGCACCCTGGCCCGGGACCTGGGCCGCCTGGCGTCGCTGGGCTACCGGGTGGAGGAGGTCCAGCCGGTGTTACATGTTCCCGTGGACGCATCATGTTGAGACCGTAGTCAGTCTCATATAGAAAACACAACTAAACTACTTAAACAGCTGGTTTCCTAGATTTAGGCATATATTTGCGTGGACAGCGAGGGCTGTTTGAGAGAACATGAGTTGATGTTAGGCACTATTGGTTTGTGCTGTGCTAATACCATTAAGCGAGGACTTGATTTATTACTGAGATGCCGTTAATTTTTTGAATGATCTGATGGTTTAATGTAGAAATTAGCCTTTTATAGGATTCTGTGTTGTCAACAACAATATGAATATCTTCGTATTCGAACTTAAGAGCACCAGGTACACGCCACTCTCTTTCGTGAGTCCAATCAGTTATGTTATTTTTGTCCGACAGGTCGAAATCAACTATCCTCCAATGTTCGTTGGGAGGTAAGAGATTCTTGGCATTTGATAAATTTGAATTGATGAAAAAATATAGATTTAGGTCTATTGAGCTATTATTGAATTTAAATTCTTTTGGTTTCTTAAGGGAAGGATGTAGATTATTAAAATATAAGGATTTCGATGATGCATGTGAGGGCTTGGAAGAGCGTGAAAGCACGGAAGATACACGGCAAACCAATGATATTGCAAATATGGACAGGGTAGCAAACGGTAACTATTGGCAACAAATTGTTGCTGATTATAATAATGGAAAGATTGATGCCTTTGATGCTGAGGAGAGATTTGTAAAGGAATACTGCAAACAACTGGATACTATATTTGCTGTAACAATAAATATTCCAATTAAGGCAAGAAAACTGAAAAATATGCCTAAATATAGAATGGTATTTGCTACAAACCATAGACATGGGCTTATTGAGATGGCAGATAATATGATGAGACGGTGGAAACAAATGCAGGATGCAGAACGAAATGGTCAAATAATGTTATTTGAGATGAATACAAACTTTTGTGGTGGCTTGTTGAACTTTGATTATAAGCAAATAGTGCTAGATGCATTATCTGATGATTATGTCAAGTTTGATGATTATATATGCTACTTAATTTTGAAGTATGGAGTGCTTTGTGAAATAGGCAAAATAAAAAATATCGTCAAGGAAATGGAAGCTGCTGGACAAATAGAAATAGTCAGGACGCCAGCATTAACAGATACAGGCAGACCTGCAAAGTGGATTGATTAGAAATTTGATAACAAAAAGAAAAAATGCATGAAAATGAGGTTAGTTAAATGAAAACTGTGTGTGAGTATATTGAACGAAAAACCTTGCTTTATAAGACTGGCGTTGAATATGGCGATTACACCATAAACCACATTCAAGGCTGCTCGCATGGGTGCAAGTATCCTTGCTATGCGTTTCTCATGGCTAAGAGATTTGGCAAGGTAGAGACCTACGAAGAGTGGACGGAGCCTAAATTGGTAAGCAATGCTCTTGAACTGCTGAGAAAAGAGATACCAAAACATAAGTCCAAAATAAGATCAGTGCATCTCTGTTTCACAACCGACCCTTTTATGTATGGCTATGAAGATGTAAGCGAGCTGAGCATTGAAATCATAAATATGTTAAACGATGCCGATATTGCCTGCACTGCATTGACAAAGGGCGTATTGCCGGTTGAACTTGCAAAGCTGTCGGACAGAAATCAATATGGCATAACGCTTATTTCGCTTGATGAGGTGTTCAGAGAAAAAATAGAGCCGGGAGCGGCACCATATCAAGACCGAATAAGCAGCTTACGAGCATTGCACAAAAAAGGCTGTAAAACTTGGGTTAGCATTGAACCATACCCGACGCCGAACATTATTGAGCAAGACTTTAAGCAAATACTTGATGAAATAGGATTTGTTAATAAGATAATTTTCGGTCGGACAAATTATAATGCTGAAATATCGAAGTATAAAGCGGCGAAGCAATATTACAATGAGCTTAGTCAGCAGGTGATAGATTTTTGCACCACAAAGAATATTGAGTATCACATTAAAGATGGTACATTAGCCGAGAATAAGTCGAACTAATTTTTCGCGGGGACGGAGGGATTGACACCACTTGATCAGGAGAATCATGTCAAATCTTCCGTCCCTGTGACACGCTTGAGGACACAGGGATTGACACCACTTAACCGGCTTGATAATATAAAGCAGGCCGGGAAAGTATGTTGCGCATTAGGGAGACCCGCAGTTGAAGAGGACAGACTGGCGGGCAAGAAAGGCTTTTCCATTGATGATGTAGAAAGATGATGCAGTATTTATAGAGTATATTTTGGATTGCCGTCAGGATTATCGGTGGTTGCTGTAATTTGATGAAGCCAGTGTTCAGATCTATAGAATGTTTCCTGATTGTAAAGCCTCTGCTGGATAAAGGATGGGATTTAAGATGATATATGTTACAAACACTCCTAACAATACCGGTGTAGCCATTCATGGCGATTATATGGATTTTGACGAGCTGTATGAAGCATTGCATTTAATTGTAGGGGAAGAGGAAGAATATTCCTCATATGAAGCTGCCCGCATGAGAGTGCTCGGTGTCTGTTATGATATTCGCCATGCAATAATGGGAGACCGGAAAATTGAGCATGTTGACAATGGCATGGACGAGAATAAGATGAAACGGCTGTCTGTGATTACTCATAACAAGAATGTATACTTGGTAATAAATGTGCTGTGGCCGGAAATGCTTTTTTTCACAATGGCGCTCAATGACTTTATTCTATTAAACCGAAAGAAGTGCAAGCACCCGCAGTGGGATAAAACCACCGCCGCTGTCCGCAAGCTTCAGGCTGCGGTTGCAGAATGTATGAAGCATACAGTCTCGGAGGCTTCATATAAACGCATGATAAATATGATGATACGCGACTATACATGGTTTGATGGTTACGCCACACAATATTTGGATATTCTTAATTGCAGATTTATTGGCATGAACAAGGAAAAACGACTAAAAAACATACCAACAATGGCCAAACGGTTAGTAGAGAGAGGTCAGGAATACAGAGAGGTCAGAAGTGAGGTTATAGAAGCGGCAAGAACGCATAACTGTCCGGTTGACGATATAAGGCCGCAGTTAGATTATCCGGAGGATATTGAGTGGTAGCAAAATAATTGTGTCCGGGCTGAGGTGTGTATAGACTTTACATTTTGAACCGGCATAATATTCATTTACAGCAGGACTGTAAAATGATAGAATCTAGCTGTGCCATTTTATACGAAAAGCTGGGGGGGCTGTAAGGCTGAGAGGGATTTTTCCCCGACCCTTTGAACCTGATGCGGTTAGCCCCGTCGTAGGGAAGCGATGTGTAAATAAAGCTTACTGGTCAGGTGGGCTTTTTTATTTTTATAAAGAGGTGTTCTATATGAAAAAAGCTTTGACTATAGCAGGATCCGACTCGGGGGCGGGGGCCGGAATACAGGCTGACCTGAAAACTTTTTCGGCGCTGGGGGTTTATGCCTCTACTGTTATAACGGCTGTTACAGCCCAGAATACAATGGGTGTGTTTGGTGTACAGGAAGTCGATCCCGATATGGTGAAAAGCCAGCTTGAGGCGGTATTATCGGATATAGGCGCCGATGCTGTTAAAATAGGCATGATCTCTTCGGCTGACAGTATTGGATTTGTTTCTGATATGCTGCAGCAGTACGGGGTGGGGAAGATTGTGCTGGACCCGGTAATAACCACCTCTACCGGCTTTGTCCTGATCAGCAGCGAAGCTATAAATGCGCTGGTGCAAAAACTTCTTCCCCTGGCCGGTATTGTGACGCCCAATATACCAGAGGCGGAAATTCTTACCAGGACGGCCATCAGGGATATTGAGGATATGAAGGTGGCGGCGCTGGCTCTTTATAAAACGGGCGTAAAAACAGTGCTGGTTAAGGGGGGCCACCTTTCCGGCAGGGCTGTTGATGTTTTTTACGATGGCAGCTACCACCTGCTGGAGGCTGAAAGAATTGATACAGACAACACCCACGGCACAGGCTGCACCCTTTCCTCGGCCATAGCGGCGTACCTGGCCAGAGGCTTCGACATGCTGTCCGCAGTAAAAAGCGCCAAGGAATATATCACGGAGGCAATCAGGCATTCCTTTAAGGTGGGGCAGGGACACGGCCCGGTAAACCACTTTTATTATACCCGGGGCAAAACATTATAGGTATTGCGTAAAGCATTTAATGTAAAGGATGCTGATAAATTATGAAGGCGGCCATATTTGATCTGGACGGCACTTTAATTGATTCCATGGGGGTCTGGGACAGGCTGGGCAATGAATTTCTGGCTGCCAGGGGAATAGACTGCCCCGATATCAGCTATGAAGTCAAGAACATGAGCTTTATGGAGGCGGCCGGCTATTACATTGAAAAGTTCTCTCTAAAGGACACCCGGGACCAGTTGATGGCCATATGGAATGACATGGCCTTTAAAGAATACGCCGAGAACATAGACTTGAAAAAAGGCGCCCGGGAATATATCTTAAGTCTTTGCAGCGGCGGAATAAAACTGGGACTGGCCACGGCCGCCGATTACCGGCTGGCCGGGGCGGTATTGAGGCGGCACGGGCTGTTCCCCTTGTTTCAGGCCGTTGTTACCGTGGGGGACGTTGTCCGGGGCAAGGAATACCCTGATATTTTCCTGCTCACCGCACAAAGGATGAATGTCCGCCCGGAAGATTGTGTTGTGTTCGAGGACTGCCTGCATGCGGTCAAGGGGGCTAAAAAGGCGGGCATGCGGGTGTGGGCGGTCTATGACTCATTTTCGGCCCATGAAAAGAAGGATATAGAGTGCATCGCAGATAAATATATTCATAGTTTTGATGAGCTGAAAGGAAGATAGCTTGCAGGTCGGTCGGGGACTTGGTCAACCGGGTATTGAGTGTTGCCGCAGAAGTAGAAAACAAGATTTTTTTGCAGTATACTTTTATTATATTAAAAGATTATTACATGGGGTGATTATGCTATGAATGAACTGGCGCGCCGGGTGAAGGAGGCCTCCATAAAGCTGGCCGGCGCCGGGGGGGAACTGAAGAATAAGGCCCTGGCGGAAATTGCCGAAGCTTTAATGAAAAGAAAAGACCAGATAATAGAGGCCAACCGGGAGGATTTAATCAGGAGTGAGAGGGAGAACCTTTCGGCTCCACTCCTGAAAAGGCTCAAATTTGACGAGGCCAAGATAGCCGATGTAGTTGACGGGATCAAGAGCCTTATCGGGCTTGAGGAGCCGGTGGGGAAGACACTGCTGTCCACTGAGCTGGACGAAGGTCTGGAATTATACAGGGTAACCTGCCCCATAGGAGTGATCGGTGTTATTTTTGAGTCCAGGCCCGATGCTCTGGTGCAGATTTCCACCCTGTGCCTTAAAAGCGGCAACGGCGTCCTGCTTAAAGGTGGGTCCGAGGCCAGGCAGACCAACCGCATACTGGCCGAGATAATCATCAGGGCGGCGGAGGAGGCCGGCATTCCCCCAAATTGGGCCGCACTGCTGGAAACCCGCTCAGATGTCAGCGAGATGCTGAAGATGGACCAGTATATAGACCTGGTTATACCCCGGGGGTCAAATGATTTTGTCCGCTATATAATGGATAATTCAAGGATTCCGGTAATGGGCCATGCCGATGGGATATGCCATTGCTTTGTGAATGAGGATGCCGATATCCATATGGCGGTAAAGATTGCTGTGGATTCCAAAACGCAGTACGTAGCCGTATGCAATGCGGCTGAGACTCTTTTGGTGCACCGGAAGCTAGCCCCCCAATTTCTGCCTGAGTTGAAAAAGGCGCTGGATACAAAGCAGGTGGAGATTATCGGGTGTACCAAAACCAGAGAGGTCATACAGTCCACCCCGGCCTCGGAAGAAGACTGGAAGACCGAGTACCTGGATTATAAACTCTCTGTAAAAGTGGTTGACGGTATTGACGAGGCCATTGACCATATTAACAGGTACGGCTCCGGCCATACCGACAGCATTGTAACCGCCAGCAGGGAAAAGGCGGCCCGCTTCATGGAGTATGTGGACTCGGGCAATGTCTTCTGGAACTGCTCCACCCGCTTCAGTGACGGCTTCCGCTACGGCTTTGGGGCCGAGGTGGGGGTGAGCACCGGCAAGATACACGCCAGGGGCCCGGTGGGGCTGGAGGGGCTGGTAATTTATAAGTATAAGCTAATAGGAAATGGTCATATTGTTGACGACTATTCCAGCCGTACAAAGAGCTTTAAGCATAATAAAATGAAAAAGGACTTCCCATTTTAAGGCTTATAAAAAATTTATAGCAAAGACAGAAAACATGACATATAGGTGTCATGTTTTCTGTTTATAATGTGTCTTAATGAATAAAAAAAGGGGGAAAAACTATGGAAAAGATAATGTCGCACTGTGGACTGATGTGTAGTGATTGTAATGCGTACAAGGCTACGGTAAATAATGACGATGCCCTAAGGAAACAGACCGCTGAAGAGTGGAGCAAGATGTACGGCGCGGACATCAAGGCCGGCGACCTTAATTGCCTTGGGTGCAAGTCGGAGGTGCTATTCGGGTACTGCAATATCTGTGAAGTCAGGAAGTGCAATAAAGAAAGCAATTATCAGAACTGTTCGGAGTGTGAGTCCTTCGACTGCGAATGCATACTCATTCTGAAGTCTGACTCCTGAATTCTGGATTCCGCCGTCTGTAAGACGGCACCGCCGCAATACCGGCGGTTTTTACCAGTTCCAGGCCCCGTCTTTGTTCCATCTTACCGGCAGGGGCTTGGCCAGTCCCATCTTTTCCAGCAGGTAGGTGCTCAGGGGCCTGTACTCCTGCCTGAAATACCCCTTTTCCACGCTGGTATCGTCAGCGGTAAGACCCTTGCTCCGGGCTTCCTGAAGGGTCATTCTCTGCAGCTTTTTCAGGTCGACGTCAGCGGGCTTGGCTATGTCTATGTAAGAGGGGGCGTAATAAATTTTCTTTTCTGCGTCCACGTAAACAAACGCATAGTCAGGGGCGGCAAGCGGCACCGTGTAGTTTTGCCCGATAAGCCCCACGAAAAGTATAAGGCCTATTAACATTGCAATTATGTTACTAAGCTTCAAAGAGGACTACTCCTTTGCCGGATATGTCGGATATTTGGCTTTCCAGCCATGGGGAATAATCGCACTGGCGATTTGGACCTGCTGGAGACAGAGGTCGGAATGGGCAGGTATCTCCTGTTATATTTCTTTCTTTAGGGCTTAAATTCCTTCAAAATATGAAAAATGATCTTCTGCCCCGTATAATTTTGAATGCATGTCTCTTATATTTTTCTGGGCGGCGAAGTTTCTTACACCATCCCATACGTCACGGCCATGCTGCTCCAGGTCGCTGTAGCTGTACTTCCCGGGCCCGGTTTTTAAAAGCCAGTACGCTACGACTATTCCCTCCCAAAATATTTTTGCTTAGGATGCCAGCCACTGTGGCCCTTTATTCCGGGGGGACATCACTTTTATTATATAATAATAGATCATGTGATCTGGGGGTAACCCTGGATGGGTATCCCTGCCCCATGTGGCGCCGGTGCCCGTCCGGAAGAATGCCGTGCTATGAATGCCGCTTTGAGGCCTTTTAATAGATAGAAATTATGAGGATAATTTCCTGGGGGATGGTAAGTGTAAGGCCCCCTTGCGCTTTATTGCAGGTGAAGGACCGATAGTCCTAAAGCGGCGGCAGCCCCTTCTTATTACGAAAACTTTTTAAAAATGGTCATGAATTCCTCCAGGGACTCCCTGACGTCCCTTTCCTCCCGCAGGGCTTCCTCTATCTGGTCGGCCAGGTGGCAGGCCAGCACCGTGGTGCCCACCCTGTTTACGGCGGCCTTTATGGCGGCCAGCTGGATAACTATATCTCCGCAACTGCGCCCCTCCTGGATCATTTTGTGTACTCCGCGGACCTGTCCCTCTATTTTTTTCAGTCTGTTCAGCATCTCACCCTGAAAATACCTCTTGTTGGCGGAAACATCCCCGGGGCTGGAATCTTCGCCGTTTATGGCCGGGCAGCTGCTGCTCTGCTGCTTTTCGCCACTTTTGGATTTCATTTGGATCACTCCTTTTTAAGGATACCCCCCGGTACAATACCAGGCACGGTATGTTTATATTATAATCCATGCTGTCCAAGTGTCAACAATCAGCCGCTAAAATAAAGGTTGACAATACTGCCGGGGGTATGCTAATTTAATATCATAAAACCTATACGGGTATGGGTATGTAAATGTAGAAAAACATACCAGTGAACATATGTCATAAATTTAAAGCAGGTATACCCATACTAGGTATCTGACAGCTGACCAGTCAATTGGAATAATTTAAGATTATAAGGGGGAAGGCTAATGTCACCGGAAGAGCTGAAAAACATCAAGGCCGATAAAGTGGTGGATGCCAGGGGGACTTCCTGTCCTGGTCCGATTCTGGCGGCAAAAAGGGCTATTGCCGAGATCGCCAAGGGGGAAATAATGGAGGTGCTTTCCTCTGACTCGGGCACCAACAAGGACATACCGGTGTGGGCCAAAAAAATGGGCCATGAGTTCCTCGGGCTGGTGGAGGATGCCGGCTACTGGAAATTATTTGTAAAAAGGATGAAATAGCATGGAAGGGGCAGCAAAAGGAGGCAAGGATTTTAAACCCAAAATCCTTGCCTTTTCTACAAACAACATTTCGGACCCGGGCATAGACCTGGCGGGCAGCTCCCACATGCACTACCCGCCCTCGGTGGTGGTTATAAGCGTGCCCTGCTCCAGCGGGATAAGGCCCGGGTGGGTGCTGTACGCCCTGGAAAAAGGTTTTGACGGGGTATTCATAGCTGCCGACGGGACCGACTGCGCCTACCTTAATGATTGCGTGGAGAGAACCTCCAGTATATCCGGGGCGGCCCAGGAGCTGATTAAAGAAAAGGGCTATGAGCCTCAGAGGTTGAAAATGGGCGCCATTTGCTCGGTATGCTCAGAGCCTTTTACCAGCCAGATGAAGGAATTTTCCGAGGTATTGAAAAAACTTGGACCTGCCAGGAAGGGAAACTGATAGCATGAATTACGATGTATTAGTTGTAGGCAGCGGCATAGGAGGCATGGAGTCCGCCCTCAAGCTGGGCGACATGGGCTATAAGGTCCTGCTGGTGGAGAAGGAGGCCAGTATCGGGGGCAAGATGATACTGCTCAGCAAGGTTTTTCCCACCCTGGACTGCGCCAGCTGTATTTCAACGCCCAAAATGGCGGCCGCCGCCCACCACCCCAATGTTGACTTAATGGTTTACTCTGAGGTTGAAGAGATCGACAGGAACGGCAAAGGGACCTTCAATGTAAAGGTCCGCAAAAAGCCCACCTACGTAAATCCATCCCTGTGCACCGGCTGCCGCCAGTGTGAGACGGCCTGCAATGTGGCCGTTCCCGACCAGTTCAATGCCAACCTGGCCGCCCGAAGAGCGGCATATATCGCCTTTCCCCAGGCCGTTCCCAAAAAGGCCGTTATCGAAAAGGAGGGGTCATCCCCCTGCACCTTTACCTGCCCGGCGGGAATAAAGGCTCACGGCTATGTAGCCCTGACACGGTCCGGTAAATACGACGAGGCCTTTAACCTGGTGCTTGGCGAGACACCCCTGGTGGGCAGCCTGGGAAGGGCCTGCTATGCCCCCTGTGAGGGGGAGTGCACCAGGGATATGGTTGAGGGGGCTGTGCCGGTAAGAAGGATCAAGCGCTTCATCGCCGATAGGTATTACCAGGGCCACCGGGAACCGGTATACTCCGCTGTGGAGAAAACAAAGGTCCATAAGGTGGCGGTGGTGGGATCCGGGCCGGCGGGACTTACGGCGGCCTACCAGTTGGCCTTGAAGGGCTATGAGGTAAAAATATTTGAGGCCCAGCCACTGCCCGGGGGGATGCTGAGGACCGCCCTGCCCTCCTTCAGACTTCCCAAGGCTGTTGTGGACAGGGATATAAGTAATGTCACCGCCCTGGGAGTTGTAATAGAGACCGGGGTAAGGGTGGAGAAAATAAGCCAGCTCAGGGAAGAGGGCTTTGACGCAGTGTTTATGGCCACCGGCACCAATAAAGACGTCACCCTTGGAGTTAAGGGAGAAAACCTTGAGGGAGTGAGAGGGTCCCTGGACTTTCTTCGTTCGGTTAACCTTGGCGTAGAGCCCTCCCTTAAAGGAAAAATCGTGGTGGTGGCCGGGGGCGGCAATGTGGCGGTGGACTCGGCCAGAGCGGCGGTAAGGCTGGGCGCTCAAAGGGTGATTATCCAGTACCGGCGGGGCCGGGAGGATATGCCGGCCCACCGTTGGGAAGTGGAGGCCGCCCTTGGTGAAGGGGTTGATCTCCAGCCCTTCTGTGCCCCGGTGGAGTTCACCGGGAAAAATGGACGGCTGGCCGGTGTGAAAAGTGTCAGGATGCAGCCCGGGGAGCCTGACTCCAGCGGGAGAAGGAAGCCGGTGCCGGTAAAGGGATCGGAATTTACCACCCCGGCGGACCTGGTTATTACCGCCGTGGGGCTGACCCCCTCCACCGGTGACTTTGAGAAAGAGCTGAAGCTAAACGGCAATGGAACCTTTGCGGTGAATACCGAAACACTTCAGACTCCGGTCCCCTATATTTTTGCCGGGGGAGACGCCGTTACCGGGCCCTCCATGATAGTAAAGGCGGTGGGCCAGGGAAAAAGGGCGGCCTATTTCATAGACCGGTTTTTATCCGGGGAGAGCCTGGACGGCGCTGATTACGACCGCAGGCTTGGCCCGGTGGCCGGGGAGGCAGTGCTGGGCAGGCAGGAGAGCCTCAGCAGGCTGGAGCCGGTGGCCGAAAAGGAGATTCCCCTGGAAGAAAGTAAAGCGGGCTTTAGCGAGGTGGAGCTGATCCTTTCAGAAGAGGAGGCCAGGTACAGCGCCGGCAGGTGCCTTGACTGCGGCGTGTGCTCGGAGTGCAGCCAGTGCGCCGCCTCCTGTCCGGCCAATGCTGTGGATCTGGGCATGAGGGAAGAAAAAAGGGAACTGGAAGTGGGGTCGGTTATAGTATCCACGGGCTTCAAGCTTTTTCCGGCCGACGCCAAGCCCCAGTACGGGTACGGGAAATACAAAAATGTAATTACAGGCATGCAGATGGATAGGCTGCTGGCGCCCACCAGGCCCTTCAATACCATATTGCGGCCAGGAGACGGGAAGGTGCCCGACAGCATAGCGTATATACTCTGCACCGGGTCCAGGGATAAAACAGTGGGCAACCCCCTCTGCTCAAGGGTCTGCTGCATGTACTCCATCAAGCAGAACCAGCTTATCATGGGGTCGCTGCCCATGGCCGACGTTACTGTTTACTATATAGACATCAGGGCCTTCAGCAAGGGCTACGAGGAATTTTACAACCAGGCCGGGGGTATGGGGGCCAACTTTGTAAAGGGAAGGGTGGCCAGGATAGACGAACAGGAAAGCGGCAATCTGGTGCTGACCTATGAGGATATAGACGGGGGCGGGGTTATACAGAAGGCCGAGCACGACATGGTGGTGCTTTCGGTGGGCATTCTCCCCAATACCGACCCCTTCGGTCTTTTCACCGGGGAAGAGCTGGAACAGGATGATTTTGCTTACGTAAAGGAAACGGACGAGGACGTCAGCCCTGGAAAGACCAGCATTGACGGGGTGTTTGTGGCCGGAACGGCCTCCGGGGCAAAGGATATTCCCGATACCATTTTGCACGCGGGGGCGGCCGCGGCCCAGGCTGCCGCCTATGTGGAAAGGATAAGGAGAGGCAAATGAGCGACAGGAGAATTGGGGTATATATCTGCCACTGCGGCGGAAATATTTCGGATTATGTGGATGTGGAAGCTGTCAGGGAGGCCGCTGGTAAAGAGGCCGGTGTAGTGGTGGCCAAAACGGCCATGTTCACCTGCTCCGACGCCACCCAGCAGGAGATAATGGAAGACATCAGGGAGAACTCCTTAGACGGCCTGGTGGTGGCCTCCTGCTCGCCCAAACTGCACCTCTACACCTTCCGGGACGTGGCTAAAAGGGCGGGGCTCAACCCTTACCGCTATACCCAGGTCAATGTCAGGGAGCAGTGCTCCTGGGCACACACCGACGATAAAGAGGGCGCCACCGGAAAGGCGGTCAGGCTGGTCAGGGCCGGCATAGCCAGGACTCTCTTAACGGACTCTCTGGAGCCGGTGATTATTGACACAGTTCCCCGGGCCCTGGTGGTAGGGGCCGGCATAGCGGGCCTCCGGGCGGCGGTGGGCCTGTCCGACATAGGCATATCGGTTTACCTGGTGGAGAAGGAAAAGTCAGTGGGGGGGCGGGTGGCCGGCCTGGGCAGCATGTACCCCCACGGCAGGGACGGAAATAAGCTAATCAGCCAGTTGGTGTCCGAGATAGGCAAAAGGGAGAATATAGTGGCCTATACCGGCGCCGAGGTGGTTGAAAAGTCGGGCAGCGTGGGAAATTTCAATGTCAGGGTAAGGGTAGGAGCCTATAAGCCTCAATTTGTCGACCTCAATGTGGGATCCATTATAGTGGCCACCGGCTTTGACACCTTCCAGCCCGGTGCGGGGGAGTACGGATACGGAACCGGCAGGGTGGTCACCCTTGATGAATTCAGGGATCTGCTGGACAGTTCAGGGGGCCGGCCTGTATACAATGGAAAGGAAATCAAAAGTGTCGCCTATATCTACTGTGTCGGCAGCAGGCGGGACTCCGGGGTGGAAAAGGCCAAGGTTTACTGCTCCCGGTACTGCTGCAATGCGGCGGTGCACGCCTCCCTGCTGGCTATGGAAAAGAATCCCAGGATACACCAGTACCACCTTTACCGGGACATGAGGACCTACGGCAGGTATGAGCTGCTGTATGACCAGGCGCTGGAGGCCGGGTCCACCTTCCTCAGGTTCGGTGAAGAGGACCCCCCGGCGATATCCGGGGGGCCGGGCGGAAGGCTCAGGGTTTCGGTAAAGGACCTGCTCACTTTCGGTGAGGAGGTGGAGATGGAGGTTGACCTGGTGGTCCTGGTGACCCCCATGGTGCCGCGGCAGAACGGGGCCCTGGTGGATGTGCTGAAGCTCCCCCTCGGCAAGGACGGGTTTTTCAACGAAATACACCCCAAGCTGCGCCCGGTGGAGACAGTGGTGGACGGGGCCTTTATCTGCGGCGCCTGCCAGGGGCCCAAAAATTCCTCGGAAAGTGTGGCCTCGGCCCTGGCGGCTGTTACCCAGGCCGCATCCCTGCTAAAAAAGGGCTATGTGGAGCTGGAGCCGCTGATGGCAGTGGTGGACAGGGACATCTGCCGGTGGTGCGGGGAATGCGGGAAGGCCTGCCCGTACGGGGCCATTTCGAAGGAAGAATACCAGGGCGCAGAGATTGCCGTAGTGAGCGAGGCCATCTGCAAGGGCTGCGGCGGGTGCGGCCCGGCCTGCCCCAAAAACGCTATCGACCTGAAGGGTTACACCGATGCGCAGGTTAAAGCCATGATTGACGCGTTGGTAGCGGAATGGGGACACACCTCCCTGATATGATTGGCTTTGAGGTCGGAGGTATGTCCCCGATCGGTATCACTCAGGGGTCGGGAATGTCCCCTAATCCCCAATACCTGATTCCCAATTCCGGTAGCTAAAGGAGACTGTTGAAGATGAACGGCGAGGTAAGAGATTTACGGGAGGTTATCAGGGAAGAACTGCTTATGAAGGACGTTATTCTGGGCGCTGTCAAGGACGGCCCCAGGACTGTTCCGGAAATAGCCTCGGCCATCGGCCGCCCGTCCCATGAGGTGCTTATATGGGTGATGGGCCTGCGCCGGTACGGCCACCTGTCCGAGACAGGAGAAATGACCGATGAGGGGTACTACAGGTACGGCGCGTCGGCGGGGGAGGGAAGCTAGGTGGGACTGGTCAATCCGGATTTTACAGACAGGGTGAATAGGCCGGAAGGGTTTAACGCAGCGGCCTGCATGAACTGCGGGGTCTGCAGCGCGGTTTGCCCCATGGGCATCGACCTTTTGCCCAGGAAGCTTTTCAGGTATGTATTGCTGGGGTTTGAAGACAAGGTGCTGGCCAACTCCGAGACCATTTACTCCTGCCTGCTGTGCAGGATGTGCGAGGCCAACTGCCCCGCTGAAGTCAATATAGCGGAAAATGTGAGGACACTCAGGAACTATATTAATAAAAATGTATTCAATATTTAAGGGGTAGAGAATTATGCCAATGCCTACCGGCGCCACAATCGGCATTCTTGCCGACAACCTGAAAAAGAGGAATTCGGTTTTGCCCATCTCCACCGGCGGGGCCACCAGGTGGGCCAGGGGGCTCGACCTGCCCCGGGGCGGGGAAACCGTAATTTACACGGGACTGATGTATCAGCTGATCCCCTATATAGCTGCCATGAGCAAGGCCCAGGGAAAGGTGGAGGACTCCTGGCTGGCCGATTTGGTCGGTATAGGGCGGTACGTCAACAAGGTGGTCAATATATCGGCCTTCATGGCGATACCCCCGGGGAGCATGAAGGAGACCTTCAACACCATGCTGGCCAATATAGCCCTCTTGTTAAAAAAGGCCGGGGTGGAGATGGGGTATCTTTATGGGGAAGAGCTGTATTCCGGAGCGCTTATTTACGACCTGGGGGCCGACGCTGTCTTCGAGGAGCACGCCCGGAAAGTGTATCAGTCTTTCAAAAAGAATAAAGTTAAAAATGTTATCACAGTGGACCCGCACACCACCAACATGCTGCGGTCGGTATACCCCGGGATAATCAAGGGCTACGACCTTAATGTAAAAAGCTACCTGGAAGTCCTTTTTGAAAAGAATATCCAGCCGGTAAGGGAAATAGGCGGAGAGGCGGTCATTCATGACTCCTGCGTCTACGCCAGGTATGAAAACATGCTTAATGAGCAGAGGGCGCTCCTTGCCGGGGCCGGGGTAACGGTAAAGGAGCCTCGGGACAGCGGCAGATTTACCCTGTGCTGCGGCGGCCCGGCCGAGTCGCTTTTCCCCAAAAAGGCTGTTCAGCAGGCGTCCAAAAGGGTGGGGCAGCTAAAAGAGGCCGGCTGCAATGTAGTGACCATGTGCCCCATCTGTTATGTCAACCTTGGTAAGGCGGCCGGCAGCGGCATAGCCTTTGAGGATATATCCAGCTATCTGGTCAGGGCCTATCTGCCTTAAAGGATGTCGGAGGCCGGAGGTTGGAAGTAGGATATAGTATTTTTTCTGGGAGGTAATATTTGTGAAGAAGACTATTATTGTGTTCAGCGGAGACCTCGACAGAGTGCTGGCCGCCTTTGTGATAGCCAACGGAGCTGCCGCCATGGGGGACGACGTGGTTATGTTCTTTACCTTCTGGGGGCTCAATTCCATACGCAGGCCGGAAAAGGTCAGCGCCAAGAAGGGCTTCCTGCAGGCCATGTTCGGCTGGATGATGCCCAGGGGGGCGGATAAGCTGGGGCTTTCCAAGATGAATTTCGGCGGCCTGGGCGCCTCCATGATGAAGATAGTGATGAGGCAGGCCAGGGTGGACCCGCTGCCCGAAATGATCAAAACAGCCCGGGAGCAGGGCATTAAGATGATAGCCTGCACCATGTCCATGGACGTCATGGGCATAACCAGGGAAGAGCTAATCGACGGGTTGGACTTCGCCGGTGTGGCCAGTTACCTGGGCGAGGCCGACGAGGCCAATGTGAACCTCTTTATATAACCCAATCCCCACTACAAAACACCTGCGCCGGATGTCGTGCGCAGGTGTTTTTTCTTCCCTTTTATAGCCTGGCCGTATCTGTGCCAATATGAAGTAAATTTACAGCAATGGGAAAATAGTCCTATTTCAAATAGTTGCAAAGTATGATAAAAATATAGGAAATTTTACATAAAATACCGAAAAAGGCAAACCCGACCGAAAGGCGGGTACGCAAAGCCACAGGTCTAAGGTCACAGGTACTTTCCTACTACAAGGTTCTCAAAGGTTTTCGGGTACCGTGTTGACTATGACAGCTGGGTTGCCGGGTTGGTTTCCTGCAGCGCGGTTAACCGGTACCGGGAACCTAACATATTAACTTATTGGAATTGATGGCATCTTTTGGTAAAATAATTTATATCAGGAGGTGCCTTTTTTATGGGACGCAGACCCAGGGAAGAAGAAGAGTGCGGGATATACCATGTAATACAGCGTGGAAACAATAGGGAGTTTGTTTTTGATGATAACAGGGACAAGAAATATATGATTGGGCAGTTAATGCTTTTAAGCAGAAGAGGTTGTATAGTTTATGGTTATGTTATAATGGGCAACCATTACCATCTGGTGCTGAAGACTGGAGGGGAATTGCTACAGACTGTAATGCACCGCCTTAACTTGAGGTACAGTAAATATTATAACAAAGAGCATGAACGCTCAGGCCATGTATTTCAAGGCCGTTATAAAGCCATACCGGTCAGAGATGAAAAGTATATATTGGCATTACTTCGATATGTGCACCAGAACCCTGTTAAAGCCGGAGTTTGCAAAAGGGTGGAAGAATATAAGTGGAGCAGTGAACAGTACTACCAGGAACGTATGAATGGATGGATAGACACAGACCTTGTGCTTGGTATGTTATCCGCAGACAGAATAAGCGCTATAAAGAAATACAATGAATTCATGTCTGAACAGGAGACAGCAGACTACGAAAACATAAAGGTAATCGGTGGTACATTAGTAAACCGGCCTGAAAAAGAGAGAATAAAAAAAATTATAAAACGCAAGAGCCTGGATGAAATACTAATGGCGACTGGAGTTAGCGAAGGAGAATTTAATCTGATAAAAAACAGATCCAGGAGAAGGGATCTAACAGAATACAAGCTAAAATTTGCAATAGAAGCTTTACAAATGAATTACACCATAAAGGAGATAGGAGAAAATATAAAGGTTTCAGACGTTGCTATAATTCAAATGTTAAGGAGAAACACAAATGAAAATGACTTAATAAGTTAGTAAGTTAGGTACCCGGTACCGAAAAACCCAGCCAGATCCAGCGCTACACCTACGGCCTTGACCTGACCAGCATGGACTTCATAGCCCTGGACGACCACGACAACGGCTGGATACCCTCCGGGACCGAAACCGCCTACGTGGACCAGTGGGATACCCTGTACTACCAGCACAATGACCTGGGCACCGTGAACAAGGTCATCGGCAGCAGCGGCAAAACCTTGGCCCACTACATCTACGACGAATTCGGTCCCCTGGGAGCGGTGAAGCTGGACCCCAACTGGTCCGGCCCCGACAACGCCATATCCTACACCGGCTACACCTACGACCACTTCGCCGAACTGTACTACGCCCAGGCCAGGTACTACATGCCGGAGGCGGGCAGATTCATACTGTGCGCAGGTGTCTTGTAGTTACCTTCCATAGCCATACAAAACCAATTAACTTACAGGGAGGATGTTTCAAAACAGAGGCTGCCAATTCTGCCACACGGGCAACAACTTTCATAATTTCTTGACGTATAACCTAACGATGATATATAATGACATATCAATATTAATCATTCGTACATACATACGCCTCCATATAAGTGTGGTGAATGAAAAGACTTATCCAATGCCTTTATTTTTAAAATTCTAATCGATTAAAGGTTCCAAAGGGAAACTCCCTGAACCCGTTCGCTAGAACGCTTGTTTAATGCGCAGCGATGCAGTTCCCGAAGGAAAATTGTAAAGATTTAAAATTTTTTTATTATTGCCAGCAGAGGGAGGTATTTTATGAAGACTATAGAGACATTAAAGAACATAAGACCAATATTTAAAGGTTTTTTTACCGCAGTAATGATAATTGTTATGGTCCAAACGGGATTGTTAGGCTTGGAATATCTATTAAATTATTTAGGGATATTGGACAGCATCCCTGTTCTTCCGTGGTCAAAATCTTGAAAAATGGTGCCACCCTTAACTTATTACTGATTGCACATACACCTTCTGTTAGAATGGCAACAGAAGGTGTAATTTTTTGGCAGGAGGGGCGCGGGTGGAGTCCAGAGGGATAAAGAATACTTAATAGAGCAGTTAAGGAAGGATGGCAGGCCTACTGCGTAATTATTCTAAATTAGGGTTCAACCGGTGCCGGGTACTTGACATGAACCTTCCAGGTCAGGTATATCAGGTACCCGGTTACCAGTAACTTCCTTAAAGCATGCTCCTGTCTTCCGAACGCAAAGAAATACCCTTAAGCTTTATTGACTCTGTCCCGCACCTTCAGCCACTCGTGCTCCTGCAGGAAGCTGCCCTCCACATTGGACTCCATCTCCAGGAACATTTTGTATGGCACGGTGAATGAAAGAATATCCCTGTCCACCTGTTTCCGGGCCGATATATCGAACATACCTATTACAGCCCTGGGCTTTTCGGAATTGTCTTCATTGAACGGTATTATGCCTATGGTGTGGCAGCCCGCGCCAAAGGGGGCGATAACGCTTTGATTGTTGTCCCGAGCGTAGTTTGACAGTACCACCAGGGCCGAGAGCTGGTCCGGGTTGACGTAGAAAACCACCACTTTGGGGGTATCGCCCTCCGGCACCTTTTCCAGGGGCTTGAAGACAACATATTCCTCCGCAATGTCGGTTATGGGCAGGGATTCCACGAATTTTCCGGCCACCTCGGGGCTTTTGCAGTATCTTTCCCCGTGCTCTATGGCCGGCATGTTCCTGACAATGTTTTTGCCCATATCGGTGCTGCAGAAATCCTTGTTTCCGGTGGAGAGGAAATACTCTATGCCGGCCGGGAAGTTGACGTACTGGTTGCCGAAGCCCAGCCCGACCCCGCCGCCCAGGCAGCCGAAGGTTTTACGGTCAAAAACGGCAGTTTTCCCCTTGGCTGCTGCGCTCAGCATGGAAACCACGCAGCCCCACCGGCCCTCTTTGAACTGCAGGGCCCCTTCCGGCCTATCGCCGGTAAGCACCACCGCCACCGGGGAGTATTTCATACCTATGGCCTTCGCTATTCTGCTTTCCATAACATATCACCCCCAATATGTTTATTTATTACTATGACATTCTGGATTTTGACTTCTGAATTCCGCCGGCGGTATGACGGCGCCGCCTACAGGGCGGCTATTTCATTCACCTCCTCTGCCTGGTGACGGCAGATCCTTAATGCCGGTGAAAAAATCCCTTTCCAGTCCGGCAACTTCCATGGCTTTAAGGCTAGCCCGGG
>JAMCVT010000126.1:0-1487 GCA_023475565.1 Actinomycetota bacterium
AGAAATTTGATTTCCGCCTGGGATAAATGCTGGAGCGATTTCGGCATCAAAGAAAACAATGTGGGAAATATCATGGATTTAAGCAGGGGCAAGAAGCTGAAAGCCAGTCATATTTCGTGGCTTACCTGGGATCCTTTAGATTTTAACCAGTGCAGGAAGTGCAAAGTTCTCCCCCTGTGCATGGGGGGATGCCCCCACAATGGCATGAAGATAAACGGCGGCAGGCCGGAGTGCTCGGAAATAAGGTTTAACCTTGAAAGTATTGTTAAGAACCACTATAGGTGTGTAAAAATAAAAGAATATTGCAAAATGGCCTTTGACCAGGCGCCCTTGCAAACTCAGGAGCCCCGGGCTTGATTTCAGGTAGGGCATTGGCAGTTGAACAGGAGGAGCTGGATCAATTGAATTACCAGGAGTTTCTTTCCTCACTGGGGGCTTCCGATCAGGAGACTGACGAGTTAATTAGCTATAATAAAAATGTTTTTCGCCGTGAGGATGCGGGGTGTGATCTGTCATTACCCCTCCCCGACGAGCCCTTTGTGGAGGCCTGGGAGGGCTATGCCCAGGAGGCCGGGGAAAAGGGTGCCTTCAACACCCTTAGGGAAAAGCTGGTGCAGCTCTCCTTTCCGGTGCGGGAAGGGATCAGCCGGGATGATCACTACCGGGCGGCCACCCTGAGGGGCCTGCCGGCAGCCGGCCTGCCCGGGGCCGAAGGACTTCAGATCGAGCGCCCCGGGGACCTGGATCTTTGCCTGCATCAGACCCTGGCCGGAAGAATTCCGGTGCTGACTGTCCCGCACAGGCCCGATTTTGTCACTCTGGTGCAAGCCCTTTCCCGGCGCAATGAGCCGGAAAAAATACCGGAATCCATGGGGGCGTGCATGGTTAAGGGCTTTAACAACTGGGACAGGATCAGGGCCTACCGGGAAAAGTGGGAGAAGGCCAGTCCCGGCAGATGTTCCGGGGACCACTGGCGGGAAGAGTTTAAAAATATTGTCCCCCGCAGGGAGCTGTACCAGGATACCTTTATAATACTGAGCATGGAAGATTACAGCGGGGTGCCGGCCGAAGAAATGGGATTTTCCCCGGAGGAGTGGCGGAGCCTGTCCCTTTTAATCCGCCGGGACCATGAGGCTGCCCACTATTTTACCCTGAGGGTTTTCGGGTCTGCCCGGAATCACGCCTATGACGAGCTTATAGCCGACTGCATGGGGATAGTGGCGGCCGCCGGGACCTACCGCCCGGACTGGTTTCTGCGGTTCGTGGGGCTGGAAAACTATCCCCTCTACCGGCAGGGCGGAAGGCTGGAAAATTACCTCGGCAGCCCGCCCCTCTCCGGGGGTGCCTTCAGAATACTCCAGGCCCTTGTCCACAGGGCCTCGGAAAACATCGATAGAATTTGCCGTGGGGCGGATACGCCTGAGGGCAATGCCGGCCTGATGCCGGCCCTAGCCGGCCTAAGCCTGATTGAGCTGGCCCGCATGAGT
>JAMCVT010000126.1:1497-5266 GCA_023475565.1 Actinomycetota bacterium
CTCCAACGCCGCATCCATGACGTCGATTCCGGCTGCTGGCTGCGTCCTGCAGCCAGCTCGGCAGTCCGTAAGGCTCTGTCTGCCGTGGGGCGGATACGCCTGAGGGCAATGCCGGCCTGATGCCGGCCCTAGCCGGCCTAAGCCTGATTGAGCTGGCCCGCATGAGTCCAAGTCAGGGGGCGGTTCCTTGACTCGTTGTTTTTATTGTGGAGTCCACAAACAGGAAAGCGCCAAGCGGTGAGGCAAGGCGCTTTTTTTGATGAATTATGATAATCTTTTATTTAAGATGGACCAGTAGAAGGTAGCCCGTACAGATTATAACGGACATTATCATCATGGGAAAGGCTACCTTGGTAAAGTTGAGAAAAGTTATGAACACTCCTCTTTTCTCTGCCATACCGGCCACCACAACATTGGCCGAGGCCCCTATGAGGGTACCGTTTCCTCCCAGGCAGGCCCCCAGTGACAGAGACCACCAGAGGGGGTTGAGGTCGGGAATTCCTCCCAGGCGGCCCATATCCTGTATGAGGGGTATCATGGTGGCCACGAAGGGGATATTGTCAATAAAGGCTGACAGTATTGCAGACAGCCAGAGTATCAGTAAGCCCGTGGAAACCATTTCGCCTCCGGTCAGCTCCAGTGACTTTCTTGCCACGGCTTCAATTATTCCCACATGCTCCAGAGCCCCCACTATCATGAACAGCCCTGCGAAGAAGAATATTACAGGCCACTCCACCGCTGCCAGGGCGTGCTCGGGGTCATCCCTGGTAAGCAGGAGGAGCAGGGCAGCTCCACTGAGGGCCACTGTTGCCGATTCCAGGTGCAGGTACTGGTGAAGTATAAAACCGAGAACGGTTATGGCTATAACCGCCAGGCACTTTTTAAGCAGCGGCCTGTCTTTTATTTGCTGGTCGGCATCCATAGCCATAATTTCTTTCTTGAACTGTTCTTTTGCCACCATTTCTTTCCTGTAGAGGAATTTCAGCCAAACCATAGTGGCAATATGCACTACAATTATCACCGGGGTAAGTGCGAATACAAAATCCATAAATCCAAGCCCGGTTGCGCTGCCAATCATTATATTGGGCGGGTCGCCGATAAGTGTTGCCGTTCCTCCTATGTTGGAGGCCACAACTTCGGCAATTAAAAACGGCATTACATTTATTTGCAGTTTTTCCGCTATGGCAAAGGTAACCGGCACTATGAGAAGTACAGTGGTTACGTTGTCCAGGAAGGCGGAGGTAACGGCAGTGATGGTAGCCAGGGAAATCATTATCGACATGGGCTCCCCTTTGGACATCCTGGCGGCTTTTACCGCCATGTACTCGAACACACCTGTGTGCCGGGTTATGCCGACAATTACCATCATTCCGATCAGCAGCCCTATGGTGTTGAAGTCAATGTACTCTATTGCCTTTTCCTGGCTCAAAACACCGGCCAGTATAATTATTATCGCTCCGGCCAGGGCCACTACGGTGCGATGTATCTTTTCCGTCATAATCATAATATAGGTGAGGAGGAATAATCCTCCGGTGAAGATAACCTGAGACTGTGCAGACATCGCTTTTCCTCCTATTTAATCAGTGGTGTAAGGCCGATGAGAGGCCAGTAGGTGAATATGAATATGGTCATTACCACAAGCACCAGTAAGGTCCCGGGGATGCCTGCAGCGAAAAATTCTCCGGTGCTAAACTGTTTGGACTCATAGGCCATGGCGTTGGGGGCCGCACCTATCAGGAGAATCATCGGCAGTCCGGCGGCTGCTGTGGCAACGTAGAGTATAAGCTGAGGGTTTACACCAAGGTATTGGGCGATGACCAGGGCCACCGGAAGAGTTATGGCTATTGCCGCGACGTTCATTATAAAGTTGGTCATTATAATAACCAGAATTGCTACGCCCAGTACGAAGAACAACCAGGGGGCGCCTTGCAGCAGTGAGAGCCACTTAATGGCCATCCACTGGGCAGCGCCGGACTGCCAGAGGGCAAAGCCTATGCTCATGGCGCCGCTGAAGAGGAGAACGATATTCCAGGGTATCTTTTTCTCCAGGTCCTGTACATCCAATATTCCGGTGGCAAAGAACATAAGTCCGGCGAGCAGCAGCGGGATGGAGCGGTCGAGGCCCTTCAAAGCCGGCACAACCGCCTGTAGTATCAGCATTCCGAGACCGCATGCAACCACGACAAGAACAAATATTTCTTCTTTTGACAGGGGACCCAACTGTTTGTACAGGTCGGAGGCCTTTTGACGAAGTCCTGGGATGGTGCTCTTTTCGGGTTTAAAGATTACCAGCAGCATTGCCCATGTCAAAAAGACTATTATCCAGCCCATGGGTGCCATATGCAGGGAGAAATCTATAAAGGAAATGTCTACACCGGTGAACTCTTTAAAAAATCCCAGCGCAGCGGGGTTGCGGGCTCCTCCAAGAAGTGTGCATATACTTCCGGCCCCGGCTGTGTAGGCCATACCTATAAAGAGTGCCTTACCGAATTTATTGGGCTTGTCGAGACTTCCCCCGTCCTCATTATACAGGGTGAGAATTGTTAAGAAGATAGGGATGACAGTGGCGGCCACCGCAGTGTGGGCCATTATGTGAGTGAGTAGGGCGGTCACTACAAAGCAGCCTAAAAGTATCATTCTGGTGTTTTCACCCACCACCAGGAGCATTTTATAGGCCAGCCTTTTTGTAAGTCCGACCTTTGTGAAGGTAAGGCCGACCAGCAGAGATCCGAAAATGAACAGAACTGTGGGGTCCATGAAGTCCCGCATGGCGTCCTTGGCAGGCCTTATCATGAACAGGGGCTGCAGCACACCTATCGCTATACTTGTAACGCCGATGGGCATAACCTCAAACACCCACCAAACGCCTGCCAGAAGGAATAGTCCGATGGCCGATTTCCCGGCGGGTGAAAGGGCAAAGGATTTACCGGCCGGGTCAACGGCAGGTGCAAAGGGCGGCAGGAAGTGGAACAGAAACAACAACCCAATACCCAGGAGTAAAAAAAATACGTTTTTCTTGTCAAGAGTCATTAGAAACATCTCCTTTCCGTACATAAATGAAATAGGTTAAACCTTGTGCATCTTTCTTATGTCATCAAATATCTTTTTAAATAAATAGGAAATAAAATATGTGCAATTAAGATCTTGCTCTGGCATGGAAATACCGCCGTTTATCTGGGAGGTACGCCTATTAACATAATCAACATGTTGCCTGAAGCCACTTATTTCTATCAGTGCATTGTTTACCTGCTCATCTTTTAAGGTTAATTCCGTTCCCATAATAATGACCTTATCAAAACTAAGAGAAGCTTTTCCTGACCAGTCGGTGAACTGTTTGTATACGAACGCTTCTTTAATGGAATAACTCCCGTTTTTTTTAAGGGCCACATTGCGAAAGTTATTGTACAGTAGTTCACATGCCCTGCCTAAAAAAATAACTTCCTTTTTCCTGATCTCCAGCTTTAATAAGACTTCTTCCGTCTCCTCTCCGTTAGCGCCCTCGGATTGAATGACCCTTAGGGGAAATCCATTTCCGTCAAAAACAAAAATGTTCAGGTTTTCCAACCAGCAGAGAACAATCCCGGACTCACCGTGATTCAGAGACTCTTTCTGAATCAGCTCTCTAAATATGTTTTCATTGAAAATCTTGTTTTGTTTCCTTTTCCAGTCCTGGAGCAAAATTCTCCTGAAATCCTGTTCCCGGCAGCACTGTTCTATTTTAAAAGCGTTTTCCATTGCCATAACATAAGAGGCTTTCAGGTATCTGCAC
>JAMCVT010000140.1 GCA_023475565.1 Actinomycetota bacterium
ACTTGGGGAGAAGCAAAACAGCATTAAAAGAGTGATAAGGGGAACATATAGTTTTAACCTCACAATACCAATTCTTAATATTTTACTTAATCCAACCGCCACTAAATTATTCACAATAAAACCTCCCTCATAAATAATTAGATTTGATCCACCGGCCTGCTGATCAATTCCGGCCCGGCCGTGACATGGCAGTACATGGTGGTCTCAGCCGGCAGGCCGGCCAGTTTTGAAAATGCTCCGCTTTTTACCGGAAAGCTGACCACCGCCGCTATCGAAACCATATTGATTGTTTCGGTGAAGCCGTTAAAGGTATATGTAAACGGAATCTCTTCCGGCTTAACCACTTTGAAATAATCAACCTGCACCGGGCCGGAATTAAGCATTGACCCTGTAAGGGGATTCAGGCTGTCGTCCAGCAGCAAATTCATTTTAAGGGTATCGTAAAAGGTCTGGGCCGCCCTGGCTTCGTCGATTACAAGGCTGGCATTCTTTAGCTCATCTTCATCGATCTGGGCCGCTGCGCTTCTCACCGCCAGGTCCAGCTTGTTTTTCACCGCCACCTTGATGCAAAAATGCTCACCAACATCGGTGACCAGGGCTGCCACCGCAAAAAAACATATGACCATGAAGAGTGCCAGTATATATGCCGACCCTCTCTGGTCATGTAGAAATTTACTCACTCTATGAACACCTCGCTTTGGGCGGCGGCATTAACCTTGAGGCGCATGCTGTCTTCGCTGACCACGTAGCTCATCAGGCTGTCGATTAAAAAGAATTTGAAGTGCCAGGGATAGCTTATATTGACGTTTATGTATGAACCCCTTTGTACCGGCGTGTCCATGTCGGTGCCGTAAATATAGACGGTGTTGTTATCGGGGGCGCCCGGGGGAGCGGCGCCGCCCGCGTCATAATTGTATCCCTGGCTATTTACTGTCCAGTCAGACACCTTGGCGGCCAGCTGGGCCCTCACCTCACTGGTAAACTGCCCTCTGGTGGCGGCAGCTTCAGCAGTGTTGCAGACATAGTAGTTTATCACCGCCCAGTTATACATGAGATAGCCCATTTCAACGATGAAGCAAAAAATCATAAACAGGAGGGGGATAACTATCAGCGCATCGATGAAGACCTGCCCCCTCCTGTCTTTATGAAGCTTTTTAAGCATTAATTTCCCACCTGTTCGACCTCTGTTTTTATATCGTCTATTTTAGATCCCAGCGAGCTGCCCAGCTGGTTCATGTGGGAGGCCACCACGAATACAACACCGATGATCAATAGGGCCATTTCCACAAACACACTGCCCCCCTGGTCACGGTGAAGGCTTGCCAATAATCCTTTCAAAGAGTATCACCTTCTTCCCGAGAGTGTTTTACTTAAATTAATTTAATGTGGGCACGGTGGCCCCCTGGATTTCAGTTTTGATGCCATCATACTTGGGCACAATGCCATCATTGGCCAATCCATGAGCTGCGGTAAAAACGACAAAGGCCACCCCTATGAGGACCAATGCCACCTCTACAAAATAGCTGCCTCCCTGGTCTTCGTGCAGTGCAGTTAGCATCTCTTTTGCCTTCTTAAACATTATGAATACCTCCTTAGTTTTTTAATAGAATATTACTTTTAACTACTCCGGTTCAGATGGCCCCGGTTTCTGCTTAGTAGACCCGTCCCAATAAAGGGAACCCCCACAATTTCCAGGCTCACCCCTCCCTTCTGGTTGTTTTTCAGTTCCCCTATTTTATAGCATTTAACTGGTTAATTATGGTTCCTACCATGGGGATAATAAACATCATGATGAAAATTACGATAAGTACTCCGGGCAAGAGCGACATTAAAACAGGCTGGATTTTAATCCATCTCTTTATTTTGGACGCCTTTCTCTGTCTGGACACTTTGGAATAATTGGACAGTATCTCGCTGATATCGGCCCCGGTGGTCTGCTCTACGGAGATGATCCGGGCAAAGTCCTTCATTTCAGCCACGTTGCAGCGTCTGGCGAAATTGTCAACGGCCTCTATAAGACCCACCAGCTCCATTTCTGCCGAAAGAAGCGCCAGCTCGCGGCCAAGCACTCCGTGCCAGGACCTGGCCACTACTTTAATGGCGTCATAATAGCCCACCGCCCCGGCGTAGACCTTTACCTGCTCCACCACCAGGGGGAAGGCTGCCTGGATAGCCTCCTTTCTCCTTTTCTCCAAAAAACTTAAAGCAATTTCCGGAGCCTTTGCGGCCATGGGCAGCGCCAGAAGGAATAAAGCGCCTCCTTTCTGCCCTCCCGCCAGCAGGACTGCTCCGGCAAAAAAGATCAGCAGCATGCCCGACCTTTTGCCGGCAGTGGCCAGTTCCGCCGATAGTGGGATTCTTAAGGCCTCCAGCCTCTTGCCCAGCGATTTCAGCTCTTCACCCGGGGCCCCGTACCGGCCGGCCATTTCAAGTACCTGGAGCGCCCCCGGCAATTTAACCCTTCTGAGGCACCAGGCCAGTGCTGCTGCTCCAGTTAAAACTGCCGGGTACTCTATTTCTGTAATCATAATTCTTCCAGCACCCCTTTCCTGCCGTCAAAATACCAGCAAAGGTACTCGGTGATGACCAGCAGGGAAACGAGCATATGGCCCCGGCTGGTTTCTGTGAATACTCTGCGGGCATCGGCGGAACCGGTAAACATCCAGAGGAAGACAGCCGGCAGGGCGGCCATGAATATGTATATAACAGCCTTCTTGCCTCTGGTCTCGTTTACCAGCTCCTCCCGCAGGTCCATCCTCTCCCGGACCACTTCAGACAGCATTTTGATTACTTCGTGGGTGTCGCTGCCGTACTGCCTGGAAAGGACGATACCCTGGACAAAGGTGTTTATATCTCTGTTGTCCAGGTTACCGGCAAACTCTAAAAGGCAGTCGTCAAAATCCCGGTTGGTGTTGACGTTTAATATCAGGTCTTCCAGCTCTTTTTTTAAAGGCTGGGGGGTTGCCGGTATGACCCTTTCGATAGCCTGCCTGAGGTTGCCGGACACCTGATTAAGTTCGGCCAGCAGCTGCAGCATCAGCTGGGCCTGCAGCTCTATTACGCTTTTTATTCTCTTGTGATACAGCCTGTCCACCAGCTGGTGCGCAAAGAGCACCCACAACACCACTGATAATATGGCCAGGGGCTGGTTCGACATAAGCTTTATACTAAGGACCGCCAGTGCTGACGAGATTACTGCGTTAACGGTAAGAAAGGTACTGTAGCTGAGGGGCATGCCCAGTTTTTTCAGCTTAAAGGCAGTGTCTTTGGTGACCTGGTACCTGGAGAAAAACAAATCACCCCGGCCTGCTTCGTGCACCAGCAGGTCTTTTAGCTTTGTGAAGGATTTATTGAAGAGCTGTATGTTTCTGGCCGCAAAGACTGCCATGACTGCTGAGGCAATTAGAAGGGCCGGGATAAACATTTCCGGCACGGCCATGAGGTCATACAGTTTTTCCCGCCCTGTCATACCAGTGACACCAGCCCTTTCACCGGCTTTGGCGGGCTAAAAGGTCTTATCTGCGGCAGTTTCTCTTCCCCCAGCTCTTCCTGCAGCCGGTCCAGCAGTTCACCGGTGAGGCTGTTCAGGCAGTCATGTCTGTTTTCTTTCCTGTTGTACCGGTATATTTCCCGGAAGTGAGGTTTACCGTTATTGTCTGTCAGCTCGTTTACTTCACTTATGCACCATTTGCCGTCTTTGTACTTTTTTATGTAGACGGTCAGGTCTATGGCGCTTACTATATGCCGGCCCAGCTCTTCGTCGGTCATGCCGGAGGCCGGCTTGGCGGCCCGCAATATCCTCTGGAAAAGGTTCATCCTGGCGTTGTTGCTGTGGCCTGTTGACATTGATCCGTAGTGCCCGGTGTCCATGGCCAGCAGGAGATAATATGTTTCATCCCCCCTGAATTCCCCCAGTATTATGCGGTCCGGGTCCATGCGCAGGGAGTTTTCTATGAGGTCTTTGATACTGGCCTTTTTCGATTCCTGGAGGGCCACCACGCCGTCCAGGCCCAGCTCAAGGGTGTCCTCGACGGTTATTACCCGCTCGTCCCCGGGGATGTACCGGCACAGCAGTCTGGCAAAGGTGGTTTTGCCGCTCCCGGTCACTCCGGCAATAACCATGTTGCACCCTGATTTTACAACGCACTGGAAGAACTGCAGCATTTCTTCACTGAGAAACCCCTGGGCAAGAAGCTCCTGTTCTGTATAGACCTTTTTGGGGAATTTCCTGATGGATATGGCGGGACTTGCCGCGCTGGGGTTTATTACTCCGTTTAGGCGCATCCCTCCAGGCAGCTGCACGTTGACCAGGGGGGTATTGAAATCTATCTTCCGGCCGGCCTTCTGTACTACGTTGTGCAGTATCTTCAGCACTTCTTCGCTGCTGTCGAAGTTGATGCCGGTTTTTTCTTTCCTGCCGCCGTTTTTCTTTATCTCAACTTGGAGATTGGTTACAAATATGTCGGTCACCTTAGGGTCCCGTATGTACGGGCCCAGCTCCTTGTACCCAATCAGCAGGTCTATGATATGCTGCTCTATGTCTGTGTCTTCCCTGCCCAAAAGGGCTCTGGTTTCCTGCCTTATTACCTGTTCTTTCTTTTCCCAGCCCCCTTCTTCGCTAGCTAAAAAAAGCTTGCGGTGCTTTTTTATCACGGCTTCCTGTACTTCTCCAACGAGTTGATGCTTATCCATGCTTATATGGTCCCCCTTTTATCTGGTTTTGGCGGGCTGTTTGTCTTTCCCGTGATTTAGCAGCTGCAGCAGCTTTTCCAGCTGCCCGGGGTCGTATATATCTTTGCTGAGATCAGCTCCTTCAGCCTCTGGGAGCAGCCACAGTTCTTTTGACCGGGCCTTCCCGAAAAGCAATGGGCCCACCTGGTCCCATTTGAGCGCCAGGGTAATACTGTCGCCGCTGTTTGCCGAGACTGCGCTCTTAATCTGCTCTACTGTTCCGGACAGGTTTATGTTTGTATCTGTAACGGACAATATTTTAATTCTTTTGCCCACTACCTGGGGATTGCCGCCTTCCAGTATGGCCACCGCTGTCGTTGTTTCTCCGGCGCTGATATTCTGAGGCCACCTGGCCTCGTTTTTGTTAAGAGTAAGCCAGGTTTCATCCTGGCCGACACTGTTTTTAGTTTCGCTGGACGGGTCTGCGGTTATCTTTTGGGATAGTATGGGCTCCAGGTTATACAGGTTT
>JAMCVT010000129.1 GCA_023475565.1 Actinomycetota bacterium
TTAGTTGTTCAGGGAGAATTGTCATAATTCTCCCTTCCTCTCTCCTGGCGTTTCTTGGCCATCAATTTCGTCAACTTCTGGACAATTAACACCACCTGTTTCCGGACATTATGTGTTAGCAGTAACAGTCTGGCCCCCCGCGTCAAGTGGCTACAGGAATCAATGCCCTTCAGAATATACTGGGTGGCGGAGTCTGTAAGGGTAAATGTTGATTAGGAACCCCAATTACGTCAAGATTGTTATGAAGGTTGAATGATGGGACTTTACACATTACGAATGACAAATGGGGATACCAGTTCCGGAGTGCTTGAAGGGATGAAAAATGATTCTGTGAGCTATGCAAAGGACTTCGATAACTGGCTGGAAAACAGCCCGAATGTTCTGGACCTTAGCTTTCATACTGGACTCTGCGGCCTGAACCGCATACAGACAGCCTGATGACACTAGATTTATTTATGTTTCTATAATACCGAAAACAATACCCTGGCATTGCCAGGGTACAATTTTAATTAAAACCTTTAATTGTCCGTATGTATACTACAGTTTAACATATAGAGCGTTTTCCTCAGGATTATATTCCGCCTCAAATTTACCTTTTTGGGTGATTCCGAATTGATTAAAAAAACCTTTGCCAAACAATTTGGTTTTCTTTAACTCTATGCCACCTTCGGTCACACCTTTGACTCTAATTACATTGCTCTGCTGGTCATAAGCAAGTTCCACCCTGCTGGAGCCAAGTTTTTCCCTGGCAACGTTATTCAAGACTATGGATGTTTTCGAAAGTGATACGATAGGTTTTTTCTCTGCCCTTTCTCCACGTGGCCTATAAACTTAAAATGACACGCTGCGAAGCCCCCTCTATATTTAAACAATATCTATTAAATCAATAAAATTGTAACCTTATAGATCCATTTTGTCAAATGTGCACTTATCTTAAAAATAACTTGCAATTCTTAATAAAAAGCTGCTTATAATTTATAATCTCAACAGAAATGATTGTTTCTCGGCTAAGCCAAAAGCAGTATGGGCGACCTAGCGCCCTTCGGGCACACCCCTGATAAAGGGAATGGCCACAACCAGGAGCACCCCCATGACCAGGAAAATTGCGTGGAACCCGGCTACCTTGTCCTGGAACCTGGAAAGGGACAGGACCATCAGGGAAGTCCCCACCACCCCGCCAGTCTGCCTGAACATTCCGCGCAGGCCCGATATTTCGGCAATCTTATCCGGCATTAGCTCTATGGCCGCATTGTTGGAGGAGGGGCTGGCCAGGCCGATCCCAACCCCGGACAAAAAAAGCATAGCGGTCATCCACCAGAAAAATCCCATATTAAAGCCCAGGATTACCGGGGATCACCCATATTGACCCATGCCCGGTTTGTCGGACACACAAGAGTGAGATATATACAAGTTAAAGTAGGTGAACTAATGAATATTTTTCCAGAACTTATTAGGATAAAAATATGTGATTTGGATACTGGTAAGCCAATTGAAAGAATCGTTCTGAAAATAAGGCTTTACGCGAAGCACAAGAATGACTGCAATTTTATTCTCCCGCCTTCAGACCAAAATGGTTGTATTGAAGTGAAGTGAAGAAAGCTTGGTTGGAGGAAGAAATAAGAAAAGAGCAAACCCTTTTTGTCATGGATTATGCGTCTGATTTGAATGATTGCGAGCCCGAATTTAGTTTGTCTGTACTTGATATTACCTCGTTGGGCAGAGCGATTAACGCAATGTTCCTCTATCATAAATATTAAAGCACCATTCCTTGCAATATTAAACATGCGATCACCTCGTCTGTAGGATGTCCTTCGCATGCCCGATTATACCCGGCGCCATACTCCCCACCCCCTGATTATTTCATGTGGAATAATGAATAAGGCCCTGCCGGTTAGCAGGGCCTTATTATAGAATCCGCTCCTATTTACTGATTTAGTTATTTGCGTCGGCATCCTGTTTATCCTTATAGAGATGGTGCTGCCCCATTTTCTGCAGCATATTGTCGGCCTGGTCCTGGGTTAACTTTCCCTCCGATACTGCTTTGGAGATTTCAGCATTTTTCAGCTCCAGCATTTTCTGATTGAATTGATCCATGGTCATGCTCTGATCAGCAGCTATGTCCTCAATCTTTTTGCCTGCTTCAAGCTCTGTATTAAGCTGGTCGGTGGTTATTCCCAGCGCGGTTGCCATACTGTCAAGCTTACGGCCGGGTCCTTTAAAGCTATCGTCCCCGCCACGGCCAAAACCAAATCCGGGAAAACAAAAATTAGTGGACTGAATTTTATCGGCCTGTTCCTGAGTGAGTTTGCCCTGCTGAACAGCTTCATCGACCATTTGCTTTTGGGTGGCATCCATGGCTGCTGTTACCTGGTCCTCGCTAACACCTAGATTGGCCGCAAATTTCGATATAAAGCTTTGATACATAGCGGTAAAATCCGGTTTACCTGTCTGGTCGGTATTGGCAAAGGCCATTCCTGTCAGTGACCCGGCCAGAATAACCGCTGCTAAGAGAACCCCTCCGAGACGCCATTTTTTTGATTTCAAAGTCAGACCTCCGAAAAAATTTTTTTATACGGTGCACCATGATTGTATTATAAACAGCGTTCCTTAAAGCACAGTGAAAATAAGCTTAAAATATGCTTAGCATTATGGGAAATTGGATTTTGAAATCATCTGCGGTTCAAATTGGTAGCATCTGATGTCATTTTTTTTAGCTATTAATAATACTCCCCCACTGTTATACTATGATTAACAGGAATTACCGGAGGTCTTGATCATGGCAAGCCTTTCCGACGAGTGGCTAAAACAGTCTGATTACGATTTTAATACAGCCAAAGATATGTTCCAGGCTGGCAGGTACATTTATACTATCTACATGTGCCATCTGGCCATTGAAAAAGCATTGAAATCATTGGTTGTAATCACAACGAGAGAAGCACCACCCAGAACCCATAACCTTATTCAATTGGCAAAACTGGGTTCGGCAAATCTTAATACAGAACAAATACAATTCATAGCAGAAATAAATACCGCCAGTATTACAACCAGGTATCCGGACGAATTAGAAAAGTCTCTAACAATACTCAATCGTGACGTAGCTATGGAATATCTTATAAAGTCCGAGGATGTGATAAAATGCATAGCACTGGACAACAGGTTACTGAAGTAATTGAAAAATTTAAGAAAACCCTGGCCAGGCAGGGAATCAATACAGATAGAATTATATTGTTTGGTTCTCACGCTCAGGGTACAGCCGATAAATATAGCGACATTGATTTAGTAATAATTTCTAAAGATTTTGCAGTCATGGGATTTAAACAGCGCTGCGAGGTTTTGGGCCGTGCCATAGCTGAGATCATGGAACCGATAGAACCGCTGGCCTATACTCCGGAAGAATTTGAAAACCTTCCTTTGAACAGCGTAGTGAACAATGCTATAAATGATAATCAAAATATTGTATATTTATGATTACACTAATATACAGCTTAACTGCATTCTTCCTGTATATTTACGTGCAACCATAACAGAATAATCAAATATATTAGACGCAATTTTTTATGCCACCCATATTATCACTCCCCTTAATACTCCAGCCTTCTCAGGGTGCTCCTTTTGGGAAATCTGAAAAGCTGATATAATTTTTTGGGGGGTTGTTTTTATGAGAAAGATTAAATTGAGGGGAGAGTGGCTAAGAAAGCCGCAAACCCAGGTTGTTCCCAATAAAAAAGCCCTGGGTAAAAAATACTCCTGCAGAAGGAGCAAGGGCCCCGCCAGCAGCGAAATAACAAGATGACCGCCATTAAGGCGGTCAAACTGTTGAAGGCCGGTTATATATGTATTTGCCCTGACTTTAAATAAAGCCTATTAAAAGGCGGCAGCTGTTTCATTAACTGCCGCTTTGGCTTTACTGTTATGCAGGGGGCTATTTAATGGGGATCATTATCCTGGTCTGAAGCTCTGACTCCGGTGTCTGGGCGGGGTCGTTCAGATAAAACTCGTAGGCAACACCCGTGGGAGTGCAGCCCTTCTCCTTGATCCACTCGGTCAGGGCGTTGTAGGCGGGCTCGCATTCGGAATAGGGGCCTGTATAAAGGCAGGAGGCAAATTTCCCCCCGGGGATTTCACCGGGCTTGATACTGTCTTTTCCAGGCAGTGCCTTTGTCACGGGAAAGCCGGCCTCCACGTCAAGGTCCTGCATATCCAGGTTATAATACGCTGCAAAGGGGGGACCAGAAGGATACTCCCCTATTTCAGAAAGGTATTTAATTATTGCTCCGTAAGCCTGGCCGAATACCTGCGGCAGGTTCTCCACGACCGATCTTGTCCGGATTGAAAGCACCGGTTGGGCAGGCTGTTCCACCAGTTCACACTTGTAATTCATCTGGTAACCTCCTCTATTATAGAACATGTGTTCTGTATTATACCATCACTTCCTATACAATGCAATATGTTAGCAGACAATTATTTTCCTGAATTATAGCGGTTAATCCAAAATATATTTCAGGGATTAAATATCTGCCGGTCCCAATTGCGGGAAGAGTTCCAGCTCCAGTCACGGTTCTTTAAACCTGTAAAAAACCGAAACATGGCACTCCCTTTCATTCACCGGGCCCTTTGCTGTTACTACCACCCTTTCTGCCAAAAGCCTTATAATATCCCTCCGGGGGTCCGTGCACTCCATCATGCGGGCTATTTTTTCCATAAGCAGGGGTGCACTTTCCGGGAGGACTCCTTTTTGTTCCAGCCGGGATTTACGGTCCAGCAGGGCAGCCCTCCTCTGTATTAAAAGGTCCAGCTCCCCGGCCAGGCTCTGCAGCTCTCTTTCGGCTTCCTCTTCGCTCACCAGGGACCTGGCCGCCAGGGACAGCACCTTTGACCTGGCTGCCCTCCTGGCGGCAATGGCCCGGTCCAGGTCCCCAATCTCTTCAACCTCCGGCGTGACCTTCTCTTTTTGCTCCTCCAGCCGCTGCTGTACTTTTGGGTAATAGCTGCCGGGATTTTTTACAAACTCCTTTATATCTTCCCAAATGGTCCTTTCCAGTTCCTCCGCCCGCACCTGCCTGCTCAGGCACTCCTTTCCCCGGCCACGGTTGACGGTGCCGCTGCACCGGTAATAGCGCCTGCCGCCGCCCCCGCTGTTTCCCACCATGGCCCGGCCGCACAGTCCGCAGTATATCAGCCCGCCCAGGGGGTA
>JAMCVT010000113.1 GCA_023475565.1 Actinomycetota bacterium
GCCTTCAGGTAGCCCAGGGCGTTGGCATATACCGGATCTTCCACCACCCTCACGTTCGGCAGGTTACCGGCCAGCATTTCCTCAAAAATGAACGCCCCGCCGCCGGCCAGCAGGACGTTTCCCAGAAATCCAACCCTGGCTCCCCAAGTGTTGGATATGCTGCGCGAGATCAGTGCCCCGGCGTCCCGTACCGCCCTTTTGGCCGCTTCGCCGAAATCGTATTCCCTGCCGTTGTATACCACCGCCTGTCCTGTGAGTGCCTTCCAGGTTACTGCGGCAGCCTCCGCCAATTCAAGGGGGGCACCTGTGCTGCGCTTGAATTCAGACATAATAGACCTGGTCACCAGGTGCACCCCACAAGCAAGGCTGGTGCGGTACTCCTCGCCCAACAGCACCGGCCTCCCGCCCCTGACCTCAATGAGCAGGATGTCGGTGGTATACTCCCCGATATCCACCACCCCCGTCAGGCCGTCCGGAAGACTGCCTGCGGCCATGGAGGCCAGGACCACCCCGGCGCCCTGAGGATAAATCTCGACGCGGGTGAACGCTACCGGGAGGTCCTCCCCGCCGTCCACCCCGACCAGCGCTGAAAGGCCCAAGAGCCTCCTCCTGAGTATTTCCCTTTCCTTTAGGTAAATGGCCAGGGGCACACCCACGGCCAGGGATACCTCCCCGGTAGCGTTCAAAGTGACATTGTGGCCAGCGTAGACTGCAGCGCCCGCTCACCCACCAGCCACTCCCTCCTTTCCCCGCCCGGGAACCTGATGGCAACCCGGTGTCCCGGACCCTCACCGGAAAAGACGCCGCTTAACTCATCCTCCCGGGCCGGAGCCAGCACCGACCGGAACTGGATCCTGCGGCCGTCCCCGGAAATACCCTTGACCATGCCGGAGCCCACATCCACAGAAAGTATGGTCTGCTGCATTCCCTCACCTCCAGAAAATTAGTATCCATAAAAAAAGAAGGCGGGCAAAAGTCCACCTTCCAAGGTTCTGGCAAATTAACTGTCAGCAGTGCCATTTTTTAAGTCGGTCGAATGATCACGTAATCTTTTTAAGTACAATAATAACTTTAAATTTATAAAGTCGGTTTTGAGATTACCTTGGCATCCAAATTATGATTGCCGCACCTGTCAGTGCAATCAATGCACCAATCCAATCATAACGGTCAGGCTTCTTTTTATCTATTCCCCATCCCCATAATAGGGATAAGACAATAAAAATACCCCCGTATGCCGCGTACACTCTTCCAAAATTAGGATAATCCTGAAGCGTAGGGATGACTCCGTACAAAACAAGGACAATACCGCCAATTATGCCAACAACAAAATGTTTCTTTTCCCGAAGCCACAGCCAGACCATATATCCTCCGCCTATTTCTGCTAAGCCTGCTAAAATAAAAAGAATTGCTGATTTTATAATCATTGTTGCCCGACCTCTTTTTCTTCTTCTTTTCGGGGAAACCACAGAATTACTGCTGTTCCAATTAACGCAACGATGGTTCCAATCCAATCATAAAGATCTGGGGTAATATTATCTATCCACCAACCCCATAAAATTGACATGACAATAAAAACGCCCCCGTATGCAGCGTAAATACGCCCAAAGCTAGGGAACTGCTGAAATGTTGGAATGACCCCGTAGAGAATTAAAACAACTCCCCCTAATATTCCCCACATAATACTGGCGTCATATCGCAGCCAAATCCACACAAAATAGCCCCCGGCTATTTCTGCTAGACCCGCTAAAAAGAAAAGTACCGCTGATCTAAATATCATCTTTTGCCTCCGTACTCAACTGTATATTTTTGAAACATTCATCCCAAGACAAACAGTTACAACGCAAACTGTTTTCTAGTACTTGTTGCATCGTTCTAATTTGAAGAATCTTCTCCTCCAACTCCATCCGTTTTTCTACTGCCATTGCTCTCCATCTATCTGAGGGGGGAATATCTGAATCAAATCCATTCAGTAAGAATTGGATTTCCGTAATATGGAAGCCTGCTCTTTGTGCAATCTTTATTAGTTCGATTCTGCCAATTACGTTGGATTCATACCTTCTTTGACCGCCGCTTCGCAGCGGCTTGGGAATCAGGTTCATTTTCTCATAGTACCTTAATGTGGAAGGATTCAAGCCAACTTTTTCAGCAACCTCACCAATGCTTAACATGGCCAGCACTTTACTTTTCTCCTCTTGACTTAAAGTTAGCTTTAAGTTTTATACTCTGGGTAAGCATAACGGAAAGGATAAATAATTGTCAAGTTTATTAAGCCAATAAGGAGGATACCCTATGAGTCATAACTGTGCTTGCTGTAGATTGACGTTTAGCGAGGAAGAGAAAAATCGCTATAATCAGCTGAGGGATAAAATATTCAACAATCTTGTTAGAACGGAGGAACTAGCCGATGGATACTATTTTGTCTTTTCCGAGTCAGCAAGAGACCTTCTTCACGACCTTGCGGACTGGATTCCTCTCGAAAAAAAATGTTGCCCTTTCCTTCAGTTTTCAGTCTTAATAAACCAAGACGAATATGTTAGACTTCAATTAACTGGGCCGAGTGAAATTAAGAACTTCCTTCTTAACGAACTGGAACTTATTTAGAACAAACACACCATGTAAATCGGACAATTAAATTATGAGTGTTTTCACTGTCTACTTGCTGAGCGGTTTCATTTATCGCCCTAGTCGGAGCAGCAGGTGGGCGCTACCGGGAGGTCCTCCCCGCCGTCTGCCCCGACCACCACGGAAAGGTCCCAGAAACCTCCTCCTGAGCACTTCTTCTCTTTCAGGTAGGTGGCCAGGGACACCTACCCGGAACCGTTGCAGTAAACCATCAGGCGGGACGCGGTCAGGAAAAGCATGTCATGAAACTCCGGCGTCTTTCGGTACAAAAGAGATATTGTGGACTATCCCTCGACGAAATTAAGGGGATTATCAATCAAGGTTTTACCCCTTGCGGACACTCGTATCCAGAAATTAATTACATTTTGGGAAGAGTTGGTGATAGTTTTATGAATATACCAGTTGCTGTTTGCGGGGCGGGTTCTTTAGATGACGCTACTGTTGCCCGTTGTCCCATTTGCAACACACCGGGGAAAAAAATAAGACCTGAAACGTTAGAAAATATTGTCAAGGAAGATATGCTTCCCCCTGTTTTAGAAGGATACCATCTATGCCTATCTAAGAACTGTGATGTGGTTTATTTCGGACATCATATTTTCGGTAAAAATGATGTCCGGGTTAGGGTATGGTTTAAAGAGACTGAACATCCCATACCTGTATGTTACTGTAAAAATGTTACAGAAAAAGATATTGTTAACCATATCGTTGTTCGGGGCTGTTGCAATGATTTAAAAGACATTCAGAAACATATTGGAGCAAATACCGGAAAGGAATGCTTAATAAAAAATCCTGCGGGAACCTGATGTAAGCCTGCAGTGCAATCGGTGATTGCCAAAGCACTGGAAATGAAAACTAATAAGTCCGGAAATCCATAATCAAAGAAAGCTCGACCGCTACATAACGAATTACCTCACAGGATAAACGATATTGGAGTTTACGGCATTAAGCAAATTAAAACCCCGGAGCAAAAAACCCCGGGGCTTGTCAACAATCTCAGGACAGGTGAAAAGCCCATCCTTACATGCCAATCTTGTTTTTTATATCCCCCAGCCTGTTGCTGATACCCCCCGCCAGCTGTGTGGCCGCCACCCAGATGCCAAGGAGTATCAGCACGGCCAAACCTACATACTCTATGAGGGTGGCGCCGCTCTGGTTGCTGATAAGACCCCTCATATCTCATCCCTCCTATTTCAGTATTTTTACAAACTGCTGTATGCCCGGGTAAGCCAGCAGGACCATCAACGGCCCCACCAGAAACAGGAGCATGGGCAGGGTCATCTTCACCACCGCCTCGTTGGCCAGTTTCTCGGCCGCGTACCGGCGCATCACCCTGACCTGGGCGGCGTGCTGGTGCACGGCGTCGGCAATGGGGGTGCCGTAGCGGCCGGCCTGCAGTATCACCTGCACGAGCTGGGTGAGCTCGTCCACCCCGCACCGGTCCGCCATGTCCATCAGCGCTTCCGACCGGCGCTTGCCGGTGGCCACGTCGTGGGCCGCCCTCGCCACCTCCCTGCCCATCTCACCGCCGAACCACCTCCCCACCTGCTGCAGCGCCCCGTACATGTCTCCACCGGCCCGAAGCACCACAGCGAACAGAGTAGCAAACTCCATCATGTCTCTGCGGATCTGCTTCTGCCTGCCGGACACCCTGGACTGCAGCCACAGGTCGGGAAGCATATATCCAACCCCGGCCAGCAACAGAGACCACATAAACGGTACGCCCAGCATCGCCACCGCCAACATGCCAGCCACGGTTATGCACGCGGCGGCGGCCAGCTTGAGGGCCAGGAATTCCGCAGCCGTGACGCTTTCCACCCCGCCCCAGTTAAGCCTGCGCCCGGTCTGCACCCTGACGTCCTCCGGGAAAGCCACCATTACCAGCGGCAGCAGGGATTTAAGGCCACTGCTCAGGGCGGCGGCCCCAATGGCTGAGGGGGCCTGCCTCACAATGGCGGAGGCAGGCGTGAATCTGTTTCTCCTGCCCAGATCAATTCCCACCGCCGCCAGCACTATGGCTATAGCGGTAAACAGGGCTATGGGCATAGCGCTGACCATTTAATATCACCCCCCGTTTTTTGCTGTTCCGCCTCAAAATCACCGGTCCCGGCACCACTACCAGTCGTATGTCCTAATCACCGTTCTATCCAGCACATGCCCCTTCACCGTCAGGTTTGCCAGGCACTGTTTGGAGGACTCGCCCTTGTAGCCGGTCACCCTGACATAGTAATCACCATCATCGCTCCAATAGCCGTCGCTGGTTTTTTCAGGCACCAGGTACTCGTAGGTATACCCGGAGATACCGTGGTCCCAGGCCATGCCGGCGGTATGCGGCGGGTACTGGGTGGCCGTTCCGCCGTCCGGCCGCACCGGGTGCGGTATCTCTACCATCATCCTGTCTATCTGTATCTTCTGGCCGTTTGACGGCCTGACGGCACTGGCTGTTACCCTGATTCTCCTGCCCCTCTCAGCCGGACTGGGGATCACCGAGGCGTACACCTCACAGGGCTCCTCCCCGTG
>JAMCVT010000076.1 GCA_023475565.1 Actinomycetota bacterium
CTGTTGACTCTTCCGCAATTAAAACACTTTACCAAAGTCATAGCTCAAACACCTCATTCATTCATAATATATCTTCTTTTAATTAAAACAAGATATATTTATTCTCTCTTTGAAACACACACTTGGAGCAGGTCACATTGCCTAAGATAAGAATTTGTGATATAACCCATCTTTTTGCCAGGATTTTGCCGTTTAAACCAATTTTTAATATTAATAACAGGAGAAACACTCTCCGAAACCCTGACATCTACAGAAAATGTTCCAAGTGTTTGAACACTTCCATGCGATCGCATATATATAAGACGAATTTTCGTGTAACCTACACCAACCGCCTGAAAACGCCAGTATTCTGTTCCACCCACACCAACCATGTTAGTTGGGTTGTACGCCGACTTATAATCATGTCCTTTCTGAACCAATATTTCAGGATCGGGATTATTTGCAATTTGCCAACTATAGCCTGTAGTAGGATTGGAGGAAAGAGAGATTGTAAAAAACTGCCTATTCTGTACTTCAATAACTTTACCGTTACAATCCTTGTTAAGTTTAATATCGCTTGTCATAAACCATTTTATACTAACTAACAATAAGATAAAGATAACAATGAAAACAAAATAAGATCTATAAATTTTCATCATTATCACCTCTTATAATGAGTATATGTTCACTGAACCATACCAATTTATTTAATTTGAATTGTTTAGCGGTCTAATACTGTAGAGGTGTTTGGATTGGTTATAACAATAGTATAATGTATAGAATCAAATCGCAATGTGTTTGTTCCATGGTCCGATATAAAAAGACGACTCATTGGTGATTTCCTCTAATCCATCTTATGGCGGGGGGAATGGCAGTCTGTTCAGCCCATACGTTGACAGTTCCCCCTCAAAACTCCCCCGTTTTTCGGTGGGCGCCATGCGGTTTCCGTACGCTTCTCTCCCCCGGTAGGGGAGTGGGCCGTACACAGGTATGTACGCTCACATTATAAGTGCTTTTACATTTGTAGGTGTGCATTAATTGACGCTTACTTTTGTCGGAATCCCGGGGACAAAAAACTTCAAAGCCGTAATTCATTCTCCCTGGGAAACGCTTATTTGCGGCCAGGTGGCCTGATTACTGAATGCTGAATGCTGACAGCTGACGGCTAGCCGCCCGGAGGGCGGCCTTTTTACGGTTATCCGGGACTAATTTGGAAATAATATTATTATCTGTCTCAATTAAAAGGGAACTGGAGGACAGGGATGGGCAGGATAAAGGTAATGCACGTGATCAGGCCCTCACAGGGGGGGATAAGAAATCATCTCCTTACACTGGTGGGGGAATCAGACCGGAACAGGTTTGAGCACATGGTGGCCTGCCCGGAGGGCATGGCCGGGCAATTTGCCCAAAGGGTGAAGACCTATCCCCTGCCTCTGGAAGGAGATATATCTCTGGCCGGGGATCTGGCGGCGGCCAAAAAGCTGTTCTGTCTTTTCAGGGACTGCAGGGTGGATATAGTTCATGCTCATGGTTCCAAGGCCGGGCTGGTGGGGCGTCCGGCGGCTCTGCTGGCGGGAGTGCCGGCGGTGGTGATGACGGTACACAATTCAATCTTCCACCACCACCTGCCAGGATGGAAAGTAAGCCTGTTTGCGGCCTCGGAAAGATTTCTGGCCGGCTATACCGCCAGAATAATAGCGGTGTCCGAGGCGCTGCGCCGGGAATTGATCGACAGGGAAGGGGTCAGGCCTGAAAGGGTGGTCACGGTATACAACGGCATAGCTCCGGAGGCCTTTTGCTCCGGGCCGGACAGGGAGTACCTGGAAAGGGTGACCGGAATACCCGCCGGCAGAAAATTGGTGGGGACCGTGGCCAGGCTGGCCCCGCAGAAGGGGCTTAAATATTTGCTAAACGCGGCCTCCCTCCTCTCTGCCCGGGGTGAGGAACTGTCCTTTGTGATAGTGGGAGACGGGCCGCTGCGAAAGGAACTGGAAAAGGAGGTCAGTGACCTTGACCTGCCGGGAAGGGTCTTTTTCACCGGCCAGAGGCGGGACGTGGACAGGCTTATGCCCTGCTTTGACGTGTTCGTGCTGCCCTCGGTCAGCGAGGGGCTTCCGCTGACCATTCTGGAGGCCATGGCGGCAGGCCGCCCGGTGGTCTCAACCAGGGTGGGGGGCATACCCGAAGTGATAGAGGAGGGTGTCAGCGGCCTCCTGGTTGATCCGGGGGACATTGAGGGTCTGGCCCGGGCCATAGCATATATTGCCGGTGATGAGGAAATAGCGCGGAGGATGGGCGGTCAGGGAAGGGAGCGGGTGGTAAAACATTTCAATTCCAGGAAAATGGCCGGTGATACAGACAGCATTTATAATGGGCTGGCTTACGGGGGAATAAAATTTTTTAACAATAGGGGGTAGCTTTGAGCAGCAGGGCTATTTGGGGGATTGCGGCTTCAACGGTAATTCTGATTGGGCTGGCCTTTCTTTTGAGGGCTTCGGGGGCAGCCCCGGCGCTAACAGGGGCGCTGCCCGCCTTCCGGGGAGGAGGAAATTTTACCATTGGCGCCCAGGGCACTCCGGGCAGGGTTGTGGTGGTGACCATGGACTATCTGCAGGTAAGGGACCTGGAGGGGGGACTGCCGCCCAATATGGCCGCCATGGCCGCAGGGGGCGCGACAGCTCTCATGAACGTAAACACCGGGAGGAATGTGACACCGGAAAACACCCACGCCACCATAGGGGCGGGGGCCCACGCTGTGGCAGCCCTGAATTCACCGGCCCAGGGTCTGGCGGCCTCTGACCGGGTGGAAGCCGGCACCGCGGCGGACGAGTATTTTCGCAGAACCGGACGGGCACCTCCGGCAGGATCACTGGTATATCTGGATATTGCCAGGATGAGGCTGATGAATGAAGCTTTGAATTATACGGTGATTCCCGGCGCCCTGGGGGAAATACTGCATGAGGCCGGCATGCGGACGGCCGCTCTGGGTAACTCCGATGACTCCCAGGGTCCTAAAAGGCAGGTCATGTCAATAGCTATGGACAGTGAGGGGATAGTGGACACCGGTTCTGTGGGAAGGGATGCGCTTCGTCCGGACAGGGAGTTTACCGGAGGACAGAGCACCGACTACAGCGGTATTTTAAGGGAGTATGAAAAGCTTCCGCCGGATGTAAGACTGGTAGCCGTCGACCTGGGGGACCTGGGAAGGCTTCAGGGCTCCCGGGAATACATGGCCAGGGATCACTGGAATGTCTGGCGGGGTGAGGTTATCCGGCGGTCCGATGAATTCATCGGGGGCCTTATGGGGCGTATGGATTTGAAAAAAGATCTTTTAATACTGGCTTCGCCGACTCCCGGCGATGACGGCGAAAAAAGGGACAAGATGTCACCGGTTATAATGTGCGGAGGCAATATTCCCCGGGGTCTCCTGGTTTCCCCCACTACCAAGAGGCCGGGGGTAATCATGAACGTTGATATAGCTCCCACGGCACTGAGTTTTCTGGGACTTTCCTCTACGGGTGTTTTTACCGGCCGGCCGGCCGGGGTTGTGCCCGGGGAATACGGGGTTGAGACCGCTGTCGGCATGTACCGGGTGATAGAGTCGGTAAATGAGGCCAGGCCATATCTGCAAAAAGGGTATGTTTTCTTCCAGCTGATCCTTCTGGCAGTTTCACTGGGCTTTATTTTTATGAAAAAAAAGGGAAAAGAGTATTTGCAGCCCTTCTTTCTGGCCGTCATGTCGGTTCCCCTGGCCTACCTGCTGATGACCCTTTTCCCTGCCGCGGGGATTCCGGTGGAGGGTTTGAAGCTGGTTTTGTTTACTGCCCTTTTAACATGCTTATTCATATTTATCAGTGAAAAATGGGGTATTGACACTTTTTTACTGGTGAGCAGCGCCACCTTTCTGGTCATTACAGCTGATATACTGGCCGGGTCGCCCCTGCAGAAGGTATCCATAATGAGCTATGACCCGGTGGTGGGGGCCAGATTTTACGGGCTGGGCAACGAGTACATGGGGGTTCTGATTGGATCCGCGCTGGTGGGAACCACATCGCTTATTCAGTACCTGGAAAAAAGAAGGAGCTTCCTTATAGCCTTCAGCGGGGCGGCATATGCCTTTATTGTTTATGTTATCGCCGCGCCGCAGCTGGGTACCAATGTGGGGGGGACCATTGCGGCCTCTTCAGCCTTTCTGGTTACTTTTCTGCTCACCTGCGGCATCAGTCTGAGCTGGCGTCCGGTGCTGGCTGTGGCCTCGACGGTGGTGGCGGTGGTGCTGGCGCTGACCCTGTATGACTCAGGAAGGCCGGTCCAGTGCCAGTCCCACATCGGCAGGGCTGCGGCCCAGGTCATGACCGGAGGGCTTGACGAGGTGATAAATATAATTACCAGGAAGTCCGAAATAAACATTAAGCTCATAAAATATACCATATGGAGCAGGATATTCCTGTCCAGCCTGGCGATGCTGGCACTGCTTTTTTACAGGCCCCCCGGGGTAATGGAAGGGGTGAGGGGGAAGCGCCCCTTCCTGTTCAAGGGACTGGTGGGAGTAATAGCCGGCAGCATAGTGGCCTTTATATTCAATGACTCCGGGGTGGTGGCGGCGGCCACAACCATGATTTTCGGGGTTCCACTGCTTATTTACCTGGTTTTGGACCAGCTGGAAGGAATATAGGCCGGTATGGTCTAATAGTTTCCAGGAAAGGGGAGAGTGATCATTTGAAGATAGGCAGGTTTTCCAGCGGCGGCAAAACATTTTACGGCATTGTGGAAGAAGACGGGGTGTATGAGGTAACCCATCCTTTTGCAAGGCCGGAGCCCTCGGGCGCCCCCTACAGGGTGGACCGGGTTAAGGCACTGGCCCCCTGCGTGCCCGGAAAAGCCGTTTGCGTGGGACTGAATTACAGGAGCCACGCCCGGGAGATGGAGCAGGAGCTGCCTAAGGAGCCTATACTGTTTATAAAGCCTCCCAGCGCGGTTATAGGCCCCGGGGACTTCATCGAATACCCCGATATGAGCGCCAGAGTTGACTACGAGGCAGAGCTGGCCATAGTCATAGGATCCCGCTGTAAAAATGTGCCGGTTGAGGAGGCCTCCCGCTTCGTGCTTGGGGTTACCTGCGCCAACGACGTTACAGCCAGGGACCTGCAGGGCAGGGATGGCCAGTGGACCAGGGCCAAGTCTTTTGACACCTTTCTTCCGCTGGGGCCGTATATTATTACTGGCCTGGACCCGGACAGACTGGATATTAGCCTTTACCTCAACGGAGAGCTGAAACAGAAATCAAATACTGCGGACCTGATTTTCAAGACCGGGGAGCTGGTAAGCTTTATTTCCAGGGTCATGACACTGGATCCCGGAGATGTAATACTTACCGGCACACCTTCGGGAATAGGGCCCATGGAAAGGGGGGACCGTGTCGATGTAGTTATAGATATGGCGGGTACACTTTCAAACACAGTAAAATAGTTAGTGAAAAAGGGTTTGGCAGTTAAACCAAAATTTTGTTGACAAACTTTGATATTATGCTAAAATTGAATTTGGTTGGAATTGGCCACCCACTGAATTCAAGGGGTTTGCCGATTCCATATGTTATTAATAAAGGGGGCAGATAATGTAATGAAACCTTTGGGCCGCCATGTTCTGGCTGAGATTTATGGATGCGAATTCGATATCCTGAACGACATAAAGAAAGTTGAGACAATAATGGTTAACGCAGCGCTTGAAGCTGGTGCCGAGGTCAGGGAATTTGTTTTTCATAAGTTCAGTCCTCAAGGGGTAAGTGGTGTGGTTGTGATTTCTGAATCGCACCTGGCCATTCACACGTGGCCTGAGCTGGGCTACGCGGCCGTTGACGTGTTTACATGCGGTGAAAAAGTGAACCCATGGGATGCCTGCAACTACCTTACCGAGCGTTTCTGCGCCACCCATATGGCGGCGAAGGAAACCGAGAGAGGTATAATACCTCCCGGGGTAGTTCCGCCGGTTGCCGTAAATCAATAGGGGGGATATTTATTAGTACCCGGTTGGACAGCTATTAGCAAGCCTTGCTTCAGTATATAATACGGAGCAGGGCTTATTGCTTTATACAGAGCAAATTTGGACCGGGGGGAGGAAAAAATGTTCCCGCCTCGAATATATATTTTTTTAGGGGAGAATAGGGGAGAATAGGGGGGAGTTTTTTGTATGACGTGTATTGCCCGATAAAATGGGATCTTTTGAGAGTACGGGAGAGGATGAACAGGCATTATAGAATAAAAGCCGGCAGCCTAAAAGATTTTTCGCACCTGGAAAAATATACGGACAGTGATTTATGCCCCGCCCTTGTATTGTATGCGGCAAGGATGTACGGTGGAGTCACCAATAGGGTTATTTCCCTGGCCCAGGTTTTTCAGTTCATATACCTGGCTGTGATGCTGCACCGGGATATAAACGAGGATGAGCAGGTGGTGGATAGTGACTGTATAGAACCGGGAGACGGCTGCCAGTACCCTGTCCTGGTAGGGGATTATCTGTACGGCCGGTTTTTCACCACCCTCTGCGACGCGGATATTGTGGAATACCTGGGCCCCCTTTCGGAAATTATCTACATGATAAATGAAGGAGGTATAATAAGGCTTAAAAGCCAGGGCGCGGAAAAGGCCGCCACCATCTCCAGGCAGGAGATAATAAGGCTTGAGATGGCTGAGCTGATGGCCGGCTGCTGCAAAATGGGCGGGCAAATAGCCGGGGCTGACAGGGAGTCCCAGGAACAGCTGTACAGGTTCGGGTTCTCGCTGGGCATGGCTGTGGGACTGGCCGGGATGGACATGTATGACCGGGCGGACACCTTTTTCAATGAGGCCCTTTCCTTACTCGAATATTTTAAACCGGGTAAAGACAGGGAGGACCTGAGGGGCCTGGCGGTGTACCTCAGCGGGGTGACCAAGGAAAACAGGAGAATGGTCTGCTAATAGCTAAAGAGGTGAAAAATAAAGCCTTCCCGCACCAGTCGGAAATAAAATTGATGTTGGGAGGCCGGCTATAAGGATCTGACCGGAGGTATCGTTACGTTACACGAGGGTGTTATTCCCATAAAATAAAGAGGCTTTTCTTATACTTACAAGAGGCAGTTTGAAGGGTTCCCCGCTACCGAGGGCTTTTCAGGCTGCCTCGTAGAATGAGGTGTGAATATGGCCTACAGGGACCTGCGCGGGTTTGTAAGCGATCTTGAGAAAAAAGGTCTGCTCAAAAGGATAAAGACAGAGGTTGACGCCAACCTGGAAATAACTGAGATCACCGACCGGGTGTGTAAGAAGGGAGGCCCCGCCCTCCTTTTTGAAAATGTGCGGGGCTACAGCATGCCGGTGCTGACCAATGCCTTCGGCTCCCTGGAGAGGATGAGCCTGGCCCTGGGAGTGGGCAATCTTGACGACATAGGCCGTGAAATAATGAGCTTTTTACAGCCTCCCGAGCTTCCGTCGTCCTTTATGGACAAGCTGAAGGCTTTGCCCAAGCTGGCCCAGTTGTCCTCCTTTCTGCCCAAGACCGTAAAAACAGGGCCCTGCAAGGAAGTTATCATGAAGAACAGCCCCACCATGGAGGATATTCCGGTGCTGAAGTGCTGGCCCGATGACGGAGGCCCTTTCATCACCCTGCCCCTGGTGTTCACCAGGGACCCTGAAAGCGGCCACAGGAATGTGGGCATGTACAGGATGCAGGTATACGACGGCCGGACTGCAGGCATGCACTGGCATATCCACAAGGACGGCGCGGAACATCTGAGGAGGCTTTCGCCCCGGGAGCGCAGGCTGCCGGTGGCGGTTGCCATAGGTGCGGACCCGGCGGTAATATACTCGGCCACCGCCCCTTTGCCCCACGACATAGATGAAATTCTTTTTGCCGGCTTCCTGCGCAAGGAGCCGGTGGAAATGGTCCGCTGTGAGACTGTTGACCTGGAGGTTCCCGCCCAGTCGGAAATTGTTCTGGAGGGATACGTGGATCCCCTGGAAAAAAGGCTGGAAGGGCCTTTTGGGGACCATACCGGCTATTATTCACTGGCCGATGACTACCCTGTCTTTCACCTTACCTGTGTGACCAGGCGGAAGGCCCCCCTGTACCCGGCCACCATAGTGGGCCGGCCTCCCATGGAGGACGCCTACCTGGGCAAGGCCACCGAAAGGATCTTCCTGCCGCTTATCCGCATGATTCTGCCCGAGATAAAGGATATGAACATGCCCCCGGAGGGGGTATTCCACAACTGCGTTATAGTATCCATCAAAAAGAGCTACCCGGGGCACGCCAGGAAGGTTATGAGCGCCCTGTGGGGCATGGGGCTGATGATGCTTTCCAAACTCCTGGTGGTGGTGGACCATGAGGTTGACGTGCAGAACCTTTCGGAGGTGGCCTGGAGGACCTTCAACAACATCGATGCCCGCCGGGATGTGGTTATCATGGAAGGGCCTCTGGACGCGCTGGACCACTCTTCCCCAATGCCCTTTTACGGGGGCAAAATGGGTATCGACGCCACCAGGAAGGGGCCCGGTGAGGGTCACCACAGGGAATGGCCCGAAGATATTGTTATGACCCCCGAGATAAGGCAGCTGGTGGATAAGAAGTGGGGGAACTATGGTATTTAAAAAGCTAAAAATATTCTTTGAAATGATTAAGATAGAGCACACTCTTTTTGCTCTGCCCTTCGCCTATATAGGGGCCCTGCTGGTGGCCAAAAAAGTGCCTGCGGCCAACGACCTGGTCTGGATTACCCTGGCCATGGCGGGGGCCAGGACAGCGGCCATGTCGCTGAACAGGATCATTGACCGGCACATTGATGCCAAAAACCCCCGCACCGCCGGCCGGGCAATCCCCAGGGGGATGCTATCGGTGGTGGAGGTCTGGATCTATACCCTGGTATCCTTCGGGCTGCTGCTGTTTTCGGCCTACAACCTGAGCCCGCTGGCCTTCAAGCTTTTTCCGGTGGCCCTGGCCGTGCTTTTTATATACCCTTACACCAAGCGCTTTACCTGGCTCTGTCACCTGATCCTGGGCCTGGCCCTTGGCCTGGCGCCCCTGGGAGCGTGGGTGGCCATAGCCGGCAGGTTTGACACGGCGCCTCTTTTGCTGGCTGCCGGAGTGATGTTCTGGGTGGCCGGATTTGATATAATTTACGCCTGTGATGACTTTGATTTTGACCGGGCTGAGGGGGTGCACTCCATACCCGCCCGGTTTGGGATAAAGCCCGGGCTGCAGGTTTCCTCGGCCTTCCATGTGGCAGCCATCGGACTTTTTGTGGGGGCCGGTCTGGCTGTTCACCTGGGGGTGCTGTATTTCACAGGGATGCTGCTGGCGGCCGCCCTTCTTTTCTACCAGCACCGGCTGATCGGCCCGGAGGATCTTTCCAGATCGGGGATGGCATTTTTTAACCTCAATGCAGGACTAAGTATATCAACTTTTATATTTACCCTGGCGGATATACTGGTGAAGTAAATTACTTATAAGCACTACTAAGGGGTAGGAATTCAGAATACAGAATCCAGAATGACCGGGCATTGCTTACCGAATTGGGTTGGCGGAAGGAGGATACGCCGGGTGATAGACTTTTATAAAAACAGCGGTCTGGAGGACATAGCCGCCAGGGTGGAGGCCGGGCTAAGGCTGGACAGGGAAGACGGGCTGCGGCTTTTAAAGTCCGACGACCTGCTGGCCGTGGGAAGGATGGCCGATACGGCCAGGCAGAGGAAACATGGCGACAGGGTATATTACATCCTGAACAGGCACATAAACCACACCAACATCTGTGTGAACAGGTGCAAATTCTGTGCTTTCGGGAGGGATGAAACCGACGTGGGGGCCTATACCCTTACTCTGGATGAGATAGAAGGCAAGGCCCTGGCCTACAGGGGCCGCGGCATAACAGAAATACACATTGTGGGCGGGCTCAATGAAAAGCTGCCCCTTGACTATTACGTGGAAATGCTCAAAAGGGTTCGCCGGGCGCTGCCCGGGGTTATTATCCAATCTTTTACCGCCGTGGAAATAGATTATCTGGCCCGGGTCAACGGCATGACCGCGGATCAGGTTTTAGCGGTGCTGAAAGAGGCCGGGCTGGACTCACTGCCCGGAGGAGGGGCGGAAGTATTTTCACAAAGGGTGAGGGACCTGGTCTGCCCCAAAAAAATAAGCGGCGACAGGTGGCTTGGGGTGCATGAGGCCGCCCACGGCCTGGGGATGAAAACCAATGCCACCATGCTGTACGGGCACGTGGAGACCCTTGAGGAAAGGATTGACCACTTCATCCGGCTGCGGGAGCTGCAGGACCGGACCGGGGGATTCCTGGCCTTTATACCCCTGGCCTTCCACCCCAAAAACACCCAGCTGGACCAGCCGGGAAGATCTTCCTCCACCGGTTACGACGACCTGAAAATGCTGGCGCTGGCCAGGCTGATGCTGGATAATTTCGACCATATAAAGGCCTTTTGGATAATGATAGGGCCCAAAATCGCCCAGGTGTCCCTGTCCTTCGGTGTAAACGACCTTGACGGGACGGTGGAGGAGGAAAAAATAGTCCACGATGCCGGGGCCGAGACCGACCAGAGGCTGCCCAGGGAAGAAATTGTCAGAATGATTAAGGCTGCCGGGAGAATTCCGGTGGAGAGGGACACTCTTTACAATATTATCAGGGAGGGTTAATAGGTGGGTATTAGATTGGGACAGGTTGATTACCTTAACTGCCTGCCGGTATACCATGCCCTTGAGGAAGGACTTCTTAATTTTGACGGTAGACTGGTAAAGGGCCCGCCCACCATGCTTAACCGCATGTTTTTGGAGGGTGAGCTTGAGGCCACGCCTATATCGTCAATTGAATATGCAAGAAACAGCGACAGCTGCCTTATACTGCCGGACATATCCATCAGCGCCGACGGCAGGGTGGCCAGCATACTGCTTTTCAGCAAATTTCCCGTTACCGAGATGGAGGGCAAGATAATAGCTGTCACCACTTCTTCGGCCACATCGGTGGTGCTGTTAAGAATACTTCTGGAACATTACTTTCACGTGGAGGCCGAGCTGGTCCCGCACAGCCCCAGCCTTAATGAAATGCTGGCCGTGGCGGACGGGGCGCTTTTAATAGGGGACGATGCCATGAAGGCCTACAACCAGATGGGTGGGTACGGGTCCGGACTGGCCGTCACCGACCTGGGAGAGGCGTGGAAGCAGTTCACCGGCCAGATGATGGTGTACGCCGTCTGGGCGGTAAAAAAGGATTTTGCCCGGGAAAACCCGGCCAGTATTGAAAATCTCTCCAGGCTTCTGGCGGCCTCCAGGGAGCTGGGCAAGGAGCATAGAAAGTCCATTGTTAAAAAGGCCCACCACAAAACAGGACTTCCCCAGGCAGTTCTGGAGGAATATTTTAAAACCATACGGCATGGCTTTAACCGAAATTACAGGAGAGCGCTGTCTCTTTTTTATGATTATGCCTACAAGAGCGGGATAATTGAAGAAAGGGCAAAGCTTGAGGTATGGGGTGAAAAAAATGACTGAGGCCGGAAGCCTTCTGGAGAAGGCGGTGTCCGGCCGGCGGCTCAGCCTGGAAGAGGGTGTGCGGATATATCGGGAGTGCGACCTTCTGCAGTTGGGCCGGACGGCTGATCTGATCAGGCGGCGCATCCACCCCCGGAAAATTGTGACCTTTATAATAGACCGAAATATAAATTATACCAATGTTTGTGTGAGCAAGTGCAAATTTTGCGCCTTCTGCCGGGAGGAAGATCACCCCGGGGCCTATGTCATTTCAAAAGATGTTCTGTATGAGAAGATTGAGGAGACCCTGGAGGCCGGCGGCACCGCAGTGATGATACAGGGCGGGATGCACCCGGGGCTTGGCCTTGACTTCTTCCTGGATATGCTCAGGTCAATAAAGGAGCGCTACGACATACACATCCACTCCTTCTCACCGCCGGAAGTGGCCCACATGGCTGGCCTGTCGGGGCTGCCGACGGGTGAGGTTATAAAAAGGCTCCGGGAGGCCGGGCTGGACTCTATCCCGGGGGGCGGCGCCGAGATACTGGTAGACAGGGTCAGGCGGCTGGTCAGTCCCCACAAGGTTTCCTGGCAGCAGTGGATGGAGGTAATGCTGGAGGCGCACCGGCAGGGCATGAGCACTACCGCCACCATGATGTTCGGGCATGTGGAAAGTGTAGAGGAGAGGATTCTCCATATGATCAGGGTGCGGGACGCCCAGGATCAAACCGGGGGGTTTTCCGCCTTCATTCCCTGGAGCTTTCAGCCGGGCAACACCAGCCTGGGAGGCAGGGCCTCCACCGGGGTGGAGTACCTGAAGACCCTGGCGGTGTCCAGAATACTGCTGGACAATGTGAAAAACATTCAGGCGTCCTGGGTGACCCAGGGGGCCAAGCTGGCCCAGGTGGCACTATCCTTCGGGGCCAATGACTTCGGCAGCACCATGCTGGAGGAGAATGTGGTCCGGGCGGCCGGGGTAACCTACCGGGTGCCCCTGGACGAGATAATAAGGTCCATAAGGGACGCCGGCTTCAGACCGGCCCAGAGGACCACCCTTTATAAGGTAGTGAGGGAATTTTGATAAACTTGAATAAGAATTTCAGTATAAGTATTGAGCTATGGTCAGCTCTTTTTCTTTTTGCCGGTACAGAATTTAAATGTTAAAATGCCCATAATTGCCAGGCCGGCCAGAGACAGGGCCTCATAGCGGTAGCTGTCCGCCAGGCTGATTATAAGGGGCAGGTTTTCCCCGAAAAATCTGCCCAGGCTGACAAAGGTGGATATCCACACCGCAGCCCCCAGGGAGGCAAAAAATAACGTCCTCGAAAAGGGCATCCCGGATATACCCGCCAGGTACGGGGTGATATGCCTCACCCCGGGTATGAAGTAGGCCGCCATTATAAAGGCCGGGCCGTATTTGTCAAACCACCTCTCAGCACTCTCCAGCCGTGGGCCGGTAATATGCAGGCGCCAGCCGTACTTCAGGATGAAGGGCTTACCCAGCTTAAGGCCTATGGTAAAGCTTATGCAGTAACCGGTAAGGCTTCCCAGGAAAGCAGAAATAAAAAGGGGAAAGAAGGCCAGATATCCCTGCTGGACAAGAACCCCGGTAAAGGTGAGAATAGTTTTGGTGGGCAGAAAGACCCCCAGGGTGTCTATAATAAAAAGAATGTATAGCCCCGGGTACTTATAGGCTGATATGATGTAAACAATACTATCTTTTAATTCCAAATGTTTTTCACCGTTTATAATACTATATTAATGTGGTGATTGACGCGGCCGCTATTTTATATTACCATGTCGTCAGTATTTATGAAAGAAAACCGATAAATCCCGGCCTATGACAGAGGTTAACGGGGGACTGTAAAGTCCGGGAGCGAAAGAAACCGGAGGAAGCGGAATGTCGGATAAAAAGGCGCTCTTAAGGGATATACCCAAGGTCGATGAGGTTATGAAGATAACGTCCATAGACGGGCTTACCGCCCTGTATCCGAGGGAACTGGTGGTGGAGGCGGTGAGAGGCGCCCTGGAGGGGATAAGGCAGTCAATACTGAATGGGGGAAAAGAGCCGGGACGGCTAAAACCGGAGGAACTGTCCGCCCGGGTAGCGGCAGCGCTGAAGAGGCTGACCAGACCCAATCTCAGGAGGGTTATTAACGCCACCGGAGTGGTGCTGCACACCAACCTGGGGAGGGCTGTTTTATCCCCCTCGGCCATAGAGGCTGTACAGATGGCGGCATCCGGCTACAGCAATCTGGAGCTTAACCTGGAAAGCGGTAAAAGGGGATCCCGTTATGACCCGGTGGAGGGACTGATCTGCAGGCTGACCGGCGCCCAGGCCGCGCTGGTGGTAAACAACAACGCCGCTGCGGTATTACTGGCGCTCAGCACCCTGGCCCGGGGAAGGGAGGTTATCGTGTCCCGGGGCCAGCTGGTGGAAATAGGAGGGTCTTTCCGCATTCCCGAGGTTATGGAGCAGAGCGGCGCGGTATTGAGGGAAGTGGGGGCCACCAACAAAACGCACCCTGATGATTATAAAAAGGCGATAAATGAAAGCACAGCCCTGCTGCTGCATGTGCATACCAGCAATTACAAAATAGTGGGCTTTACCAGAGAAACATCGGTGGGCGAGCTGGCGGAGATGGGCAGGGAGGCCGGGCTGCCGGTAATGAGCGACCTGGGCAGCGGCTCCCTTGTCAATATGGATGTACTGGGACTGCCCCCGGAGCCCACCGTGCAGCAGACCATAGAGGCCGGGGCCGATGTGGTCACCTTTTCCGGCGACAAGCTTTTGGGCGGCCCCCAGGCCGGCATCATTGCCGGTAAAAAAGAAATACTGGACCGGATGAAAAAGAGTCCAATGACCCGGGCGGTAAGAATAGACAAGATGACGGTGGCGGCTCTGGAGGCCACCCTTAGGGAATATCTGGATACCGGGAGAATGCTGCAGAACATACCCTCCCTGCGTATGATCACTGCGGATGAGGGCCTGTTGAAGGAAAGGGCCCTGGCTCTCAAGGCACTGCTGGAAGACGCCGCCGGGGGAAGGGCTGCCATTGAGGCCGGGAAGGGAAGCTCTGCGGTGGGAGGCGGGGCCATGCCTACCGCCGGTCTGCCAGGCTGGCTGGTATCGGTAAAACCCCTGGACATGACCGTGGAAGACCTGTCGGTAAGGCTCAGGGAGGGGGACCCGGCTGTAGTGGGCAGGGTTCAGGACGACCGTCTGCTGCTGGACCCCAGGACCATTTTGAAGGATGAAGACATAATCCTGGCGGGTGCGCTGGCCTCGGCAATAAGCAGGAGGGGATAGTATTGAAGGGCATTATAATAGGCACTGCCGGGCACGTGGACCACGGGAAAACAATGCTGGTAAAGGCGCTCACCGGGCTTGACACCGACCGGCTTAAAGAAGAAAGGGAAAGGGGCATTTCCATTGAGCTGGGGTTTGCCTTTCTGGACCTTCCCGGAGGGAAAAGGGCCGGCATTGTTGATGTGCCGGGGCATGAAAGATTTATAAAGAACATGCTGGCCGGAGTGGGCGGTATAGACATGGTCATACTGGTGATAGCCTCCGACGAGGGTGTTATGCCCCAGACCAGGGAACACCTGGATATTATACAGCTGCTGCAGGTGAAGCACGGGGTGGTGGCCCTGACCAAGACCGACGCCGTGGACAGCGACTGGATTGCCCTGGTTAAGGAAGAGGTAAGGGATTTCCTTAAGGGGACGGTGCTTGAGGGGGCCCCGCTGATAGAGGTATCATCGGTAACCGGCGGTGGTATTGAAACGCTTAAAAATACCCTGGCCGAGATGGCCGGACGGGTGGAGAAGATGGTGGCCGATGGCCCCTTAAGGCTGCCGGTGGACAGGGTATTCTCTGTTACCGGGTTTGGCACGGTGGTTACCGGCACCATTATTTCCGGCAGCGCCGGCACCGGGGACCCGGTGGAAATACTGCCCCGGGGGATAAGCTCAAGGATTCGGAATATTCATGTGCACGGACACAAGGTAGACAGGGTAGGGGCCGGGCAGAGGGCGGCCCTTAACATTACCGGGGTGGAAGTTGAGCAGATCCACCGGGGCAGCGTGGTGGCCGCCCCGGGTCACTTAAAACCCACCTACCGGATGGATGTCCGGCTGCAGCTGCTGGGCAGCGCCAGGGCGCTGAAAAACAGGGCCAGGGTGAGGCTTTACCTGGGCACCGCCGAGATTTTCGGCAGGGTTATACTTTTACAGGAAGACGGGCTGGATCCCGGGAAGTGGGCCTATGCCCAGCTGGAGCTGGAGGAAAAGGCTGTGGCCGCCAAGGGTGACAGGTTTGTGATAAGATCCTATTCCCCCATGAGAACCATCGGGGGAGGGAGTGTTATCGACACCGTCCCCCAAAAGCACAAGAGGTTCAAAAAGGATATAATAGAGTCCATAGCCACCAGGGAGAAGGGGACCCCCGGGGAGCTTGTCCAACAGGCACTGGGCGGCAGAAGGGACATGACCCCGGCCGGGGATATAGCAAGGGCTGCGGGAGTTAGTGAGGATGAGGCCGGGAAGGCCCTGGGGGAACTGGAGAGTCAGGGCGCTGTCCGCCGTATAGAAGGAGAGGGACAGGTGTATTATCTGAGTGCCGGCCAGTACCAAAAGTGGTCGGATGAGACCAGGGCTCTTCTGCAGAAGTACCACAGGCAGTTCCCCCTGCGGGAGGGCTTCCCCAAGGAGGAGCTGCGCTCAAGAAAATTTGGCGGGCTTAATGCCAAGCAGTTCCAGCTTCTGCTGCACAGCCTGGAGTCTGACGGGATTGTGGCGGCAGGCACAGCCACAGTAGCGGACCCCGGCTATGTATTTGAGCCGGGGCCTGAATTAAAGAAGAAAATTATCTCACTGGAGTCCAAATACACTAATTCCGCCATGCAGCCGCCCTCCTGGAAAGAGGCTGCGGCCGGTCACGGCCTGGACGAGGGCCTGGCAGCCGAGGTTCTGCGCTTACTGGTCAGGAAGGGTGCCCTTGTCAAGGTTGCGGAAGATATTTACTGTCACTCATCGTCCCTGGAGGAAGCCAAAAAAAGGCTGGCCGGATTCTTTCATTCCCGGGGTGAAATCACGGTCGGTGAATTCAGGGACCTTTTAAATACCTCAAGAAAGTACGCCCTTCCCCTGCTGGAGTACTTTGACCGGGAAAAGGTCACCAGACGGGTGGGCGATGTCCGGGTTCCCGGCCGGGAAATGAAGGGATAGTAATGCCCTTGAGCTTAGGGGGCAATCCTTTCCTTGGGCCACAGGAAAAGTCCGGTTTCCTCATCCAGTGAGCGGGTGAAGGTGTTGTCCTGGGAGTCTTCCATAACATCCGCCATTTCCGGTATGTATTCGTTGATGATGTACTCGCACGAAAAAACTATGGTGCCCTCCATGAGGTGTCCGCCGTAAAGTTTTCCCTGGCCGTCCGAGAGGGCCGTATGAGCGTGAATTTCAGGTATCCCGTTATTGATGGACACATTGCCCTGGAGGCTTATTATTTCCTGGTGGTAGTTATAGTCGAAAGACACATACTCTCTTGGTTCCTGAAGGTAGAATCCGACCACGGCCTTACTTACCGCACCAATAGCCTGTATTTTGCCAAGCCGGATATTCGCTTCATTGCATAGTGTGCACAGGGATTTTAAAAGGTCGTCACCCTTTTTAAGCCGGCCTATCATGGTTCTGCCGCGGGCCACAGATACTGGAAACATTAAAAACAACCTCCCTATATTAGAATACGGGCTATATTTATTATATCTTTAATTTGGGACAAGGGTAATATTTTGTTATAAATATCTTTCCCATTTACGGAGGATGACCCATGGATCTGTTAAAGACAGGGAACGGCATTATAAAAGAGATAAAAAAAAGTGGACCGGTCACCTTTGCCCGTTATATGGACATGGCCCTCTATCATCCCGAAGAGGGCTACTATATGAGGGGCGGGGAAAAAATAGGCGCCGGGGGGGATTTTTACACCAGCCCGGATGTAAGCCCGCTGTTCGGGAGGGCGCTGGCCGACCAGCTGGTGGAGATGTGGGAGGCAGCGGGCCGCCCGTCCCGCTGGACGGTGCTGGAACAGGGAGCCGGCAAGGGCAGCCTGGCCAGGGACATGCTGGATTACATAGCCGGCAGGCATGGAGATTTCAACAGCGCCCTGAGCTACCTGATCATAGAGAAAAGCCCCTCTATGAAGAGGCTCCAGGAAAAAAATCTTTCCGGGGCCGGCTGCCCCGGCTGTGGTATGGAATGGCTGGACGGGCTGGAGGAGATTGACAGGGGGCAGCTAACCGGGTGCATTTTTTCCAATGAGCTGCTGGACGCCTTTCCGGTGCACAGGGTGATAATGGAAGACGGGGATTTGAAGGAGATATGGGTGACCTGTGAGGGGGAAAAGCTGAATGAGTTTGCAGGCCGGCTGTCAACACCCGATCTGGCGGAATACATATCCTATTTTGATATTGAACTGGAGGAGGGGCAGTCCATAGAGATAAACCTGGCTGTGCGCTGCTGGGTTAAAGAGGTGGCCCGGGTACTGGGCCGCGGCTTTGTGGTTACAATTGACTACGGGGATACCTCCGCCGGACTGTACACCCCTGACAGGCCCGGGGGCACCATAAGGTCTTTCCGCAGCCATAGAATTGAGGATAGTCTGTATGAAGAGCCCGGCGCCAGTGATATAACCGCCCACGTCAATTTTACCGCCCTCATGACCTGGGGCCGGGAGGAAGGGCTGGAGGAGGCCGGGTACACAACGCAGTCGCGCTTTCTGATGAACATGGGCATTATGGGGTACCTCAGCCCCCCTGACCCGGCCCTGAAGTTCGACCCGGGCTATGTTAAAAATGTGGCGGCGGTAAAACAGCTGGTGATGCCCGGGGGAATGGGAGAGGTATTCAAGGTGGCGGCCCAGTACAGGGGCTTCGACTTACGGCCTGCGCTCACCGGCTTCGGGAATAAAACCTTATTCCGGGCAGGATGGCCCGGAAAACGCTGAAAATAACGTTCTTGTTCCGTGACTGCTGTAGGCACCTGATATACTGCAGCATCTTTTTGTCCCTTTCTTTTACGTCTCCCCGCCCGGTCCGGGAAAGATGGTATTTAAAGCAGTGCAGGTAAGTCGGCGGTATATAATTATTATCGGAAGGCCTATTACTCACAGTAAGATACCTCCTGCAATGTTAATATATGTATTTTCTATAGATTATCACAGCCCGACTGGAAACGCAGTCGAAAAACCACACTTTCAAAAATAATTCTCATGGGGGTGGATTATGAGGCAGGTCACTGTGGAAAGAGGCAGCGGCAGGCACAGGGTGGTGCTGACGGCCACTGTTACCGAGAAGGGAATAATATGTGCCCTGGTGGGAGGGGAAGAACCTCACCTGGGGGCGGTGGTGCTCTCGGTGCCCAGGCCGAGCCTGGACGATTCCGGAAGGATCAGCTGTACCAGTTCCACACTGCCCCTGGTGGGGCACAAGGATGACGAGGCCGCCAGGCCGCTGGCCGAGATGCTGGCCCGGTCAACCGGCTGCCCGGTCAGCGTTGCTGCGGGGCTGCATATAAACAATGCCGGCGCGGAAGATATAGAAACACTTAAAAAAAATGCTTCTGACTGCGGAAAGAAGCTACTGGAATTAATAAATGGTATAAATGTAAATTAATGGTATATATAAAAGCCGGCATTAAAAACACTATTCCGGGCAGAATAATCCCCGGAGGTGATTTTAATGACAGCCAGGGAAAAAAGGCAAACACTGGACAGCTGCCCCAAGCAGGAGGTTGACGTTCAGGATAGCTGCGGCCCCTGCGGTTCCACGGCCTGCGAGGCCGAGGAGGACGCCGGGTGCGAAACCTGTGAATAACCAAAACAGCAATATAAAACAATGCGGGTGCTCCCCGCATTTTTCTTTTATCCATTGACAGAAGGAAGGGTGAGTAATATAATCATTATGAGAATGATTATCAGTTGCAAATATTTGCAAGTCCAGTGATAATGAATATCAAAATCAGGAGGCGTCTGTAATGACCATGGATGGAATGAAAAGAGGACAAAAATTCAGGATTGTGTCCCTGCCCGGGGAAACGGTAAAATCCCAGGCGGTCAGGTTCGGCATTGGAGAAGGGGAGGTAGTGACCTGCGCCGGGATTATACCGGCAGGCCCGGTGGTAATAAGCAAAAACAGGCAGGAAATAGCGATAGGCAGGGGCTTGGCCGGAAGAATAACGGTGGAGCCGGCATAGAGAGTACTTAGTCTATATTAGAAGGAGTGTTAGATATGTCAAGCTGCCACGGGGGAGGAACACAGTGCCGGGACATACCAGGCGGGGCCAAAAAAATTGTCCTGGCCGGCAACCCCAATACCGGGAAATCGGTATTCTTTTTCAAGCTGACCGGCATATACGCCGACTTACCTGCACTGCTTTAAACCACCCTGGAAATCTCCAGCGGCAGGTTCGGGGGAGACATTGTTATGGACACGCCTGGTGTTTACGGAATATCATCTTTTAACGATGAGGAGAGGGTGGCCCGGGACATAATACTATCCGCCGATATAGTGATAAACGTTGTTTCGGCCACTCACCTGGAGAGGGATCTTTTTCTGACCCAGCAGGTGATTGACGCCGGGATACCCGTGGTGGTGGCGCTGAATATGGTGGATGAGGCCGGGAAGATGGGCATAACAGTAGATGACGGCAGGCTGAGCCGCCTTCTGGGGGTGCCGGTGGTTCCCACGGTGGCTGTCACCGGCAGGGGCCTGGACAGCCTTAAGGAAAATATATACCATGCCCTGCAGGGTGTTAAAACCCCCGGCCTGGAAGAGTATCTGCCCGGTTCTGCGGAGTCGTCAAGGGATGCCCTGCTGATGGCCGAGGACGACCGGGAGATAACCGGCCGCTACGGGGCCGGGCTAACCGGGGCAAGGGACCGGATATACAGTATGAGGCGGGAATATATCAACCAAATATATAACCAGGTGGTCAGCGAAACAGACCGGGGGGCGGGATTGGCCACCCGTCTGGGCCGCCTGATGCTGCGTCCTGCCACCGGGGTGCCTATACTGGCCTTAAGTCTCTGGATAATGTACAAGGTGGTGGGGGTCATTATAGCCGGGACTGTTGTGGGCTTTACCGAGGGCACGTTAATGCTGGGCTATTACGAGCCCCTGGTGAGAAAGCTGGTCTCTCTGGCTGTTCCCCTTAACTCGGCGGCCGGCCAGATTCTGGCCGGGGAATTTGGCCTTTTCACAATGACCGTAAGCTACCTGCTGGGGCTTTTGCTTCCCCTGGTGGCAGGGTTTTACCTTATGCTCTCCTTATACGAGGACACCGGCTATCTGCCCAGGGTGGCCACTCTGGTGGACCGCCTGCTGAGCGGCATAGGGCTTAACGGCCGGGGAGTGATCCCAATCATACTGGGCTTTGGCTGTGTGACCATGGCCACCGTGACAACCCGTCTTCTGGGTACCGACAGGGAGAAAAAAATAGCCATATTCCTTTTGGGGCTTACCATTCCCTGCTCGGCCCAACTGGGGGTAATTGCCGGTATACTGGCGGGCCTGGGGCCTGAATACGTGCTGCTTTACTGCGTGGTGATCTTTTCGGTGATGGTGGCGGCCGGAACCATACTGAGCACCATTCTCCCGGGGAAGTCCTCCGACCTACTGATCGACCTGCCCACCCTGAGGGTGCCCAGAATCTCCAATGTCTTAAGGAAAACCGCCCTAAAGACAATTGGCTTTTTAAGGGAGGCCGCCCCTTTATTTGCGCTGGGCTCGCTTATTATAAGCTTTTTACAGCTGAGCGGGCTGCTTGAATTAATCCAGTCGGGGCTGCGGCCCCTCACTGCAGGCTGGCTGGGACTGCCCGGAGAGGCCGCCACCGCCTTTGTAATGGGGATAATAAGGAGAGATTTCGGGGCTGCGGGGCTGAACAGCCTGGCGCTGACAAACATCCAGGCGGTGGTGGCCCTGATAACAATAACTCTTTTCGTTCCCTGCATAGCCTCCATAATGGTAATTTTCAAGGAGAGGAAGCGGTCCGAGGGGACCTGGATATGGGTAAGCAGTATAGTGGCGGCATTTTTCACCGGTGGGCTGATTAACAGGCTGTACGGCCTGCTGGGCCATATTTCCGGCGGCAGGGTTTTGTATACAGCAGCTGTCTTCGGTGCTTTTACCGCTGCGGTGGTCCTCTTGTGCAGGGTTGCAGCAAGGTACAGAAAGAAGACTGTTCTTGAAAACCAATCAATGTGAAGGTGCAATTATAATGGAAAAGAAATTGGAGATAATCTGTGTCAGGTGCGGCTATAAGTTTCCTTTCTCTGGAGAAACCAGGTGCCCCAGGTGTTTTGAGCCGTCTCTAAAAATGGGGTCCTGCAGTGGACGCTGCAAAGAGTGCCGGGAGGACTGTAAGGAGACAGGAGGGAGAGAACGCTGACAGGCACTGCTTTCCGGTCGGAATACAGGAGCCAGAAGCCAGAATGGTTTGAGGTATTACTTACAAGCTAAATAAGGCTGATTAGTCGGTCTTATAAATCTCTGTGAGCTGTGGCTTTATGTGAAGGCGGTTATTTTTTTCCCCGACCTCCCCAGGGTTTTATGGCTGTTATAAATATAAGCACTACCAGAATAAGGGCCTGGGCGCTGCCAAATATGAGGTTCATCTGCCTGAAGTAAAGGTAGGTGGAGTTCTGCAGGGCCAGGGCACTACTGTACTCCCAACAGAAAGATATTCCTTTAGATGAATGCTTAAAATTCTGGATTCTGACTTCTGGATTCTGGATTCCGCCGTCTGCCAAGACGGCAACGCCCATCAGGGCGTTTTTTATTGTACCGATCCTTTCAGGCAAAGATTAGTATAAAAATCATATTTCAGCCTGTACTCACTGTCAATGCCCCGAGGCGGGACTGCCGTTTTAAAATAGGCTGGCTGCCGGAATAATAGAATAAGTTGTCGAAGGGAGAATAAATAGTATAAAAAAGCAATTTCAACTGATGTACAATATAATAGAGTAACCACCTGGAGGGATATAATATGACTTTTCTGGGGTTCGTCCTGGCGGTTTTGTTCTTTGCCGCCGGCCTGGCGGGAACTATTTTGCCGGCCCTGCCGGGCGCTCCGCTTATCTGGCTGGGTATGCTGGTATTCGGGCTTATCGCCGGCTTTGAGAGGCTGACTCTGTGGTTTTTTATCGGTCAGGCTCTGGCTGTGGGGCTGGTGTTTTTTATTGACTATGCGGCAGCAGTCTGGGGTGTCAGGCGGTATGGCGGTTCCCGGTTCGCCGTATGGGGCAGTCTGGCCGGCCTGGTGCTGGGGATAATCTTACTGGGGCCGCTGGGTATAGTTTTCGGGCCCTTTGTGGGGGCGGTGACCGGAGAGCTTATTGTTCAAAAGCCCTTTGCCACGGCTGTGCGGTCCGGTATGGGGACCATACTGGGCATGGCGGGCGGGATGGTATTGAAGCTTATGGTGGAGGCCGGCATGATAATCTGGTTCTTTATGGCAGTTACGTAATACTCGCCAGTTTTATACTCTTGACTTTCAGGAGCATTTATTGCATAAATTTATTTGCGGTATGTCAAGACTTACGGGATGCAGCTCAGTTTGGTAGAGCGCATTGTCCTAATGAGTACCTATGATGATATGAATCTCAGGCATTGATATGTCTGAGATTTTTCGTTGTTCATCTATTGTGTTTGTCAACTGAAAAGTTTACCACTGTGATCACGAAAAAGTTTACCACCTTGGGGTAAAAAATTTGTCCATCGGACAAGAGCATCTTGATAAAATATTATGTTTTTCCTCAAAGAGCTACAAATCCTGTTCATAAGCCCATATGAGCGGCATTCCATAGCCCGTTAATCAGTTTGGGTGTTTGTCACCCCCTCTTCCTGCCGTTTCATACACTGGCGAAAGCGATAGCTCTCACCGTTCATAAGCAGTATGTGGCATTGGTGTGTTAGGCGGTCAAGTAACGCATCAGTGAGTCGCTCTTCCCCGA